>PWTM01000031.1 GCA_003563855.1 PVC group bacterium | reverse complement strand
GGGACTGACCCCTTTTTGACCCCTTTTTGGCCGTTTTGGGGGCATGGACCTGTTCATCCGTCGCTGCTGCGGCGGGTGGCGCCGGGATGGCGCTGGCGGACGGCTTCGAAGAGGAGGATGGTGGCGGCGGCGGCGACGTTGAGCGAGTCGCAGTCGCCGCACATCGGGATCCGCACGCGCGTATCGGCCCCGGCGAGCCAGGGGTCGGTCAGACCGTACTGCTCGGCGCCGACGACGAGGGCGACCGGCCCCGTCAGGTCGGCCTCGGTGTGGAGCCGGTCGGCCGCCGGGGCGGCCGCGACGATCTGCACGCCGCGCGCCCGCAGCCAGGGGAGCGCCTCGGCCGTGGCCGCCTCGACGACGGGGCGCGTGAAGAGCGCGCCGACGCTCGCCCGGACGGTGTTCGGGTTGTGGATGTCCGTGCACCCGTCGCAGACGAGCACGGCGTCCGTCCCGGCCGCGTCGGCCGAGCGGAGCATCGTGCCGAGGTTGCCCGGCTTCTCGATCCGCTCGCAGACGAGCAGGAGCGGCGCCGGAGGCAGGCGCAGGTCGTCGAGCCCGAGGCGAATCTGCGGGGCGACGAGCAGCAGCCCGTCGGGCCGGTCGCGGTAGGAGAGCTTGCGAAAGACGGTCTCGGCACACTCGAAGAGGTCCGCGCCGGCCTCGCGGCAGCGGGCGATGAGCCCGGGCTCGTTCGTGCCCTGGAACAGCGGCGGCGCGTAGTAGAGCGCGGAGGGGCGGACCCCATGATCGAGTGCCCGCCTCACCTCGCGGTAGCCCTCGACGAGGATCAGCCCCGCCTCGTCGCGGGCGTTCCGGCGCCGGAGCCGGACCAGCTCCTTGACGCGGTCGTTGCGCGGGCTGTCGATGCGGATCATGGCGCCCGGCGGGGCCCGGCCGGAAGACCGAACATCCGCTCCTTGAGATCGAGGTAGTAGAGGTAGTCGTCGGGGTCGACGTTCGGCGGGCAGCGGTGGTCGCAGAAGGGGATGTAGCCGCCGCGCTCGACGAGGGGGACGAGCGTTTCAAGGGTGGCCCGGATGGCCTCGCGGCCGCGTGCGAGCTGCATCTTGTCGACTCCCCCCATGATGCGCAGCTCGGGCCCGTACGCGTCGAGCAGCGCCGCGGGGTGGGCGCAGCAATGGACCTCGAACGGGAACAGGCAGTTGATGCCGCCCTCGAGCAGATGGGGAAGGATCGGCCGGACGTCGCCGTCGCAGTCGGTGTACCAGAGGTCGATGCCGTGGGCGTCGAGCTTGGCGCGGATGCGCTTGTACCGGGGCACGACCACGTCCCTGAAGAACGGGACGGAAACCAGCGGGCCGCTCTTGAAGCAGATGTCCTCCCACCCGGAGGCGAAGTCGAAATCGATGGCGGGCAGCACCCGGTCGAGGAAGTCTTCCACCAGCAGGCAGTGGGTCTCGACCATGTCCTCCACCATGTCCGGGTAGTCGTAGCAGGCGTAGGCCAGTCCCTCGAACGTAAGCAGGTCGCGGATTTTTCCGATCATCGAGCCGCAGCCCACGCCGAGCGGGTAGTCCCGGGTCGGCGGGTGTGCGCGCCGCAGGGCCGCGACGTCGATCTGCCGGTCGGGATGGCTGCGGTCGAAGCGCTCGGCTTTCACGCGCTTCCAGTCGTCCGGCGTCTTGATCGAGGACTCGATGAAGTGCGGGATGGTCGCGTGGCCGTCCTTCGGGACCTCGGCCAGCAGGCCGTCGCGGTTGATCCGGATGCGCGAGGTCGCCGTTTCACGGACGGTCTTCTCCTCGAACGGCGGGTGGAGCCCGGGCGCGCCGGTGTGCGCGATCCGGTCGAACCCGAGAAACCGGTCGGCCTGCCCGTTGGACCGGATCCCGTGGCCGCGGAAGAACGGCCATCGATCGAAGCATTCGTGCCAGTAGCCGAACTCCATGTTGAAGCAGCGGTCCACGGGCCGATGGTGCATCTGGCGGTTGAACCGCTCGCGATCGGTCATCGTCCCGGGCCACTTGGGACGGAGGGGGGGCGATCGAGTCATCGTACGGGCTCCCGTGTCATCCGGGCATTCGGTGTTGCGCGCGAGTATAAGGGCGCGGTGTTCGCGAGAGAAGCCGCGTCAGAAGGCGCCGCCGACGGCGAGGCTGAACTGTGCGTCGCGATCGCGAAAGCCGTAGGTGACGCCCCCGCCGATCGGGAGGGGGAAGCGCCAGAACGTGTAGGCGATGCTGAGCCCTGCGCCCGTCGTGGTACCACGGGTCTCCGGGCCGACCACCCGCGCGACGTCGGCAAAGGCCTGGGTGTGGAGGGTGCCCACGCGACTGCGGAAGAACGGTCGGCCGTAGCCCAGCGAGGCGGCGAGGAGACGATCGCCGCGGTGATCGCGCGCGTAGCGGCCGGCCAGCGCCCCGGGCTCGCCGGCCGTGAAGGCGCGGCTTTCCGGCAGGCGGGTTCCCCATCCGCCCATCAGTCCGAGCGTCAGGCGGCTCCAGTCCTCGAAATGCCGGGACACCCGAAGGCCGGCCGTTGCCCGGACGTATTCGGCGTCGGAACCCAGTACGGAGTCGCCGCGCTCGATGGCGCCGCTGACCCGGGTCGACCAGTCGTTCCCGGTGCGCGGTTGGAGCCGGTCCTGCACGCCGGCCATGCCGAGACCGAACAGGCGTCCGAACGCGCCGAACATGCCGCCCATGCTTTCGCCATTGCCTCCGGGCGTGCCGTAGGCGGCCGACAGGAGCAGGGAGCCGAGCTGCGTTTCCTGGCGTGTCCCGGAGGACTCGTCTTCCGCGGCCAGCCGGGCGAGGGCGACGCGAAGCGAGAGGCTCAGTCCGGACGATGCGCGCCAGGTTGCCCCGAGAAACCCATCCGTCTCCTCGCGGCGAAGCGTCCGAACGACCTCGCCGTAGTCGGAGGGCCGAGGGCTTCCCGAGCTGTCGCGGAAGCGAAGACGGCTGTAGGCGCCGTCTGCGTACTGGACCTCCGTCCATTGGTCGTCCCGAAAGCCGCCGCTGAGACCGTGCCCATGCAGGTGAAGGCCACCGACCGCAAACACGCGGTCTTCACTGCGCATGCCGAGGAGCATGAGGCCCTCCGACCTTCGGAAGACGTTATGGACGAGAAGCAGGAGCCCGCCGAACGTCTCGCCGCCGGCCCTTCCGAACATGGGCCACGGCAGGATGAACCAGCCGTCTTCGCCCTGCACCGTCACCCGGTAGCCGTCCAGCTCGGGGACCCACGCCGGGGTGATGTCGAGGGTGCGGAACAGGCCGAGTTCGAGAAGCGACCGGCGCGACGCCGCGAGGGCTTCGGAGGACAGGGTGTCGCCTTCGGCGAAGTGCAGCGCCTCGCGCACCACGTCAGGGTCCGTGCGCCGCACGCGAATCTCGATCTCGCGGACCGGGCCCGGCGCTACCGGGTCGCTTCGGGGCGACGTCGGCCCCGAACCGGATGCCGCGGGCATGGACGCGATTGCGGCGAGGGCGCAGGCCCAGGCCATCCGCCCCCCGCGCCGTCCGCTGGCGCGTGGTCGGGGGGTCATGCGCGGGCCTGCACGATCCGCCGCTCTCAGCGTTTGACCGCGGCCAGGTAGGCGACCCAGCCGAGCGCGTTCTCGTAGCGCTTCCGGCGGCGGTAGACATCGTCGGAAGCGCCGCTGGGGGTCCAGCCGTGCAGGTAGACCTCGACCCGGTCGAACCCCGCCTCCGCGAGCAGTTCGCGCAGTTCGGGCAGCGTCCAGAGCCGCCAGTCGTAGGTGAAGGCGCGTCGCAGGGTCCGGCCGCCCGGGAGCGTGAAGTGGATGCAGGAGCGCAGGTGGTGCGAAATCACGTCGAAGTGCGCGTGCTCCCAGGCATAGGTGAAGGGCGGCACGGGCTCCCCGGCCGGCGAGATCGAGGCGGGCACGCGCCGGCGCTCCTCGCCGGTCGTCATGGTCCGGGTTCCGCCGTAGGCGTCGAGCACGAGGAGGCCGGGCCGGTCGAGCGCGGCGCAGGCGCGGCGCATCCAGCCCCCGAGCTGCGCGCGGGTCTTGAAGACGGAATAGGAAAAGTTGAGCGCGGCGACCACGTCCACGGGCGGCGTACGGGCGCGCCGCACGTCGGCGCGGCGCAGGACGACGCGGCGCGCGGCCTCGGGCGGCAGCCGGTCGCGGTGCTCGCGGCGGCCCCAGGCGAGGACTTCCGGGTCGAGGTCGATGCCCCAGGCCCGGTTCTGCGGATGCCGCGCCGCCCAGGCGCAGGCCAGCGCCGCGGTTCCGCAGAAGTCCTCGCGAAGCCGTCGCGCGGGTCGCCCGGCGGCGGCCCGATAGAGCCGCTGGAGGAACCGGATCTCCCAGTCGACCGCCTGCACGGCGGCCTCGTAGAGCACGTGCCGGTCCGGCGGGGCTGCACGTGCCCGGCGCCTTCCGCGGGGGCTCAGTTCTCCCATGACTTGATGTGTCGGTCGCGGGGCGTGCTTTCGCCGTCGGCGCCCACGGACCAGGCTGCGACGCCACGCCCGCGGACCTCGGGGTGGGGGCTCATGGCGGTCGCGCTGATCCGGTTGTCGCCGCTCCAGTCGGCCGCCACCCGGTAGCGCTCGCCCCACGGATCGAGCAGCACGCCGTTCTCGAGGCTCGATTCGGAGACGTCGAGGTAGGCGTTGCGCAGCGGATTGTCCGTGGGATTGTTGCCGCGGAGGCTGTTGATCAGGTTGACGTAGTCCGCGTCGCTGTACTGGCGGTCCTCCTCGGTCCCGTCCTGCAGCGGGAACCGGCCGTAGTCGACGCGGAAGGAGCGCATGCCGCTGTCGATCGAGCTCATCTCGCGGCGCGCCCGGGCGCGCGCGGCCGCGTTGCGCGCGGTGCCGATGGCGGGAAAGAGCAGGGCGACGAGCAGGCCGATGATCCCGATGACGGTCAGCAGCTCGATCAGTGTGAAGCCCCGTGCACGATGTTGCCTGTTCATGCCGTTTCTCCCGGGCGGGCGCCGCGCTTCGCGCGCGGCGTCCGTCCCATTGCAGTTTCCGCCCGGTTCCGGGCGCGGTCAAGCTCGCGCGCGGCCGCTCAGGCCTGGATGCGGTTCATGACCTCGATCATCGGCAGGAACAGTGCGACCACGATCGTGCCGACGATGACGGCGAGGAAGACGATCAGGATCGGCTCGATGATTGAACTGAGGGCCGCGACGGTGTTGTCCACTTCTTCGTCGTAGGCGTCGGCGATGCGCATGAGCATGTCCGGGAGCCGGCCGGTTTCCTCGCCGACTTCGACCATGCTGATCACCATCGGCGGGAAGATGCCGGTGGCCTCGATCGGCGGGGCGATATTTTCGCCCTCCTTCACGCTGTTGTGCACGACGTTGACGCCGCGGGCGATGACCTCGTTGCCCGCCGTGTCGCGCACGATGTTCAGCGCCTGGAGGATGGGTACGCCGGAACTGAGCAGCGTGCCCAGCGTGCGGCTGAACCGGCCGATGCCCGTCTTCGAGACGAGCGGGCCGAAGATCGGCATGTGGAGCTTGAAGCGGTCGAGCGCGAGCCGGCCGCTCTTCGTGCGCTTGAGCCCGGAGAGCAGGAGCGTGAGGAGGATGACCACGCCGATCACCAGCGGCAGGCGGCGGACCAGCGTCTCGCTGGCGGCCATGACGAACTGGGTCAGGCCGGGCAGCGTGGCGTCGTCCAGCAGGTCCTCGAAGATCTCGGCGAACTTCGGTACGATCTGCGTCAGCAGGAAGAAGAGAATCAGCACGGCGACGAACAGCACGACCACCGGGTAGGTCATCGCGCTGATGACCTTGCTCTTGATTTTCTGGACCTTCTCCATGAACTCGGCCAGGCGGGTGAGAACGACGTCGAGGACGCCGCCGATTTCGCCGGCCCGGACCATGTTGACGTACAGGCGGTTGAAGACCTTCGGGTGTTCGCCCATGGCCTCGGCCAGCGTGCTGCCGGACTGAATCGACTCGGCGAGCGAGGCCATGGTGCGTTTCAGCACGGGATTCCGTTCCTGGCGCTGGATGACCTGGAGTCCGCGCAGCAGGGGGAGTCCGGCGTCGATCAGGGTGGCGAGCTGACGGGTGACGATCATCAACTGCTTGGCCTTGACGCGACCGCCCAGGACGAAGCCCTTGCCCTTGGTCCCGGCGGCCTTCCGCTGGGTCGCCTTGCTGCGGGCGGTCGCCTCGGCGATCTTGGTCAGGAAGAGGCCCTTCTCGCGCAGCTTCGCCCCTGCGGCGTTCTGGGTCTCGGCCTCGATGGTTCCACGGGTGACCTTGCGTTTCGCATCCACCGCCTCGTAGACAAACGTCGGCATGACCGTTCCTCCGCGCCCCGGGAGCGCCCGGGGCTCAGGTGTACTTCAGCACTTCTTCGACCGTGGTGTACCCGTCCAGGATGCAGCGTACGCCGTCTTCGCGCAAGGTGCGCATCCCCATCTCGACGGCCTTGTCGCGGAGCTGCAGCGTCGGTTTGCGCTGGTTGATCAGCTCCCGGATCGGATCCGTGATCCGCAGGTACTCAAAGACGCCGCGGCGGCCGTGGTAGCCGGTGTTGTTGCACTGCTTGCATCCCTCGCCGAAATAGAACGGGCGGTCGCCGATCTGCTCGGTGCGCAGATCGAGCTGCTGGAGCAGCGACGCCTCCGGCGCGTAGGGCTTCTTGCAGTGCGCGCAGATCGTGCGCACGAGCCGCTGCGCGAGAATGCCTTCCAGCGTGGAGGAAATAAGGAAGGGCTCGACGCCCATGTCGACCAGGCGCGTGATCGCGCCCGGCGCGTCGTTCGTGTGCAGTGTGCTGAACACCAGGTGGCCCGTCAGCGACGCCTGGATGGCGATCTGCGCGGTCTCGAGGTCGCGGACCTCGCCGACGAGGATGATGTCGGGATCCTGCCGGAGGAAGGCGCGCAGCGTGCGGGCGAACGTAAGGCCGATCGATTCGTGGATCGGGATCTGAATGATCCCTTCCACGTCGTACTCGACCGGATCCTCGGCCGTCAGCAGCTTGGTCTCGATCCGGTTCAGGCGCTTGAGCGCCGCGTAGAGCGTCGTCGTCTTTCCGGAGCCCGTGGGGCCCGTGACGATGACGATGCCGTTGGGCTTGGTGATGTCGTAGCTGAACGTCTCGTAGATATCGTCCGGCATCCCGATGTTTTCGAGGTCGAGCTGCACGATGCTCTGGTCGAGGATACGCAGCACGACGCTCTCGCCGAACTGGGTTGGCAGGGTCGAGACGCGGAAGTCGATCGGCCGGCCGCCGATCGTCAGCTTGATGCGCCCGTCCTGCGGGAGCCGGCGCTCGGCGATGTTCAGTCCCGAGATGACCTTGATCCGGGAGGTGACCGGCAGGGCGAGCTGCTTGGGCGGCGGCGCCATCTCGTAGAGCGCGCCGTCGACGCGGTACCGGATCTTGAACGCGTCCTCGAAGGGCTCGAAGTGGATGTCGGAGGCGCGGTCCTGGACCGCCTGGTAGAGCACGAGGTTGACGAAACGAACGACGGGCGCCTGGTTGGCCACCTGCTCGAGGTCGACGATATCGCCGCCCTTGGCCTTCGACATGTCCAGCAGGTCGCCGGCGGACTCCAGGTCGGATTCCAGTTGCGAGAGCATGTCGCCGACCGACTCGCTCACGTCGCCGAAGATCTCGAGGATCGCGTTATGGATATCGCGGCGGCGGGCGACCACGTACTGGATGTCGCGGGTCAGGACGAAGACCAGCTCGTCCATGACCTCCGGACTGAGGAGGTCGGAGGTCGCGAGCGTCACCGTGTTGTCCTTCGCCTCGACCGGCACGACGTTGTACATCCGGGCCGCGCTGGCCGGGATGGTGCGCGCGGTGTCTTCGTCGATGGACCGCGAGGAGAGGTCGATGACGTAGGAGTCCAGTTGCCGGTCGATCAGGTCGAGGATCTGGTCCTCGCTGACCGCTTCCATGTCCACGATCAGCTCCCGCGTCGGCGTCCCGGTGCGGCGATGCTCCTCCATGATCTCGGCGGCCAGTTCGGGGGTGACCAGGCCGTCCTCGAGCACCTGCTGCAGGAGGTAGTCCTGGATCGCGGCGTTGGATTCGGTGGGCTCGGACATGGCGCCTTACCTTCGTTTCGAATGCTTGAGGGCCTCGAGCTTCTCCAGCACGCCCTCGGCGTCCTGGACCTTGGTGATCATCTCCTCGTACTTGACCATGCCCCGGCGGTAGAGGTCGAACAGGTGCGTATCGAGCGTGAACATGCCCAGGCGGCCGCCCGTCTGGATGTCCGAGGTGATGCGGAAGGTCTTGTTGTCGCGGATGAGCGCCTGGATCGAGGGCGTGGCGATCATGATCTCGAAGGCCGCGACGCGACCGGGCCGGTCGGCGCGCGGGAGCAGGATCTGCGAGATGACCGCGACCAGCGTGGAGGAGAGCTGGGTCCGGATCTGCTCCTGCTGGTCGGTGGGGAAGGCGTCGACGATGCGGTCGACCGTTCGCGCCGCGCCCGTCGTGTGCAGCGTGGCGAACACGAGGTGGCCCGTCTCCGCCGCCGTGATGGCCGCCTCCATCGTTTCCAGGTCCCGCATTTCCCCCACGAGCACGACGTCGGGGTCCTGGCGCAGCGCGCGCCGCAGCGCCTCCTCGAAACCGGAGACATCGACGCCGATCTCGCGCTGGGTGACGATGCTGCGCTTGTGGTCGTGGTAGTACTCGATCGGGTCCTCGACCGTGACGATGTGGCAGTCGCGCGTTTCGTTGATGATGTTGAGCATGCTCGCCAGCGTCGTCGTCTTCCCCGAGCCCGTGGGGCCCGTGACCAGGATCAGCCCCCGCGGGCGGTAGAGCAGTTCCTTGACCTGGGGCGGAAGGCCGATCTCCTCGAGCGTCATCAGGCGGGAGGGAATCTGCCGGAGTACGATGCCGAACGAGCCCTTCTGCTTCAGCACGCTGACGCGGAACCGCGCGAGGTCCCGGAACCCGAACCCGAAGTCGGTCGTGCCGCCCTCGCGGACCCGTTGGATATGATCCTCGGAGGTGATGGCGCGCATGATCCGCTCGGTGTCGTCCGCGGTCAGCGGCTCGGAATCGAGCGGCTGGAGCGCCCCGTGGATGCGCAGCACGGGCGGCGAGCCGACGGTGATGTGCAGGTCGGACGCGCCCTCTTCGACGACCAGCGCGAGCAGGTCGTCCATCTGCAGTTCGCCGGCCTTCATGAGTTCGCCCATCAGTCGCGGTCTCCCATGGTTACGCGGAACACTTCATCGAGCGTGGTCATGCCTGCCACGCACTTGCGCAGTCCGTCTTCGCGCAGCGTCCGCATGCCGAGCCGGCGCGCCTCGCTGCGCAGGTCGGCGGCCGCCACCTGGCCGTGGATCATGTTGCGGACCGTGTCGTCGAGGACGAAGATTTCGTAGATGCCCATCCGGCCGCGGTAGCCGGTCCCGTTGCAGTCGTTGCAGCCGCGGCCCGCGTAGAGCTGCGCGTCCGCGACCTGCGCCGCCGCCGGGCCGAGGAGGTGCAGCTCCGTGTCCGTCGGCTTGTGCTCCTGCTTGCACCGCGAGCAGATGCGCCGCACGAGACGTTGCGCCATCACCGCCCGGACGGAGGAGGAGACCAGGAAGGGCTTGACGCCGATGTCGATCAGCCGCGGGATCGCGCTCGGCGCGTCGTTCGTGTGCAGCGTGCTGAAGACGAGGTGACCGGTCAGCGAGGCGTTCACGGCGATCTCCGCCGTTTCCAGGTCGCGGACCTCGCCGATCATGATGATGTTCGGCGCCTGGCGCAGAATCGAGCGCAGCGCGGCGGCGAAGGTCATGCCGATGTCCGTGCGGACCTGCACCTGGTTGATGCCGCCGAGCTGGTACTCGACCGGGTCCTCGACCGTGATGATCTTGCGGTCGGGCTTGTTGATCGCGTTCAGGCACGCGTAGAGCGTTGTGGTCTTGCCCGAGCCCGTCGGCCCGGTGACCAGCAGGATGCCGTCGGAGAGCTGGATCAGCCGCTCGAACGTCTGCTGGTCGTCGGAGAAGAAGCCGAGCTGCGGGAGCCCCAGGAGCATGCTCGACTTGTCCAGGATCCGCATGACGACCGTTTCGCCGTGATTGGCCGGGAGCACGGAGACGCGCAGGTCCAGTTCGCGGTCCGTGACGTTGATCTGGATGCGTCCGTCCTGCGGCAGGCGTTTTTCGGCGATGCTCATCCCGGACATGATCTTCACGCGGCTGATGATCGCCGATTGCAGCCGGCGCGGCGGGCTCTCCATCTCGTGCAGCACGCCGTCGATGCGGTACCGGACGCGGAACTTGCGCTCGAGCGGCTCGAGGTGAATATCGGAGGCGCGGCGCCGGAACGCTTCCAGGATGACCAGGTTGACCAGCTTGATGATCGGTTCGTCCGCTTCGGTCACGTCGGCGTACTCGTCCGAGACGCCGGCGGCCAGGTGTTCCCGGGCGTCCGTGTCTTCCTGCAGGTCCGTGAACATCGTCTTCACGTCCTCGTCGACCTGCGGGTAGTACTGGTCGAGCGTGATCTCGATCTCTTCCTGCGGGGCGATGACGCCCTCGACGTTGGTCTTGAGGATGTACCGGAGGCTGTCGAGGGTCTCGACGTCGAAGGGGTCGCTCAGGGCGACCGTGAGCGTCGCGTCGTTGCGGTGCACGGGAACGATGCGGTAGCGGCGGGCGATCCGGGCGGGCACCGCGTCGATGACCTCCTTTTCGATCGCCATCCCGGTCAGCGCGACGGTCTCCATGCCGAACTGCGTGGCCAGGGCCTTGAGGATGTCGATCTTCGGCATCCCGGTGTTGCGGACCAGGATGTCGGTGACGTCCTTGCCCTCCTTCTGGGCCGAGCGCAACGCCTCCGCGCCCTGGCGATGCTGGATCAGCCCGACGTTCTCCAGGATTTCCACGATGTATTCGTCGTTCGCCGTCAAGGAGCCGATCCTCCGTCGCGGGTCCGACGCCGACCGCGCCACGCCGCTGCGACCGCATACTACGGAAGGCGTGCGGGCGGTGTCAACGCCCGGACTTTCTTTTGCCCGGACCTTCTTTGGCTTGAAGGTGAACGATCGTTCACGTACCGTGGAGCCGGGGTCGGGGTGGGGAGCGGGGAGGGCGGACCGTGAAGGCGCCGATGCGGCTGGAAGAGAAGGTGACGGCCGTGCGCGGGTTCCTGCGCCGGGAAGGGCGGTTGCCGGGGTACGAGGAGATGCGCGTCCTGTTCGGGTGCCGCTCGAAGAACGCGGTCTTCCGCGCCGTCGGGCGCATGGCCGAGCTCGGCTACCTGCGCAAGGGCGCCGGCGGGAAGCTGGCGCCGACCGAACGGCTTCGCGCCGATGTGCGGCTGCTCGGCACGGTCCGGGCCGGGTTCCCGTCGCCGGCCGAAGAGGAACTGGTCGACACCCTCAGCCTCGACGCCTTTCTCGTCGAGCGGCCGGAGGCCACGTACCTGCTGACGGTCAGCGGCGACTCGATGATCGAGGCCGGCATCCATCCCGGGGACCTGGCGCTCGTCGAGCGCGGTCGCGCGCCGCGCAACGGCGACATCGTCGTGGCGCAGGTCGACGACGAGTGGACGATCAAGTACTACGCGCGCGACCGGTCGGGCGTCCGGCTCGACCCGGCGAACCGCGCCTACGCGCCGATCCGCCCGACGCGCTCGCTGACGATCGGCGGCGTGGTGCGCGCGGTGATCCGCAAGTACTGACGGGGAAGGGGACGGGGCATGGACGGCGGAACGACAGCCGGGGACGCGGGCCCGCCCCTGCGGCTCGACGGCTTTCCGCGCGCGATCCTGCATTTCGACGGCGACGCCTTCTTCGCGGCCGTCGAGCAGGCGGCGGACCCCGCGTTGCGCGGCCGGCCGGTCGTCACCGGCAAGGAGCGCGGCATCATCGCCTGCGCCAGCTACGAGGCGAAGGCGCGCGGCGTGCGCCGCGGCATCGCGCTGGGCGAGGCGCGCCGCCTCTGCCCCGACCTGGTCGTGCTGCCGAGCGACTACGAGACCTACAGCCTCTTCTCGCAGCGGATGTTCGACATCGCGCGCCGGTTCACGCCGGACGTGGAGGCGTACTCGATCGACGAGGGGTTCGCCGAGCTGACCGGGCTGCGCCGGCTCTACCGCGCCTCCTACGCGGAGATCGCCCGGCGGTTCCAGGCCGCCGCCGAGGCCGAACTGGGCCTGACCGTCTCGATCGGGCTGAGCCTCTCGAAGGGGCTGGCGAAGCTGGCCTCGGATTTCCGCAAGCCGCGCGGGTTCACCGCGGTGGCCGGCCGCCACCTCCACCGCTTCCTGGCGCGGTGCGCACTCTCGGACGTCTGGGGGTTCGGGCCCAACACGGTCGCGCTGCTGCAGCGGCACGGGTTGCGCACGGCGCTGGATTTCGTCCGCCGCCCGGAGGCCTGGGCCGGCCGCCTGCTCGGGAAGCCGGGCCGGGAAATCTGGCGCGAGCTGCGCGGCGATGCCGTCCACGCCGTGCAGTCCGGGGCGCCCCCGCTCCAAGCGAGCCTGAGCAAGGGCAAGACGTTCGCCGCGCCGTCGGCGGACCGCGATTTCGTCTACGCGAAGCTGCTGCGCAACGTGGAGTCGGCCTTCATCAAGCTGCGCCGGCACGGGCTCCGGGCGCGGACGGTCACGGTCGCGCTGCGCCGGCAGGACTTCGGGCAGGCGTCCCTCGGGGCGCGGCTCACCCGCGCGACGGCGGCGACGCACGAGGCGGTGCCGGCGGTCCGCGCGCTCTTCGACGCGCTCTATGCCGCCGGCGTGCCGTACCGCGCGACGATGGTCCTGCTCGAGGAGCTGGAGTCCGACCCGATGACCCAGCCGGAGCTGTTCGACGACCCGGTGCGGATCGAGAAGATGGCCGAGGCCTCGCGCCTCATCGATCGCGTGAACCGGCGGTACGGGAAGCACCGGCTCGGCCTGGGGACCGGGCTGTTCCTGCCGATGCGCCGCCCCGCGGCCCGGGATGCCGCGCCGCGCCGGAAGACGGACCGGCTGCCGGGCGAAACGGAACGTCGCCGCGTGGGCATCCCCCTGCTGCGGCTTCCGGTCTAGCCCGGGCCGCGCACGTGTTGCGCGCCGGTCAGGCTTGTGCTAGGAAGCCGGTCGCGACGCCGGGTGGGGTCGCGGGCTGGGGGGGGCGCATGGGCTTTCTTGAGGTCGCCGTCGGATTCGCCTTGCTGCTGCTGGTCTGGGACTGCATCGAGGTGGGCCGCAACGACGCGGTGAACCTGGTCAACGCGGCGTTCGGCGCGCGCGTGCTCACGCGGCGCGTGGCGGTCATCCTCGCCGCCCTGGCCGTGATCGCCGGGGCGAGCATGGCCTCGCCCGTGATGGAGACCGCGCGCAGCGGGATCTTCGACCCGGCGCTGCTGACCGTGCGGGCGGCGATGGCCGTGTACGTTACCGTCTACATCGTCGACACGCTCCTGCTCTACGGCTACTCGGCTTTCGGCATGCCGGTGAGTACGACCGCCTCGCTGGTCTTCGAACTCGTCGGCGCCTCGATTGCGGTCGCGGCCTCGCTCGGCATCGTCCACTGGGACAAGGTGGGCGAGGTGCTGATCGCGATCCTGGTCTCGATCGCCCTCAGCGGGCTGGCCGCGTTCATGTTCCAGCGGGTCTTCCGCGCGGCGATCGGACGGCGGTCGGACGACCCGATGCAGGTGCTGCTGCACGGCCCGTGGATCGCGGGGATGCTGCTCACGTGGCTGCTCTGGTTCATGGTGACCAAGGGGCTGACCGGGCTCCCGGCGGTACGGTTCCTGGAAGGCGCGACCCTCGACGCCTACGGGCCGGCGCTCTCGCTCCTGGGACTCTGGGGCGGCCTGACGCTGGCCATCCACCTGGTCCTCTCCTTCACGCGCGCGGCCGGCGCCCGGCAGCTCTTCCGCGTGACGACGGTGATCGGGATGCTGAGCATGGCGTTCGCCTTCGGGCAGAACGACCTGGCGAACGCCGCCTCGCCCGGGTTGGCGGCCCTCTGGCTCTGGCGGCACGCGGATACCGGCGTGGGCGTCGCGACGGCGATCCCCATCCCCGTCTGGGCCCTCTTTGCCTGCGGGGTCTTCATGGCCTCGGGCATGTTCACGAAGAACGCGCAGCGCGTGACCCGGGCCGCGGTCAACACGGGGAGCCAGTTCGACCATATCGCGCTCTACGCCCCGAACTGGTGTCGCGCGATCGCCCGCCGGCTGGTCCGGCCGGCCGACCCGAATGCGCCGCTGGCGCCGCCGCCGATGCGGGACGCGCACGGCAAGCGCATCCATTTCGACCCGCTGCGGGCCTCGGTCATCATGGCCGTCAGCGCCGGGGTCATCGCCTTCGCCTCCAGCCGCGGCCTGCCGGTCTCGACGACCTACGTCGCCTTCGCGGCGGTGGTGACGACCGGGATGGCGGACCGGGTGATGTCCTACGGCGATGCGGACCTCAAGATCGGGCGCGCGATCTGGGTGGTCTTCAGTTGGTTCTCCGCCGCGTTCATGGCGATGGCGGGTGCGGCGCTGGTCGCGTTCGTGGTCGTCCGGCTCGGGACGGTCGGCCTGCTCGTGGCCGTGGCGGGCAACCTCCTGATCCGCCGCTGGATCCAGCGGCGTTCCGACCGGCACGAGAAGGTGCACCACGAAGAACTGGCGCTCCGGCTGCGGGCGCTCGAGGCGGCCGGTACGCTTCCGGACGGGGCGCGCGAGGCGCTCGACGACTAGGGCGGGGCCGTCAGGCCGGCCGCGCCGCGGGGCGGCGCCGGAGCGCGCGCAGGAGCGCGAACCCGGCGGCGGGCGCGAGGAAGGCGACGAGCACGGCGGCGCCGGCGCCGCCCTGTGCGCCGGCCGTATGTCCGGCCCAGGCGTAGACCAGGCAGACCGGCGCCGTGCCGGCCAGCGAGAGCGCCAGGAAGAGCCGCGCCCGCATCCCGCTCAACCCGGCGAGGCAGCTCACGATCTCCGTGAGCATCGGCACGCTCCGGCTGAGCAGGATCGCCCAGGCGCCCGTGTTCCGGAAGAAGGTCTCGATGCGCTCGGCATCCTGCGCGCCGGTCAGGCGGGCGAAGGCCGGCCGGCCGAACCGCCGGCAGAGCCCGAACCCGAGCAGGGCGGAGCCCATCGCCCCGGCGAGGCTGATCGCGGCGCCCGCCCCGATCCCGAAGAGCGCGCCGGCGAGCGTCATCAGCAGGCTGGACGGCACGGGCAGGAACAGGTCGGCGGCCAGCAGGGCGGCGAGCAGGGCCGCCGCGAGAAGCGCGCCGCGCTCGGAGGCGCGGATCGTCTCGAGCGCGTCCCGGACGCGCTGCTCGTCCGTCCAGCCCATCGATTCGGCCGCCAGGTAGAGCAGCGTCATGGCCAGGAACAGGCCGAGGGCAATGCCGAGCAGTCGTCTCATGCGTGGGTGCTCTCCAACGTGGTCTTCTCCATCCGCGTTCTCCCCGGTCGTGGACATTCCCCAGCTTTCGGCGCACCGTCTGTGCAGCGCGCTGGAGCGGGGCAGCTTAACATGAGGAAGAGGCTGAAACGCTGAAATGCTGAAACGCTGAAAGGGGAAAGCCGGAGGCCATCGTGATCCGCATGAGCACGCAAACCAAACGACCGAAATGTGTTTCGCGGTATGGAGAGATGTGTTTTCATGAAGAAGAGGTGTTGACAGAAAATATAGATTAGGATTGCATTCTTTCATCTTCAGGGGAGGCGGGGCTGGATTATGGGGAAGGAACCACGCGGCGGAGCGGGACGGGGGCCGGCGGCCGGGCGCGACCTGGCGTTCATCGGGCGCAACCTGCGGTTTCACCGGCGGCTGGCGGGGCTGACCATCCGCGAGCTGGCCGCGCGGATCGGGATCCGGCCGGGGCCGCTGGGCAACATCGAACGCGGTATGAATGCGCCTTCGGCGCGCGTCCTGCTGGCGGCCGCGCGCGAACTGAGCCTGCCCACCGACGCGCTCCTCAATCCCGCCGGCGAGGCGCTGGAGGTGCGCACGGGCGGGGCGCGGGCGCGGCCGTTCCTCGTCGAGAAGCCGGAGGAGACGCCGCTGGTCGCGCGGGCCGAGCGTATGGCCTCGGAGACGATCGAGGCGATCCTGGCGCTCGAGGACCTGGCGGGCGCGCCGAAGCAGGCGCGCATCCCCCTCTGCGCCCCGGTCGAGCCGAGCGAGGAGGGGATGGAGCGGCATGCACGGGCCGTGCGCGGCTTCTTCGGGGTCGGGGACGGCGTGATCTTCGACTACTTCGAGCTCTTCGAGTCGGCCGGCCTCCGCGTCGTGGTCGCCCCGATCCCGCGCGGCGCGGGCAAGACCGCGCCGCCGAGCTTCACCTGGTACGACCCGGCGAACCAGAACGCGTTCTTCTTTCTCGACGCCCGGCTGGGCGTCGAGCGCATGCTCTTCCAGCTTGCCTGCGGCCTTGGCCGGGTCTACCTCGCGACGGCGGCGATGCACGGGATCGAGCTGCAGCCGACCGTAAACCCGCTCGATGCCGTGCACGCCGCGCGCCGGTTCGCCGCGGTCTTCCTGATGCCGGAGCCGGCGGTGCGCGCCACGGCCCGCCAGCTTGGGCTGACGGACGGCCGCTGGTCCTGGGAGCTGCTGCTGCGGGTGAAGCACCGCTTCGGCGTCTCGGCCGAGAGCTTCCTCTACCGGCTCGAGGAACTCGGCCTGCTGGCGTCCGGAACGAACCCGGCGCTGCGCCGGCGCCTGCAGTCGCACTACGCGGCCGTCGGCTTCGTCGAGCCCGACGCGACCCGCCGGATCCTGACCCCGAACGGCCGCACCTGGGATCTGGCCGTCGTTTCGGCGCGGGGCGGTGACGAAGGGGAACACGCCCGCGCCCTCCGCGCGCTGGAACGCTGGCGCCTCGTAAGAGAGCCGGCCGAGCCGAGGGGCCGGGCGCGCGCCCGGCCGGCCGGGGCCGGACGGCGCAAACGGAAGGGACACGCCCGTGAAGCCCCCGGCACAAACCGTTCGCCGCGCTGACTCGCTTTCGCTCGCCGCCGCGCGGAGGATGCGGCGCCAAACATCGACGAGCGGTAGCGAGTCAGCCCGGTCGGCGGGATGGGGAGCGGCATGAAATCGCCGATGGACAGGCGGGAGCACCAGCGGCTCGTGCGTCGCGCGGTGGAGTTGGGGCGCGCCGCGGACCCGGCGGCGGTGCCGGAACTCGCGGATATGCTCCGCATGCCCTCGGCGGAGATCCGCCGACTGGCGGCCTCCGCGCTGGGGAAGCTGGCGGCGTTCGGCGCGGACCCGGCCGCAGCGGTCAGCGCGCTCGCGGCCGTGGCCCTGCGCGATCCGCACCCCCAGGCGCGGCAGTACGCGCTCAAGGCGCTCAAGGCCTATGGCGCGGCAGCGGAGGGGTTTGCTTCACGACCTCGACGATCTCTACGTCGAGTACTGGGGGATGGAGGGCAACCTCGACTACCAGATCGGCATGCTCGAAAAGCGCAAGCTCTACCAGCAGGCGGGCAAGAAACTCGTCTCGCTCTACGCCCGCGAGAAGCCCCGCCTGCGCGAAGCCTTGCGCGGAAAACTCGCCCGATTCGCCAAACTCGATGACCGGGCTCCCGGACCATGACGGATGATAGCTGCCCGTCATCAAGGTCTGGATCGCCGAGCGGCTTGAGCAGTCACGCGTCGGTTGAGGGCGGCGGCCGGGCGAGGGGCGCGGTCCTGCGCCGCGTCGCGACGTGGCGGCGGCGGGGCTTTTCGCCCTTTCCGACGCGCGCGGCGGACGGCATCATGGCGCCATGCAGAACGGCTGGGCAACGGCGGCGGCGGCAGTGCTCTACGCGGCGGGCGGATTCAGCCTGGCGATGCAGTTCTACATGCGGATACTGAACCGCTGGTATGCCGCGCGCTGGAAGCACGTGATCGGGCGGGTCGTGATCTTCGGCCTCCCGCTGGCGTCGGGGCTGGGCGGCGCGGCGGCCGGGTGGACACCGTGGGCGGCCGTGCCGGCCGCCGCGCTGCTCTTCCACATCGCGCTCGAGCGGGCCTCCGTTCGGGCGCGGCGTTCGATGCGGGCCGAGCCGCCGGTCGAGATCGGCGGCGCGGCGCCGGGGCGCTGGATCACGACCCGGGATTTGCAGGTGCTGCGCTACGAGGCCCCCTCGCCCTGGCCGGGATCGCCGCGCGTCCGGATCGCACATGCCAGCGACCTGCACTTCCACGACGGGACGGACGCCGCGTATTTCCGTTCCGTCGCCGCGCAACTGGCGTCGGCGGCGCCGGACCTCGTGGTGCTGACCGGGGATTACGTCTTCCGGCAGCCGGAGAGTGCGCGGTTGCGCGACTGGCTGGCGGGGCTCTCGGCGCCGGCGGGCATCTGGGCGGTGCTGGGGAACCACGACTACGCGGCGAGCCCGGGGTCCGTACGCGCCGCGCTTGAGGCGGGGGGCGTACGCGTGCTGGCCGGGCGGACGCGGCGTGCGGACCTGGGCGGGGGGCGTGCCGTGGACCTGTGCGGCGACGACCGGCCCTGGGCGGAAACGCGGCCGGACCCGCTGCGGGCGGAGCCGGGAATCCCGTTGATCGGCCTTTCACATTCGCCGGACAACGCCCCGGACTTCGCCGCGGCCGGGGCCTGGGCCGTCTTCAGCGGGCACCTGCACGGCGGTCACATCCGGCTTCCCTGGTTCGGCGCGGTGGCGCTCCCCTCGCGCCACGGCCGCTGTTTCGAGCACGGGCGGTACCGGATCGGCACGACGCACCTGTTCGTCTCGGCCGGGGTCGGCAGTACGTACCCCGCCTTCCGCCTCCGCTGTCCGCCGGATGTCCTGCTCGTGGACCTGGTCTGAGGGGCGGGCCCGTGGGCGCGCGGAATCGTTGTCGAAATCCTTGTCGCGATCATTGTCGAAGAGCGGATGGCGTCGAAGCGGGCGCGACCCAGACCAAAGACAACGATGTCGACAATGATGTCGACAATGATCCCGAGAATGATGGGGACCGGGGGCTCAAACGAGCAACCGCAGGGCTGCGGCGGCTGCGAGGGTGAGGACGATCGCGGTGAAGAGGCGCGGCGGGATATGGGGCAGGATGCGGACGCCGAGCAGCGCGCCGAGTGCGACGAGGGGCAGCGCCTGCAGGTTGAATCGCAGCGTTTCGCGCGTGATCATCCCGAGCGCCGCGAAGACGGGCACCTTGGCGACGTTGACGAGGAAGAAGAACCAGGCCTGTGTCCCCACGAAGGGCGCCTTGGCCAGGCCGCGGCTGACGAAGTAGACCGACATGATCGGGCCGGCGGCGTTGCCGATCGTGGTGGCGAACCCGGCCGAGGCGCCGGTGGCGCCGACGAAGAGGGGATGATGCGGCAGCCGGCGCCAGCCCATGCGCTGGCGGAGCAGGTCGAGCGCGATCAGGAGAAGGACCAGGCCGCCGAGCAGCGGGCGCAGGTGCGCATCCGAGACGCGCGCGAGGAAGAGGGCGCCGGCCGCCATCCCGGCGGCCACGTAGGGGAAGAGGCCGCGCAGGACGCGGCCCTGCGCCGAGCGGTGGTGGTAGAGGATGGCGAAGACATCGCCGGCGATCAGCAGCGGCAGCAGGGCGCCGACGGACATGCGGGCGGGAAACGCGGCGGCCATCAGCGGGATGGCGAGGATGCCGAGCCCGGGCACACCGCTCTTCGCGGTGCCCACCAGCAGCGCGCCCAGGCCGCCGATCAGCCAGGCCTGGCCGGTCATGGATCGGCCGGTTCGGCGGCCGGCTCCGCCGGCGGCTCCAGCACCGGCTCCGGCGCCGGCTCGACCGCAAGGTCGGCCGGTTCCGGCTCGGGCCGGATATCGCGCGCAAGCTTCCAGACGAACCCGATCGCCGCCACCTGCAGCGCGAAGGCGGCGACCAGCAGCAGGAGCAGAAGCGGCGGAAAGCCAGGCCGGAAACGCGTCCGGCCGGGGCGTTCGATGTCGGGAAGCGCGCGGTTCACGGCGCCATTTCGCCGCATCTTCCCCGGTGCGTCAAGCGCCGTCCGTTGTGGGCTTTCCCCGTCCCCGCGCGGCCGCATAGGCGAGGGCGCGGCGCGCGTTGGCGCGCCAGCGCTCGACGCCGTCTTCGGGGATGTACCAGAAGAGCGGGTGAATCTTGCGCCGGTAGTCGGCATCGGTGAGCTCGGCCAGCGCTTCCGGTCGCAGCAGGGCGGCGACCGCCTCGAGCCAGGGCGCCGGCTCGCTTTCTGTCCAGACGCCGCGGTTGAGCGGACAGGCGTCCTGGCAGGCGTCGCAGCCGTAGATCCAGGGGCCCATCCGCCGCCAGAGCGAGGGGGCGACGGGCCAGGGGGCGTGGTAGGTCAGCCAGGCCACGCAGCGGTCCATGCGCAGCACGCGCGGCGCGCGGAGCGCGCCGGTCGGGCAGGCCTCGATGCAGCGGCGGCAGCCGGGCGGGCAGGGCGGGTCCAGCGTGGGCGGGTCCGGCGGCAAGGCGGCATTGACGCGCCAGCACTCGATGTTGATCCAGGATCCCGAGGCGGGGGTGAGGGCGAAGGTGTTAAGGCCCAGCCGCGCGACGCCGGCGCGGGCCGCGGCCCAGCGGTCGGAGGTTCCCGACCCGCGTTTCACGCGCAGGCCGAGCGCGCGCAGCGCGGCGGTCAGGCGCGCGGTCATCGCGTGGTCCGGGCAGGCCGGCAGGCGGCGGTCGCAGAGGTAGTTGCGGCCGATGTGCCCCGCCGGTCCCGGGGGAAGCCGGTACTTGCTGTAGCGGCGGACGGCGACGACGAGCGCCTGCGCCCAGGGGGCGCCGCGGCGCGGGTCGGTCCGGTCCCGGAACGGGGCGTAGAGCGGGGCGGTCCGCGGGAACGCGCGGCCCAGCGCGTCGACCGCGGCCGCGTACTCCGGGAAGGGCTCGGCCGTCGTGATCCCACACGCCTCGTAGCCGGCGGCCCGGGCCGCGGCGCGCACGGCGGCGGCGAGCGCGGCCGGATCCGGCGACCTCGACGGCGCGCTGTCATGCCCCGCCGTGCGCATTGTCCTTCCGATTCCGGCTCTGACAATGGCGTGGAGCGGGTGATCGGAATCGAACCGACACAACCAGCTTGGAAGGCTGGGGCTCTACCATTGAGCTACACCCGCATATCGACGCCACCCGACGATAGCCGCAGCTCGGCAGGGCGTCAAGAAGCAGAAAAAGCTCATGAAGGGCCAGTATGGCGCATCCGGAGCGATCGGGTTGTCGCTGTATAGCGCCGTATTGGCATTCATGGGCAAGCTGTTCGGTGGGCTGGATTGCGGGGACAGAGAAGATGTGCTGTGTCGACGGCCGGCTTGGCATTGGTGCAGAAGGGTATGCGGAAGTGTCCTTGGAAGAATGCGTTAGAAACTCGATCAGGGTTTGGCCGGGCTCGCTGGCGTGCTCTTTCGGACGGTTCATTGCGGGCGCCGCTGGCTTGCTTCGGGGCGATGAGAGGCTTGCGGAGTCGCTACGCCGCTGCTGGCATGGGGTGTGCTCATTGATATCTTGAACATTTCGAAGGGAAGGATGTGTGCGATGACCTTGGATCGATTGACGGTGAAGTCGCAGGAAGCGTTGCAGCAGGCGCAGCGCCTGGCGGAGGGGTATGCGCACCCGGAGGTCGGGGTCGCGCACCTGGCGCTGGCGCTGCTCGATCAGCCGGACGGGGTGGTGCCCTCGCTGGTTGATCGCCTGGGCGTGCGGGCGGAGGCGTTGCGGGAGTCGCTGGACGCGGCGCTGCAGCGGGAGCCGCGCGTGGAGGGGGCTCCGCTGCGGGGCGTCTCGCGCGGACTGCAGACGGTCCTGCGCGCGGCCGAGGCGGTAGCGGCCCGGATGAAAGACGAGTACGTGAGCGGGGAGCACCTGCTGCTGGCGGCGCTCGAGGCGGGGGAGGAGCCCTTTGCGGGCGTGGCGCGGGAACACGGGCTGAAGAGCGAGGCCGTGCTCCAGGCGCTGCAGCAGGTGCGCGGGGGCCAGCGGGTGACGGACCCGAATCCCGAGGACAAGTTCGAGGCGATGAAGAAGTACGGGCGCGACCTGACCGAGGACGCCCGCCGACAGCGGCTCGACCCCGTGATCGGGCGCGACGCGGAGATTCGGCGCGTGGTCCAGGTCCTCTCCCGGCGCACGAAGAACAACCCGGTCCTGATCGGCGAGCCGGGCGTCGGCAAGACGGCGATCGTCGAGGGCCTGGCCCAGCGCATCGTGGCCGGCGACGTGCCGGACGGCCTCAAGGACCGCCGCGTCGTGGCGCTGGACCTCGGTGCGATGGTGGCCGGGGCGAAATACCGCGGCGAGTTCGAGGACCGGTTCAAGGCCTTCCTCAAGGAGGTCATGGCCGCCGAGGGCTCGATCGTGTTGTTCATCGACGAGCTGCACACGCTCGTCGGCGCCGGCGGCGCGGAGGGCGCCGTGGACGCCTCGAACATGATCAAGCCGCCGCTGGCGCGCGGGGAGCTGCGGTGCATCGGGGCGACGACGCTGGACGAGTACCGCAAGCACGTGGAGAAGGACCCGGCGCTGGAGCGGCGGTTCCAGCCGGTCGTCGTCGGCGAACCGAGCGTCGAGGACACGATCGGCATCCTGCGCGGCCTGCGCGAGCGCTACGAGGTCCACCACGGCGTGCGCATCCAGGATAGCGCGCTGGTCCAGGCCGCGATGCTTTCGCACCGCTACATCAGCGACCGGTTCCTGCCCGACAAGGCCATCGACCTGGTGGACGAGGCGGCGAGCCGGCTGCGGATGGAGATCGACAGCATGCCGGTGGAGATCGACGAGGTGCGCCGCCGGATCGTGCAGCTCGAGATCGAGCGCGAGGCGTTGCGCAAGGAGAAGGACGAGGACTCGCGCCGCCGGCTGCGCAAGCTCGAGGCCGAGCTCTCGGAGGCGCGCGAGCGGATCGGGGTCATGCAGGCGCACTGGGAGAAGGAGAAGGCGCTGATCGGCGAGATCCGCGACCTTTCGCGCGCCCTCGAGCTGATGCGCGGGGAGGTCGAGACCGCGAAGCGCGAGCACCGGCTCGACCGAGCGGCGGAGATCATGTACGACCGCATCCCGAGGACGGAGGCGCAGATTCGCGAGGCCCAGCAGCGGCTCGCCGAGCTGCAGCGCGAGGAGAAGATGCTGAAGGAGGAGGTCGACCCCGAGGATATCGCCGCGGTGGTCGCCGCCTGGACCCGGATCCCGGTCAGCCGTCTGCTCGAGGGCGAGCGCGAGAAGCTGCTGAAGATGGAAGATCGTCTCCAGCAGCGCGTGGTCGGCCAGCAGGAGGCCGTCCGGGCGGTTGCGACCGCGGTCCGCCGCGCGCGGGCCGGGTTGCAGGACCCGAACCGGCCGATCGGCTCGTTCATCTTCATGGGTCCGACGGGGGTCGGGAAGACCGAGCTGGCGCACGCGCTTGCCGCGTTTCTCTTCGACGACGAGAACGCGATGGTCCGCATCGACATGTCCGAGTACATGGAGAAGCACTCCGTCAGCCGCCTGATCGGCGCGCCGCCGGGCTACGTGGGCTACGACGAGGGCGGGCAACTGACCGAGCACGTGCGGCGCAAGCCGTTCTCGGTGATTCTCTTCGACGAGATCGAAAAGGCGCATCCGGACGTGTTCAACGCCCTGCTCCAGATTCTCGATGAGGGCCGGCTGACCGACGGGCACGGGCGTACGGTCGACTTCCGCAACACGCTGGCGATCATGACCTCGAACATCGGCGGGGCGCTGATCCACGAGACGCTCGCGGAGCACCCGCGGGCGCGCGAAGGCGACCCGGTGTACGAGGCGATGGAGCGGCGGGTGCTCGGGATGTTGCGCGAGAATTTCCGTCCGGAGTTCATCAACCGGATCGACGAGGTCATCGTCTTCCACAGCCTGAACGAGGAGGACCTGCGCCGGATCGTGGGGATCCAGATCGAGCGGATCAACCGCTACCTGGCGGAGCGGCACGTGCGGATCGAGCTGACCGACGCGGCGCGCGACCGGCTGGCGGCCGAGGGGTACGACCCGGCGTTCGGCGCGCGGCCGCTGAAGCGGGTCTTGCAGCGCCGGGTGCTCGACGCGCTTGCGGCCCGCGTGCTCGAGGGCGCCGTGCCCGAGAACGCGACGATCCGGGCGGATATCGACCCGGACGACCCGCACGGCCTGCGGTTCGAGCAAGCCTAGCGCGTCGGCTTGACGGCGGGGCTGAATGGGGGCATGTTGCCTGCGGCCCGGCGGGGGTGCCGCGGCCGGGGAGGAGCATGACCATGATCAGCAAGAAGATGGCTGCAGCGATCGGGGACCAGATCAACCGCGAGCTGTACTCGGCTTACCTTTACCTTTCGATGGCCGACTACGCCGAGCAGGAAGGGCTCAAGGGGTTTTCCGTGTGGATGCAGAAGCAGGCGGCCGAAGAGGTCACCCACGCGATGAAGTTCCATGCCTACCTGGGCGACCAGGGCGCCCGGGCGGCCCTGAAGGCGATCGACGCGCCCCCGGCGAAGTTCGCCTCACCGACGGCGCTCTTCCGCGACTCGCTGGCGCACGAGAAGAAGGTGACCGCGCACATCCACAAGCTGGTCGACCTGGCCGTGGCCGAGAAGGATCACGCGACCCAGATCATGCTCCAGTGGTTCGTGACCGAGCAGGTCGAGGAGGAGGCGACGGCCTCCGACATCCTGGCCAAGCTCGAGCGGATCGGCGACGACCCGCGCGGTCTGTTCATGGTCGACCGCGAGCTGGCGGCGCGGGGCGCCGGCGGGCACTGACGGCCGCGATCGCCCGGGGTTTCCAGGGGGGTGCTCCGGAGCTGGGCGCCCGGTTTTCGCCGCGGACGCTCCCCGGGAGGTCCGCCGCTGACGTGGAGTCGGTCTTATGAGCACGTTACCCGATCGCGAAGAACTGGTTCAGCGCCAGGACCGGGCTGCGCGCCGCCTGGCCGAGATGCGGGGGTATCTTTGACGTCGCGGGCAAGCGGACGCGGCTGAACGAACTCGAAGCCCTCTCGGCCGCCGCGGATTTCTGGAGCGATCCCGACCGGGCCCGCACGGTCATTGCCGAGGCCAACGCGCTGCGCGGCGTCGTCGAGCCCTTCGCCGAGGCCGAGCGGCAGGCGGAGGAGACCGGGCTCTTCATCGAGATGGCCGCGGAGGCGGCGTCGGATTCGGAGACGGCCGAAGCGCTGGCCGAAGCGGCGGCGCAGATCGAGCGCTGCGAGAGGACTTCCGGGCAGCTCGAACTCCGGGCCCTGCTCGGCGGGGTCCACGACGCGTGTAACGTCTACCTGGGCATTCACGCGGGCGCTGGCGGGACCGAGTCCTGCGACTGGGCGGAGATGCTCCTGCGCATGTACACGCGCTACGCGGAGCGGAACGGCTTCGAGACGCACGTGCTCGACGTGCTTCCCGGCGAGGAGGCCGGGATCAAGAGCGCCACGGTGCACGTGGTCGGTCCGTACGCCTACGGCTATCTCAAGGCCGAACGCGGCGTGCACCGGCTGGTGCGGATCAGCCCGTTCGACGCCAACAAACGGCGTCACACGTCCTTCGTGGCCGTGGATGTTGCCGCGGAAGTGGACGAGGCGATCGAGATCGAGATCGAGGAAAAGGACCTGCGCATCGACACCTTCCGCGCCGGCGGGGCGGGCGGGCAGCATGTGAACAAGACGGACTCGGCGGTGCGGATCGTTCACCTGCCGACCGGGATCGTCGTCTCCTGCCAGGCGGAGCGCTCGCAGCACAGCAACCGGGACCGGTGCATGAAGATGCTCCGGGCGCGGCTCTACGAGCGCGAGGAGGATCTCAAGCGCCAGGAGATGGAGAAATTCTACGGGGAGAAGGGCGAGATCGCCTGGGGCCGCCAGATCCGCTCCTACGTGCTGCAGCCCTACACGCTGGTCAAGGACCACCGTACGGACGTGGAGATGGGCAACGTGAACGCGGTGCTGGACGGGGACATCAACCGGTTTATCGAGGCGTTTCTCCGCAAGCAGGGCGGGGCGGGGTGACGGTGCTCGACGAGATCCTCGCGCACAAGCGCCGCGAAGTGACCGCGGCGGCGGACGCCTGCCCGCTGGCCCGGCTGCGGGAGGCCGCGCGCGACCGGTCCGCGGTCCCGGGTTTCGAGGCGGCGCTGCGCCGCGCGCCGGTGGCCGTGATTGCCGAGGTCAAGCGCCGGTCGCCGTCCGCCGGACCGATCCGCGCGCCGTTCGACCCGGCGGCGATTGCGCGGGCCTACGCGGAGGGCGGCGCGCAGGCGGTTTCCGTGCTGATGGACGCGCGCTACTTCGGCGGGGGCGCCGGGGATTTCCGCGCGGTGCGCGCGGCCGTCGCGCTTCCGCTCCTGTACAAGGAGTTTGTCGTCGACGGCTGGCAGGTCTGGCACGCGGCCGCGCTGGGCGCCTCGGCCCTGCTGCTGATCGCCGGCGCGCTGGCGCCCGATGCGCTCCGCGCGCTTCTGGCGGAGGCGGCGGAGGCGCGGGTCGAGGCGCTGGTCGAGGCGCACGACGAGGCGGAGCTCGATCGCGCCCTGGCGGCCGGCGCGACGCGGATCGGTATCAACAACCGCGACCTGCGGACGTTCCGGACGGATATCGAGACCACCCTGCGCCTTGCGGGCCGGGTCCCGCCGGACCGCCTGCTGGTCAGCGAAAGCGGGATCCGGTCCGGCGCGGATGTCGCGCGGCTGCGCGCGGCCGGCGTCCACGCCGTGCTGGTCGGCGAGCACCTGCTGCGGCAGCCCGACCCGGCCGCCGCGGTCCGGGAACTGAAGGCCATATGAGGCGAGCTTTTCTGATTGTGCGCAAGCGGCGCGGTTTGATATGGTTTGTCGCTTTGCCCGGCGCGCGGGAGTGGGCTGCCGTCGCCGGGCGGGCGGAGGGTCCGCCGTGCGACAGCCCGGAATCCGAAACGTGACGGTTATGGAACAAACAACCACCCCAACCCCATCGAAGGCCTCCGCCGAGGCCGCGCAGGACGCGGCCCGGGAAGAACTGGCGCGGCTGTACGACGAAACGCTCCGCGACTTCCAGGAGGGCGCCATTGTCAAGGGACGCGTCATCGAGGTGCGCCCCGCGGAAGTCCTGGTCGACATCGGCTACAAATCGGAAGGCCTGATCCCGGCGCACGAGTTCAAGGACATCAAGGAGATCGAGACCGGCGAGGAGTTCGAGGTCCTGATCGAGCGCATGGAAGACGACGACGGCATGGTCGTCATCAGCAAGACGCGCGCGGAACAGCAGCGCAAGTGGGACAACGTCGTCAATCACTGCGACGAGGGCAGCGTGATCGAGGGCGAGATCAAGGGGCGGGTCAAGGGCGGCCTGATCGTCGATATCGGCGTGGACGCGTTCCTGCCGGGCTCGCAGCTCGACCTGACGCCGGTGCGCAACCCGGAGGAGATGGTCGGGCAGACCTACGCCTTCAAGATCATCAAGATCAACAAGGACCGCCGCAACGTGGTCCTTTCGCGCCGCGAGCTGCTCGAAGAGCAGCGCCGCGAGCAGAAGAAGCAGTTGCTCAAGGAAATCCAGATCGGCCAGGTGCGGCGCGGCAAGGTGAAGAACATCACCGACTTCGGCGCGTTCGTCGACCTCAACGGGATGGACGGGCTGCTGCACATCACCGACATGAGCTGGGGCCGGATCGGGCACCCGTCGGAGATGGTGACGGTGGGCCAGGAGCTCGAAGTGGCCGTGCTGGACGTCGACCAGGAGAAGGAGCGCATTTCGCTGGGCCTGAAGCAGCGCTCGGACAATCCCTGGGACGGGATCGAGCATCGCTACCCGGTCGGCAGCCGCATCCGCGGTCGCGTGGTCAACCTGGTGCCCTACGGCGCGTTCGTCGAGATCGAGGAGGGCGTCGAGGGTCTCGTGCACGTCTCCGAGATGTCCTGGACGAAGCGGATCGCGAAGGCATCGGACGCGCTGAACGTCGGCGACGAGGTCGACGCGGTAGTGCTGAACGTCAGCGCCGAAGACCAGAAGATCTCGCTGGGCATCCGGCAGACGGAGGAGAATCCCTGGGACACCGCGCTCGAGCGCTACCCGATGGGCTCGCGCGTGACCGGCAAGGTCCGCAACTTCACGACCTACGGTGCGTTCGTCGAGCTGGAAGCGGGCATCGACGGGATGATCCACGTTTCCGACCTTTCGTGGACCCGGAAGGTCAACCACCCGTCGGAGCTCCTGAAGAAGGGCGAGGAGGTCGAGTGCGTCGTGCTGGAGATCGACCCGGGCAACCAGCGGATCAGTCTCGGGCTCAAGCAGGCGCAGACGGATCCCTGGTCGTCGATTTCCTCGAAGTACCGGATCGGCCAGCTCGTCAAGGGCCGCGTCGCCAAGGTTGCCTCCTTCGGCGCGTTCCTCGAGCTCGAGGAAGGCGTCGACGGGCTTGTCCACATCAGCCAGCTCAGCGACGAGCACGTCCAGAAGGTGCGCGACGTGGTGCAGCCGGGCGACGAGGTGCAGGCGCGGGTGATCAAGATCGACCCGGTCGAACGCAAGATCGGGCTCAGCGTCAAGGCGGCCTCCCTGCCCGAGGACGAGTTCGAGGTCAGCGAAGAGATGCTCGAGGGCCTGCGGCCGGGCGAAGACATGGTCGACCTGGCCGGCGCGTTCGACGAGGCGTTCGGCGCCGCGGAAGGCAAAGAGGAGTGGCGGCCCGGCGAACGCCGGGAGGAGGAGTAGCCGGCCGGCCGTCGCCCGCGGGGCGGGGTCCGCCGCGGACCGTGCCGCCGGGCGGTCGACCGAGTCCGCGCGGGAGGCCCACCGATGCCGTCGGAGGCGGATCGCCAGCTCGAGCTCCTCGGCCGTCGCGCGGTCGACTGGGTGTCGCCGGAGGAACTGCGCGCCCGGCTGGAGGCCGCGCGTGCGGAGGGGCGTCCGCTGCGCGTGAAGTACGGGGCCGATCCCTCGGCCCCGGACCTGCACCTCGGCCACGTCGTCGGCCTCAACAAGCTGCGCGAGTTCCAGGACCTCGGGCACACGGTCGTCTTCATCGTCGGCGACTTCACGGCGAGGATCGGCGACCCGTCGGGCCGTTCGCAGACGCGCCGGCCGCTCTCCGCGGAGGAGGTCCGGGCGCATGCCGAGACCTACCAGGCGCAGGTCTTCCGGGTGCTCGACCCGGCGCGCACGGAGGTGCGCTACAACAGCGAGTGGCTCGGGGCGATGCGGTTCGAGGACGTCATCCGGCTGAGCGCGCAGGCGACCGTTGCGCAGATGCTGGCGCGCGAGGATTTCGCGCAGCGCTTCCGGGCGCAGCAACCGATTTCGCTGGTCGAGTTCCTCTACCCGCTGGTGCAGGCGTACGACTCGGTCGTCGTGCGCGCCGACGTCGAGCTGGGCGGAACGGACCAGCTCTTCAACCTGCTGCTCGGCCGCGAGCTTCAGAAGTCCTTCGGGCAGCCGCCGCAGACGGTTCTGACGCTGCCGCTGCTTGAGGGGCTGGACGGCGCGCAGAAGATGAGCAAGAGCCTGGGGAACACGGTCGGGGTGACGGAGCCGCCGGAGGAGGTCTTCGGGAAGCTGATGTCGGTCAGCGACGGGCACATGTGGCGGTTCTTCGACCTGGTGCTCTGCGAACCGCCGGAGCGGCTGGCGGCGTTGCGCGCCGACGTGGCCGCGGGGCGCGCGCACCCGCGGGCGGTCAAGGAGGAGATGGCGCGGCGGATCGCCGCGCGGTTCCACGGCGCCTCGGCCGCGCGGGCCGCGGCCGAGGCCTTCGCCCGCGTCTTCTCCCGGCACGAGAACCCGGAGGCGATGCCGGAGGTCGGCGTGACGGCCGCCGAGGCGGCCGGGGGCGGGCTGCGGATGGTCGAGCTGCTCGTGCGCGCCGGCCTGGCGGAGAGTCGCGGCGCGGCGCGGCGCCTGATCACGCAGGGGGCTGTCCGGCTGGACGACCGGCGGGTCGACGATGCCCTCGCGGCCCCGCCGTTGCCCGACGGCGCAGTGCTGCGCGCCGGCCGCCGCCGCTTCGCGCGCATCCGGGTCGGCGCTTGAGCGGGCCTTGTCCGGACGGCGGTGAACGGGTAGGGTCGGGCGGGGCAGGTGCGGAAGGCGGTGGACGATGCGCAGGGGCTTGATGACGTTGATCGGGCTGGCGGTGATTGCCGGCGCGGTGTTTCTCGCGCAACGGCTCGCGCCGATGGAGCGGGCGACGGACCCGGCGGGCGCGCGCCGCCCCGGGGAAGCAGAGTCCCCGGTTCGCGAGCCCGGTCGGGCCATCCGGACGCTGCTCTCCGGCGCATGCGCCGGTTGCGACGGCGAGGGGACGGCCGTCTGTCCCGACTGCCGCGGGCGTCGTAGGGTCGAGACCGTCCGGCAGGTGGACTGCGAGCAGTGCGGGGGGAGCGGCCGGTACGAGCCGCGCCTTGCGGAGGGGCGTTCCGGGCCGTGCCCGTTCTGCGGCGGCGACGGGAGACGCGAGACGCGCGAGCGGGGGCCGTGCGGGCGGTGCGGGGGCAGCGGCCGGGCGGCCTGCCCGGACTGCGAGGGGACCGGCCGTGCGCGCCGCTGACAGCTCGCCGAAGGGAAGCGTGATGAAAGCGGCCGAGGTCTGGACGGCAGAGCGGATCCGGCGCCAGAAGGGGCGCGGGCGCCTGGCGTGCCTGACGGCGACCGACGCGGCGTTCGCCCGGTTGCTGGACGAGGCCGGAATCCCGCTGATCCTGGTCGGGGATTCCCTCGCGATGACGGTGCTGGGTCACGCGACGACGCTGCAGGCGACGATGGACGTGATGGCGCACCACACGGCGGCCGTGGCGCGCGGCGTGCGGCGTGCGCTGGTGGTGGCGGATATGCCGTTCCTCTCGTTCCACGGCGGGCGTGAGCGGACGCTCGACAACGCCGGCCGGTTCCTTCGCGAGAGCGGCGCGGGCGCGGTCAAGCTCGAAGGCGGCGCGTTTCGCGCGCGCACCGTCGCGCACCTCGTGCGCAACGGCGTCCCGGTCCTCGGCCACATCGGTCTGCTGCCCCAGCAGGTGCATACGCTCGGCGGCTACCGGGTCCAGGGGCGCACGGCCGCCGCGGCGGCGCAGCTTCGCGAGGACGCGCGGCGGTTGGAAGAGGCCGGGGTTTTTGGGCTGGTCCTCTAGGGGATCCCGGCAGAGCTGGCGGCGGAGTTGACCGCCGCGGTGGCCGTTCCCACGATTGGCATCGGGGCGGGGCCGTCCTGCGACGGCCAGATCCTGGTGCTCCACGACCTGGTCGGGATGACCCCCGATCCGCCGCCGCGCTTCGTGCGGCGGTACGCGGACGCCGGGACGCTCGTGCGCGACGCGGCCCGGGCGTACGCCGCGGACGTGGCGGCCGGGCGGTTTCCGTCCGACGCCGAGAGCTACGGGGGCGGCGGCTCGTCGGGGGATTGAACGTGCGGGTGTCCGGCAGGGACTAACTCCCTTGAGCGCCCCGGCCCCGCGTGGGGTGGGGAATCGGGGCACGGGAGGCATGGTCATGAGCGCGAGACTCGGACATCGGGCCGTTCTTCGGCGGGCGTTGTGGCCGGTGGTGGCGGCTGCGGTGCTGCTGGGCGCGGGGAACGCCGCAGCGCGGACGGAAGCGGAACGTCTCCGCGGCATCCGGTTGGGCGAGATCGACGTGCGCGACGCGCACATCGGCGACACGTTGGACCTGCTCCGGGAGAGCGCCGAGGCGGCCGATCCGCGGGGGGCGGGCGTGAATCTCGTGTACCGGGGGCCGCCGACGGACCGGGTGCCGCGCATCACGCTGCGCCTTCGCAACGTCTCGCTCTACGACGCGCTTCGCTATGTCACCGAGACGGCGGGGCTCCGTTTCCGAATCGACGAACGGGCAGTGGTCATCACCTCGGCTGACGCCCCGGGCGGCCCGCTGGTGACGCGCTTCTACCCGGTTACGCCCGCGATCCTGAACGTCGTCGAGCAGGCGCGTCAGCGCGAGGCCGAGCGGCGGCGGGAGCGGGACGAATGGTGGTGAACCGGGGCTGACGGCGGCGGCGACCGCCCTCAGCCGACAGCGGCTTCTCCGGTCTCGCCGGTCCGGATGCGAATGCACTCGGGCAGGTCGAGGATGAAGATCTTCCCGTCGCCGATCACGCCGGTGCGCGCGCCGCGGACGATCGCGTCGACGGTGGGCTTCACGAACGCGTCGTTGACGGCGATCTCGATGCGGATCTTCTTAAGCAGGTTCACCTCGATGTCCACGCCGCGGTAGGTCTCGTGGTAGCCCTTCTGCTGGCCGCACCCGAGCGCGTTGGTTACGGACATCTTGTACACCTTCGCCTCGTAGAGCGTCTGCTTCACCGAGGGGAGCCGCTGGGGCTGGATATAGGCCACGATCAGTTTCATTGCGTCATTTCTCCTTCCGCTGCGCCCTACTGGGCCGTGAAGATCTGGAACCCGTTGTAGGCCTCTTCGCCGTGTTCGCCGATGTCGAGCCCGCGGATCTCCTCCTCCGCGTCGACCCGCAGCAGGCCGGCGGACCGAAGCAGGCGGAAGAGTCCGAAGAGCGTGACGAACGACCAGAGCGGGATGACCAGCGACCCGAGAACCTGTACGGGCAGGGGCGCGCCGCCGAAGATCGCGGCCGCCAGTCCGCCCCAGACGCCGCAGAGCCCGTGCACCGGCCAGGCGCCGACCGGGTCGTCGATCCCGAGGCGGTCGAGCAGCTTGATGCCGAGCACGACCAGTACGCCGCCGATACCGCCGATCGCCACGGCCGCGCCGTTGCCGACCACGTCGCAGTTGGCCGTGATGGCCACCAGGCCGGCGAGTACGCCGTTGAGGGTGACGGTCAGGTCCGGCTTCCGGTGGAGCGTCCAGGTCGCGAGCATGGCCAGGACGCCCCCGGCCGCCGCGGCCAGAAGGGTGTTCACCGCCACGGTCATGACCGTGGCCACGTCTCCGGCGCCGCTGACCGCAAGCTGGCTGCCGGGGTTGAAGCCGAACCAGCCGACCCAGAGGATGAAGACGCCGAGCGTGGCGATGGCCAGGTTGTGGCCCGGCATCGCCCGCGGCCGTCCGTCGGCGCCGAAGCGGCCGAGCCGCGGGCCGAGCGCGATCGCCCCCGCCAGTCCGGCGAAGCCGCCGACCGCGTGGACGATGACCGAACCGGCGAAATCGTGGAACCCGAGCTCGTCGAGCCAGCCGCCGCCCCAGGTCCAGAAGCCGCTGATCGGGTAGACGAGCCCGGTCAGGACTGCGCTGTAGACCAGGTAGGCCTTGAACTTCATCCGGCCCGCGACGGCCCCGGAAACGATCGTCGCCGCCGTGGCCGCGAAGGCCGCCTGGAACAGCCAGTTGACCTGCGGGTGGAGCACGCCCGCGCCCGCGGCCTCCTCGAGCGTCGCGGCGATCCCGAAGCCGGAGAAGCCGAGCAGCCCGCCGACCGCCGGGGCGCCGTACATCAGGCTGAAGCCGATCGCGAAGAAGAGCAGCGCGCCGACGCAGAGATCCATCGTGTTCTTGAACAGGATGTTCACCGTGTTCTTCGCCGCGTTGAAGCCCGCCTCCACCATGGCGAATCCCGGCTGCATGAAGAGCACCAGCAGCGCGCAGATGAAGACGAAGAAATTATCGAGCGCGAAGGCGCCCGCGTCCCCGGCGGCCTCCGCTTCCGCGCCAACGCCGGACTCCAGCGCCAGCGCCGCCGGCGGCCCGATCGCCGCCGCCGCCAGAAAGCCCAATATCAGAATCCATCGGCCCGTTCTCATGCGTCCGTCTCCTTCATCTCGCGCTTCCGCATCAACCGACGCGGTCGTCAGCCGAATAGCAGAGCCCGTGCCAAAGAAGGGGAGGATCGGGCATGCATCGTCATAAGGCGTGGCCTAACAAGACTATGGAGATTAAATGCGTTTTGATTCGAGAAACCGAATCTTCATCAACACATACATATATGTGGGCATGACATCAGAAAACAACAAATATGTGTTTAGGGAAGAATGCGTGAAACGCCACTGTTCGAGCGCCGGAAGATGACGCATGCGAAGGCGCGAAGGAGGGGGGAAGGTCGGCCGCTGAGAGCCGGGCCGGGGAGCCTGCGGCGGAGCGGGGCGATGAGCAAACCGCCGGGAGCGCCGACCGTCCGGTCGGCAGGATAAGGACATGGGCCATGCCGGGAGAAGGCCGAGCGGACGCTCGGCGCTCCCGGGGGAGAGAAAGCTCCCGCTGTACTGGGGAAGGCCCTTCGCGGATTACCCTTCGCGGATTAGCCGCATCAACGCCTTCTCTGCAAGGGGCTTGTACCCTTCGCGGATTAGCCGCATCAACGCCTTCTCTGCAAGGGGCTTGTGCTTTCGAGAGGGCGGTTTTGGGGTCTTAGGTTCCGCATTTCGGGGCTGGAAACGCGTTGTAAGGGGCGGCGAGGAGCGGGGAGCAGTTGGCAGTCGGCAGCGGGGCCAGTACAGCGGGATCTACGGGACCACGGCTCTCCGCCGGCCAGCCGCGCTTTCACACTGGGCGCCGCCGCCCCACTTCGGCGCGTTCTGCGGCTACCCGCTCCGGGCAGGAGACGGGCCCCGCTGTACTGGGGCGGAGGCCAGGCGCGGCTCAGTCTTCCGGGTAGACGATCGTTGCGGCCTCGCGGAGTTCTTCGAGGCGCTTGAGGAAGGCTTCCCGTTCGCGGGTCTCGGCAAGGTTGTACTCGATCTGCTCACGGACCTCGTCGAACGAAAGCGTGCGGCCTTCTTCCCGCGCGGTCACCTGCACGACGTGGTAGCCGAATTCCGTCTGGACCGGCGGGCCGATTTCGTCGATTTCGCGGGTGAAGACCGCCTCCTCGAAGGCGGGCGTCATCCGGCCCCGCGGGAACCGCCCGAGGTCGCCGCCCTGCCGGCGGCTGTCGCAGTCGGAGTGTTCGGCCGCCATCTCGGCGAAATCGGCGCCTTCGAGGATGCGCTGACGGATGCGCTCGGCGCGGATGCGCCGGACCTGGCGCTGTTCCTCGTCGTCATCTTCGCCGAACGCGACCAGGATATGCCGCGCGCGGGCGTTCTCCGGGATCTCGAACCGCCCGGCATGCTCCTCGTAGAAAGCGCGCGCTTCGTCCTCGCCGATCGGCGGCAGATCCTCGGATATCCGGGCCAGGTACTGCTGGATGCGCATATCCTTGACGATGCCGTCCTCGAGGCCCTCGGACGTCAGGCCTTGCGACGCCAGCATTTCGTCCAGGGTGACGCCCTCGGGCAGCGATTCCCGGATCCGCGCGCGGAACCGCTCGATTTCCTCGGGGTCGACCTCGACGCCCGCCTCAACGCTGGCGGCAAGCAGCAGGTGACGGGCGATCAACTGGTCGAGCACCTCGCCGGCGACCTGGTCGCGCAGCGCGATGCGCTGGTCCGGGGGCACCTGGTCGGTGATGCCGTGGGAGGCGAAGAGCCGGTCGACCGCCTCGTCGAGCTCGCCGCGGGTGATCGCGGTGCCGTCGACCGTGACGACCGCGGCCTCGGCGTCTTCCGTGTCCGTGTTGGGCGCCGGCCCGGCCATCAGGTCGGGCGGAAGCTCGAAGTCGTCCATGGCGGTCTCGTCCGCCCGGGGGCCGCAGCCGGTCGCAAGCGCGGCCAGGCCGACGGCCAAACCCAGGAAGACGGTTCGATAAGCATGACGGCGGATACGGAAAGAAGATTTCATGGGCTTCGCTTTCGTCGGTAGTGCACTTCCCTGCGCCTCGGGGCGGCGATCGGGAGGTACACGCGGTCTGTACAGGGCACGCCGTCTATCCTGCGGCCGGCTCCGGCTGCTGTCAAGGTGGGGACGACGTGCTAGGATCGTGTGCGATGGGCAGAGCGGCCGGGGGAAACGGATTCCCGGCCGTCGCCCGGGGGCGGAGGCATGGTCAACCCGAACGTGGTGTTCGTCTTCGGCGATTCAGTGGCGCGCGCAGGCGACGGGGTATGCCGGCGATCCGAACGTGAAGATGCCGAACCTCGATGCGCTGGCCGCACGGAGCGTCAACGTCACGCACGCCATGACCCGGCGCCCTGCATCGCGAGCGTGTGCATGAACCCCACCGCCACCCCCCCGCGCGAAACGCCCGGAAGCGTCCGCCGTTCACGGGGCTGAAGAAACCCATGCCGAGCGTCGTCCCCTCTCAGGAACAGGAACCGACCCCGCCGCGGAGGACTATGGAACCGACGGCAGAGACAGCCGGGATCGCGTTCGCGGCGAGAGCCGGGGACGAACTGGAGACGATCGTGAACCGCTACGAGATGCCGCTGCTGCGCTACGCGGGCCGCCTCGTCCGCGACGAGGCGGCGGCGCGCGACGTTGTGCAGGAGGCGTTCATCCGCTTCTGGCGCGGCAGCGCGGACACGCGCCCGGCCGACGGCCGGCTCTCCGGCTGGCTCTTCCGCGCCACGCACAACGCGGCCGTGGACTACATCCGCCGGGAGAGCCGGCGGCGCAAACTTCACGAACGGCAGGCGGAGGAGCCGACGCAGGACCTCCGGGCGCGGGCCGCGGAGTCGGACGCCGTCGAGGAGCGCCGCCGCATCGTGCTCGATCACGTGGACGGACTTCCGGACGCCGAGCGCGAGGTGCTGGTGCTGCGCCTGCAGGAGGGGCTCTCGTACCGGGAGATCGCGCGGGCAACCGTACGGACCGAGGGGAACGTCGGCTGCCTGCTGCACCATGCCGCGCGGCGCCTGTCCGCGCACCTGAAGAAAGCCGGGGTGATCTGAAGATGAACGCTCGTGCGCGAACCTGTGCGAAGACACAGCCGGAGTTGACGGCCTTCCTCGCCGGCGAACTGAAGCCGCGGCGCGCCGCGGCGGTGCGCGCGCACCTGGCCGGCTGCGCGGCCTGCCGGGCGGAGGCGCGGGAGCTGGCGGCCGCCCTGGACGCGGCGCGCGAGGCGCTGCGCGCGACCGCGTCTGCGCCGGCGCCGCTCGAACCGGAACGTCTCGCGCGTATCCGCGCCGCGCGCCGTCCGGCCGTCCTGCGTTTCCTGCTCTCCCCCGCCGTGCTCGCCCGCGCCGCGGCCGCCGTGCTCGTGCTGGGCGTCCTCACGGCGGTGATGGTGCCGGCAATCGGTACTTCGCGACGATCCGCCTCGCGAATCCGCGCCGACTATGCGGCCGTCGATGCGATCCATGCCGAGGCGGCCATGGACGAGCTGGGAGCGTTCGGGTTGGATTCCGAGTCGGTGTTCTCCGAACGGCTGGCTGACCACGCGGCGCCGCGGGATCGTCCGCCTCCGCCGGCGCGCGAGGGCCGCGCCCCGGCGCCGGAGCGGGCGGAGCGTCAGCGACTTGCGGAACCCGAGCTCCGCGGGCGGCCGCCGGCGGTCGCGCCCCGACCTCCGGTCCCGGCGGCGGAAGCGCCCGATGAGGCGCTTCCAGGCGCGCCGCTGCCGGCACCGGCGGCGCCCCGCGCCGAGCCGGCGCCGATGGTGGGGGATACGCGCCCCGCTGACTGGCGGGGAGAAGTTGCGGGTCGCGGCGAAGCCCTGGCCCGCCGCCGTTTGACGGCGGAGCCCGTGCCATCGGCGCGATTGGGGGAGGAAACTCCGGGGGAACCGGCCGCGGATCCCGCGGACGCGGATGCGCAGGTGCGCGCGTTCCTGTATGCCCGGGCGGCGGCGCCCGAGCCGGCGCCGCCCGGCGAAGCACCGTCCGTCGACGACAGACTTTCCGGTCTTGCGGGGATGCGGGACGAAACCGCGCGGATCAGGATCGACTCCGACGAGGCCGACCGGGACGCGTGGGCGGACCGGCTCGAAGGCGTGGCCGAACGCGCGGCGCCGCCCGAGTTCAACGCCTTCGTCGAGACAGCGCGGGAGCCGTTTTCCACCTTCGCGATGGATGTCGACACGGCCTCCTACGCGCAGACCCGGGCGCACATCCTCGCCGGGCAGCGCCCGCCGCCCACGCTGGTCCGGACCGAGGAGTTCCTGAACGCCTTTGACTACGACTACACGCCGCCCGTGGAGGGGGCCTTCGCGATCGACACGCGGCTGCTGCCCTCGCCGTTCCGGCCCGGACTGCACGTCCTGAAGATCGGGATCAAGGCGCAACGGGTGGGGCGGGACCAGGATCGCCGGGCGATGCTGACGCTGGTGATCGACACGTCGGGCTCGATGGACACGCCGGACCGGCTCGGCCGCATCCGCGCGTCGATTCCGCAACTGGTCGCGGCGCTGGACCCGGAGGACGAGGTCGCGATCGTGCAGTTCGACCGGCGGTCGCGGCTGCTGCTGGAGCCGACGCGCGCCGCGGAGCGCGACCGGATCCTCGCGGGGATCGAGGCCATGGCGGTCGGCGGCGGAACCAACCTTGAGGCGGGGCTCACGCTCGGCTACCAGGTGGCGGCCCGGAACTTCCGCAGCGGGGCCTCGAACCGGGTGCTGCTGCTGACCGACGGCGTGGCGAACCTCGGCGCGACGACGGCCGACGAGCTGCTGGAGGCCATCGCCGCGCACCGCCGGCAGGGGATCTACCTGACCGTGCTCGGCTTCGGCCTGGGCACCTACGACGACGAGCTGCTCAAGACCCTCGCGCAACGGGGCGACGGGGCCTACGCGTTCATCGACTCGGAGGCGGAAGCGCAGCGCGTGCTGGTGGACGAACTGGCGGCGACGCTGCACACGGTGGCGAACGACGCGAAGATCCAGGTCGAGTTCGACCCGGCGCAGGTTGTGCGCTACCGCCAGGTCGGCTACGAGCGGAGGCAACTCGCCAAGGAGGACTTCCGGGACGACAGCGTCGACGCCGGCGAGGTCGGTTCCGGGCAGTCGGTCACGGCGCTCTACGAACTCGAGCTGCGCGAGGGGCCCGTCGAGCGGATCGGAACCGTCTTCGTCCGCTACGAGGACGTCGAGACCGGCCGGGTCGTCGAGCAGGCGCGCGCGATCGGGGCGTCCGACCGGGTCGAGCGCTTCGAACACGCGCCGCCGCGCGCGCAGTTGGCGGTCGCGGCGGCGGAGTTCGCGGAAGTTCTGCGCGGCAACCCGCACACGGCCGGAACGGAACTGGACGATGTCCTCGAACAGCTCCGTCCGATCGCCGAGGCGTTGCCGCTCGACGGCCGGGTCCAGGAACTGCTCCGCCTCGTCGACCTCACCCGCCGGCAAGCGGCCTGGTAGCCCCCGGCCCGCGACCCCGAACATCGTGCGTCCGAAGGGTCAGAGGGGTCAGGGCTATTCATTCGTCATTTGGGTCAACCGGTCAATCAAGCTGCGCGTGGCCGGACTGCTATCGGCGCGTGACTCGAAGCGGCGAATAGCTGTGCTCGTCGTGGAGACGGGCATGCCGCCCGCCTGCTTCCCCGCCTCGCGCAGGGTAAGCCCGCAGAGATGACGCGCTCCCCAGAGAAACAGAGCGCACCCCGGGTGGCCGTATCGGCGCCGGAATGCCTCCCAAGGCTCCTCCATCAAGGCTTCCACAGCGCGGCGCAATTCCGCCACGGGGAGGCGTCGCCGCAACTCACGCTGACCACTGATCCCATCCATGGGTTGTCCCAAGGTCGCGCGGCGCATGCGCAGCGCGAATGCCGCGCTGCCGATCGCAACGGCGTCCCTGAGACGCTCCGCACGAGCAGGGTCCACCCCCTGCGCAAGCAGCCAGCGGGCCTCCTTGCGGTAGGCGGTGCGACGTCGTTCAGGGATGCGATGGGCAGGTTCAAGCAGGGATGCGGTTTCCAGCCATGGCGGGGCCGACGCATAGCCCGCGTAGGCCCTGTAGGAGCTCCACCGGTACGCCCGCAGTCGAGCCAGCCGCTCGGTGACCTGCTCCACCGTCGGCGTTCTCCAGCCCCGCGCCTCGGCGACGCGCCCCTCGGAATCGAGGCCCAAACCCCTCACCCGAATGGGATTGAGGTGCACGTAGAAGCTCAACAGGAAAGCCCACGAGGCGTTCTCCAAGGGAATCGCGCGAAACCGTCCTTGGAACAGCGGGCCCACGCGTTCGTGCTTGGCGTTGAACCAGGCGGCATAGCTGCCGTGAAACCACTGCATGGCCGCGCTCAGGTTCGCTTCGGGGGTCTGCAGCAAGGCGTGGTAGTGATTGTCCATCAGGGCATACGCGTGCACTCGTACCCGATAGCGATCCGACAGTTTCGCGAGGAGTTCCAGAAGACGCGCTCTGTCGCGCATCGTAAGGAAGATCGGCCGCTTCTCAGTACCCCGGGCGAATACGTGGTACCAGCCGTCGGCTATCATCCTCCGAAGCGGTCGTGACATGTCGTCACCCAAGCACGAGAGAACCCCTCGGGTCAACCGAAATGGCGAATGAATAGCCCTGACCCCATGGTGGCGCGGGTGGGCATCTGAGCCGTTGCTGTTGCGGTCAGACCGGCAGCGACGTCGCGACGGGAGGGCGGCGCTCGGGCGGCGCGGCGGCTTCGGCCTGGAGGTCTTCGCCGCTGCGGATGAGGCGGCCGCTGTTGAGGACGACGATGACCGAACCGGCATTGTGGAGCAGGGCGGCGACGATCGGGTTGAGGTAGCCCGCGCCGGAGAGGGCGAGCCCGCCCACGATGAACACCAGTCCGGTGCCGATATTCTGGAGGACGACCCGGAGCGTGCGGCGGGAGAGGCGCAGCAGGAACGGGATGCGGCGCAGGTCGTTGTTCATCAGCGCGATGGTCGCGCTGTGGATGGCCACGTCGCTGCCGGCGGCGCCCATCGCGATGCCGGTGTCGCCCGCGGCGAGGGCGGGCGCGTCGTTGACGCCGTCGCCGACGACGCCGACGCGGAAGCGGTCGCGCCGCACCTGTTCGACGAAGGCGACCTTGCCCTCCGGCAGGCACTCGGCGCGGACTTCCGGGCAGCCGATCTCTTCGGCGACGCGGGCGGCGACGGCCGAACGGTCGCCGGTGACCATGGCGATGCGGCGGATGCCTGCGGCCTGCAGCTCGCGGATGCTTGCGGCGGCCTCGGCGCGGACCTGGTCTTCGAACCCGATCCAACCGAGGTAGCGGCCGCCGGCGGCGACGCCGATCACGCTGACGCCCTCGTGGGGCGCGGCCTCGACGGCGCGGATGGCCGCGGCATCGACACCGCCGGCGGC
>PWTM01000012.1 GCA_003563855.1 PVC group bacterium | reverse complement strand
TCCTACTCGCGGGTCGATTCTGACTTTGCCCGCCGGTTGAATGAGGCCCTGCAAATTCAGGGCAAGCGCACCTGGTTTGACCAGGAGAGCATCGCCACCGGCAGCGACTTTCAGCAGGAGATCTACCGGGGCATCGAAAGCTCGGATGTGTTTGTGTTTGTGCTGTCGCCAGAGTCGGTGAACTCGCCTTTTTGTGCCGATGAGGTGGAGTATGCCCAGGGGCTGAACAAGCGCATGGTGACGGTGCTGCATCGGCCCATTGACACGGCAGACCTGCACCCGGTGCTGGCCAAGCTGCAATGGCTCGATTTTCGCGACCACGACGGCGACTTTCAAGAGAATTTTGCCGGGTTGCTGCGGACGCTGGCTACCGATCGGGAGCATTTGGAGACCCATACGCGGCTGCTGGTGCGGGCCTTAGAATGGGATAAGAAAGGACGAGATGAAGGTTTACTACTTCGAGGCAAAGAACTAAAAACAGCAGAGTTATGGATAGCTGCCAGATTTGAAACAGAGCCACGACCAACAGGTTTACAGCAAGAATATATACGTTCAGGGAAAGCATCGGAAGAATCAAAACGAAAAGCAGAAAGACGCTTAAAACGAGGTGTATTCCTAGGATTGACAGCGGCGACTGCCGGAACTCTAGTTGCTGGGATATCAGGAACTCTAGCATTTCGTTTTAGTGAAGAAGTCAGGAATTCTAGAATTGAAAAAGCTGAAATAGAACAGTCATCTGCAATTAACATTCGAGAAGCCAATGAGAGAATTAGTCGCGCAGAATTTAGAGAGAAGGAAGCTCAAGAATTAGTGGACAAAGCCTTGATTGACTTGGAAGGCGCTAGACTTGAAAGACAAGAAGCTGAAGTTCAGCTTAATCAGATTACCCGCGAGTTACAAGAACGTATCCAAGAAGCTGAGGATAAAGCACTAGAATCTGAAGGAGCGTTAGAGATTGCGAGGGAACAAAGATCACTAGCCGAATCTGCTCGGATAGTTGCAGAATCCTATAGAGAAGCGACAGAGCTAGCACTCCAAAAAGCTAGAGAAACTTTACATTTGGCGCAGGAAGGCAGCCGGTTGGAGAGAGCAGGAAATAATTTATTAAAGCAAAGTAGTTCTGATTCAAGAGTTCGGAATATTAATATTGCCATTAGTGCAATTCAAATTGGACAAGAGCTTAAGGATTTGTCTGAAAATTACGATCTAACTATTTTGGAATATCCTGCAACCAGTCCAATTATAATTCTTCAAAGCATTCTCAATAATCTTTCTGACTCGTCAAATTTTCTTGACCATAGTTCATTAAGACTCGTCTCTTTTGGCCTTTCAGACTCCGAAGATATTTTCACGGCTATTGATCTCAACTCTGCTGGAACCTATATAGCCCTTGCAAACAAAGATGGCCGAATAAAAGTATTTTCAACAAATGAAGATTATCTAGAAGAGTTTCCAACAAACTTCGGCACGATTTCCAGTCTTCAAATGAGTCCTGATGGCGACCGTTTAGCAACCTTGTCGAGCGATGGAATTATTAGGATATGGAATCATTCTGGCGAAGTGATACGATCGTTTGGCGACGACGAGAATTCGGAATTTTTAACAGATTTTGTTTTTAGCAATGATGGTCAACTGCTAGCCTTAAGAAATGGGGCAGGAGTTGTTGGGATTTATCGCTGGTCTTGGCAAGAATTGAGGCTCATTGAATTAAAAAATGTTATGACCTCAGATTTTGGTCGAATTGTCAGTATGTCATTTGATCAAAGTGGAAAATATCTTGTTACAGTAGGATTAACTGGAGAAATTAAATTCCGAAGTATTTTAGATGAATCAAGTAGACATTTTGAAAGTTACGAAAATCAAATCAGGCGAATTGAATTAAGTCCAGATGGAAAGCGAATTGCCACTATAAATTCTGGGGGGGATATCCAAATATGGAATTTAAGAGGACAGCTACTTGGTTTTTTTGAAAGCCCTAAAGGCCGAGCTTTGGACTTAAGTTTTAGCCAAGACGGAAATTTCATAATCGTCTCTTATGAAAGTGAGCCTCTTGTTAAATATGATATCTACAATCTCAATTCCCTAATCATAGAAGTTTGTAATTTACTTAAGGAATATGAGACGGAATATCCTAGAATAAAAGAAGAGTGTAGATATACTAGATGACCTGCAATTTCTTTAGAGTGAAATCTTTATCTTGACCCTCCTGATCTTGTTCTGTCAAAAACCACTGATCTTCTTCGAGTTTCTTGAAAAATATTATTAAAAATATTGCTGGGACGCGGCCTGTTAGTGTCAAAAATTATACTGTCCTCAGTATCTAAGTTTCTATTTTCATTGATTTGGACTCCTGAAGGATTCTCCTCCCTCATGGCTTCTCCTGGTTCTGAAGGAACTCTTGTTAAAGCAAGATATAAGTCCTCAATCACCTCTTCTGGATTCTCATCAGGTAAAAGATTAAAGATTGGTCTGTTGCAAGTCACTCCCGCACAAACTGATTGAATTTTGTTTTCATCAATTCCAATAGCAATAGTTTCAATAAGATCTTCTTGTCTAAGAATATCGAAAATTGCTGAAACACGACTACAAATCTCAAGAGGTGTCTCCGCACTTTCAGAGTAATAGTCACGCACCCATTTATATATGACCACTCCCTGACTTGTAGAGGTATAGCCTACTGTAATGGGTACTCTTTTTCTGTCTTCACCGAGTCGCCTTGTTTCACAAGCAAACCCAATAAAAGGTAGTATCTGTAGCGTCGACCGATCAAATACCACCCCGTCTTCATCTTTCATTAGTTCTGCCGATGAAGGCATGGCAAAGAAGAATGCCAGCATGGACATTAAAATGAATGATAACTGAGACTTCATGAGTGCCCCTCACTTATTTAGTATCTATGCAAATTCCAAACGACTCTCCATGTTCATTCCAAAACATAGCATAACTGGTCAAATCTTGCTCGTGGAACGATTCCTCTCCAGTCTAGAAAAGGCTTTATCAGTTTAAGCTGCTTCCAAAGTGCCCTCTAGCTCACTTTTCAAAAACAGCGTATCTGGCCCAAAATCTTGCTCATGCGGCCATTGCACACCCCCACAGAAGGGCTTCACTAGCCTGAAATAAACATCGTTACACAAATCCTGAAAAATACCTTTGTTTAGGTGCAGCGAGGCGTCAAACAAACGTGCCTCGCCATTATCAAAAAACAACCACAGTTTTGTAGGGTGGGCAATGCCAGCCCTGTCAAGGTGGCGGTGCTTTTCTCGAAAAGCCAATGTGTTAAGGGACTCCGGCCACAACCACCAGGGAGTGAACTCCCTGGCTCACCGCAGAAGTCTGCTAAAGCAGACTGGAAAACGCCGCTCCCCATCCGCTTCAGAGGATTTCTGCTTTGAGCCAAGGACTAGAAGTCCAAGGCTCAAAGCAGAAATCCGAGGGATCGACCCCTAAATCTGCCTCACCTTGACAGGGATGGTTGGGCAATGCCCACCTTGATTTACGCCGCCTCCCCCGCCGCCCTCAGCCCAGTTTGACCGCGACTCAGCCCCCGCTGGCCCCTTCGAGTCATCCCTCGGTCGCAGCCTGGTGCAGTTGCAAGTTACTTGGCCGGAGAGGGGTAGATGGGTGGATGGGTGGATGGGTGGATGGGTGGATGGGTGGATGGGAGGATGGGAGGATGGGTGAGGGACGTGGGAATAGTGGTTAAAATTGGAGTGAGCAATCAGAGGGTTCTATGCCATCCCCCAACCTCTCCAATATGACCCTGGACGATCTTCAGCAAATGATTGCTCAGATCGTAGACCAGCGCATTGCCCAGTACCTGGTGCTAACCCCCTCTGCCCAGCCCCCCACTCACGAAACCCTCGCCTCCGTCGCCCGCCACCGTTGGACGCCGCCCCCCGAAGCGCCAACCGTAGTTGAGATGCTCCGCGCCGACCGAGACCGCTAATGGC
>PWTM01000003.1 GCA_003563855.1 PVC group bacterium | reverse complement strand
ACGACCACGGCGTCGGCCATGTCCGTCGCCAGCCGGTTCCGGATCGTGGCGGTCTCGGTCGTGATGCGGCGCACCGTATCCGGGAACGGCGTGACCATCAGGAGCCGGCCGTCGGTCAGCGCGCGGCGGCCGTCCACGGGCCGGCCGGGAACCTTGCGGTAGAACCCCGCGGTGAAGAGCGCGTTCATGCGACAGTCGATCTCTCCGCGCGACCGATCAGCACGTCAGGCACGCCGCAATCCCTTTCACCCGATGCTCTTCCGATAGCATCAGGGTACAGCATCCGCGGGCTGGTAGGCAAGCCCGGCCAGGGCCCCAAACTACCGGCCCGAGGCGAATACAGAACGCGGAGCAGCACCTATCTTTAGACCCCGTTTTCTGCCTCAAAGCGGGCTCTCCAGGGCTTGGAAGCGGTGGCCGGTGGCGTCTCCAAAGCTTGGAGGGGTTCGGACAGAGTCCTGCGACCGGGGGATGGGGAGTTCGCAGTTGGGCATGGGCGAGAGAAGCTCGCCCCCCCAATGATTCTGACCTGATGATTCTGTCCCCCTGAGCCAGCCCGCCCCGTGCCGCGGTGACATGCGTTGCCCTGGCAGTTCCCCCGCGCGGTGAGGGAGGCGTGAGGGGCCGGCGCGAGCGCCGGCGCCGACCGATTCGAGCGTTGACGGAGGATTGCGGGGGTGCATGATGCGTGGTGTCGGGTCGTTCGGGACACGCGGCAGCGAATGGGGAAAGGGGTTGAACGATGAGACCTGTGTGTCGGTGCTGGCGCCTTCGTGTCGCCATCGCTTTCGGTCTGTCGGCCGGCGCCGTTCTTGCGGCGGAGATTGAACGCCCCCCGGAGGACGCGCTTCCCCGGCCGCCGAAGCGGAACATCGTTCACCTCGACGTGCTTCCCGCGCTCACCGGCATGTCGCTCTACGGCATCGCCTACGAACGGTTTGACCCCCAGCGAACGAGATCGTGGCTGGTCGGCTATGGATACGGGAGCAATCTCGATGTGCAGGGTGCGCCATGGTCCCCGGGCGCCTACGAGTACAGCTCCATCCATGCGATCGGCATCCAGGTTCGCAATTACCTGGCGCCGCGTTACAATGGACTCTTCCTGTGGTACGGCGGCAGCTATCTGCGGGGGAGATACCGCGACAAGGCCACCGGCGCGACGACGACGGTGCAGGGCGCGGAAATCCAGATGCTCGGGCTGGGACTGCAGTACGTCATCGCGGATCGCGTCGCGCTCCACCTGACCGGCTCCCTGCGCTTCTGGGCGATGTTTGTCGAAGCCACGGAAGACATTGACCGTGACCTGACCAGCGGCATCGGGCCGGTCCTGGCGGGCGGCGTCGGGATCGCGTTCTGATAAAGAACTCGGGGGTCAGGGCTATTCATTCGCCATTCCCCGGTCACTAAAGAACTCGGGGGTCAGGGCTATTCATTCGCCATTCCCCGGTCACGGGGACGTACTGGGGATGCGCACACGAGGTCCCGGCACAAACGACGCCTTGCCGCCCCTGGAGCTCGCGCTTCCTCACCTCAACCGGGGCGCCGTGTGCTCCTGCGCGCGGATCTGTCTGAGCAGCGACTGCATCGCCTGTACGCGCTCCGGATGCTCGGCCGCAAGGTTATGCCGTTGTCCTAGGTCCTCGCGCAGGTTGAAGAGCTCCACCGGCGCATCGTCGTCCGCATCGGCATACCCATGTTTCCGGTTCCACGCCGCCGGCGCCGGCCTGGAGGTATAGCCGCTCTTGCCGTCGATCAGCAGCCAGTCCCCCTCGCGCAGGGCATATCGGTCCCTGGCCGTATTATGGACCAGCGTAGTGCGCGGTCCGTCTTCCGTTTCGCCACGCAGGTAGGGCAGGAAATCGAACGAGTCCACGGCGGCATCGTCCGGCAGCGCGGCCCCCGTCGCCGAAGCGAAGGTCGCCATGAGATCCACCTGAGAAATCAGCGCATCCGAGACCGTCCCCGGCGCCGTCACGCCCGGCCAGTAGATCAGGAACGGCACATGATGCCCGCCCTCGTAGAGATCCCGTTTCCGCCCGCGAAAGGGGGCGGACGACCAGTGGTCGTATCGGGCATCGCGCGCATAGGCATAATTCTCAGGGCCGTTGTCTGAAGAGAAGACGACGACGGTGTTCGCGGCCATGCCGCTTTGCTGCAGCGCGGCGAGAAGCTGCCCGATGGCGTGATCGGTCTCGACAACGAAGTCGCCGTAGGGGCCCGCCTGCGACCGGCCGTCGAACTCGTCGTTCGGGATGATGGGGGCGTGGGGCGAAGGGAACGAGAAGTAGAGGAAGAACGGCGGGTCGCCTTCCTCGCGGGACCGGATGTAGTCCACGCCGCACCGGGTCAGCGTGGGCAGGTTTTCGTAGGGATCCCAACCGGCGATCATGGGCCCCGGCCGGCATTCCCAACGACCTTCCTTGATCGGCCTCCACAGCTCGGTATCCATCATGACGTCGGGCGCCTGGGTAAGCCTGTCGTCCTCGATCCACGCATAGGGCGGGAAGTTGATGACATCGTCCCCGAAGTAGCGGTCGAAGCCCCGGTCGAGCGGACCTCCGGGAACAGGACGGCTCCAGTCGAAGTCCCCCGGCTGGATGGAATTCCTGGGGGTGCCCGGCCTGCGGATGGCGTTCCAATCCCAGCCCAGGTGCCACTTGCCGATGGCTGCGGTCGCGTAGCCTCTCGCCCTCAGCATGCCGGCCATCGTGAGCTGGCCTTCCCTGAAGACGGTTCCACCAAACGCACCCACGATCCCGTGGAAGTCGCGCCAGTGATGACGGCCGGTGAGCAAGGCATACCGTGAAGGCGTACAGACGCCCGAGGACGAATGGCCATCCGTGAAACGGACACCGGCGGCGGCCAGCCGATCAAGGTTGGGCGTCGGTATCTTCGAGGCTGGATTGTTGGCGCCCAGGTCGCCGTAGCCCATATCGTCGACGTAGAGCAGTAGAATATTGGGGAGGCTCGCCGAGGGGTTCTGTTCTGGCGGCACCTGCGCATGCGATCCCGAAAGGCCGCACATGGCCGTGGCCGAGATGAGGGATGCGACGCCGAGACGGTTCTTGTTCATCGGTCTACTCCCAACGATCCGCACGGCCGGGGTCCAGGCCGCGCGACGATTCGACGGCAGCCATACGCGGAATCCGACCGCCCGGCCAGCTCTCTTCGTTCAAACAGGCTCACGCTGCAGAGCCTGCCATGCAACTCCGGCGGGAGCACGTGCAAAGAACCGCTCCCTGCCATGCCCCCGAACCAGGGGTCCGAAGCACAGAAGGAACACACAGCCGCGCCGGCCCTTTGACTCCGTTTCCACGCACCTTGTGTCCGAAACACGTCGAATGGCATACTGTCCATGCTTTACGTGGGCGCCGTGTGGACCGATGGCACGCAGGAAACGAACCGCAAGGGGAACGGCACAACCATGCCCGACAAATCTCAGGCACGAGAGGCCGACGCGGCGCCCGTGGCGCCGACCGCCTTGCCGGAACGCGCCGCCGGCTCCGCACTCCGGCGCCATGCCCGCCACCACCTGCGGCGGGTACGGGATCACCTCTGGGGTCCCACGGGATCGATTCTGCTTCACATCCTGATCCTCCTCGCTCTGCTCCACCTCGTCAGCTTCACCGCCCGTGATCTCGCCTCCGAAATCGAGGTGATGGTCATCGACCCGGAGACGGTCGATCTCGACGAGGTCCTCCGGGAGCTGGAGGACATCCCCGAGGTCGACATCGATGTGGCGCCGCCGGATGCGGATATCAGGGTAGACGAACCGCCGGACATCCCGCGCGAGGATCATCGACCGGACGATGACCTGGGGCCGCTGGATATCGCCACCGACGTCCAAAGTCCCCTGATCCTGCGCGGGCTGTTCAGCGGGCGGACCGCTGAGGGCCGCGCGGCGATGGCGCGGCGGCATGGCGGCCGCCATGCCGCCGCGCCATCGCCGCGCGGCCCTCAGCGGT
>PWTM01000078.1 GCA_003563855.1 PVC group bacterium | reverse complement strand
GGCCGCCGTCCGGATGGTGCCAGTCCATAAGCGAGTAGTAGAACCCGACCTTGAGCCCGAACTCGCGGCAGGCCTCGACGTACTCGGCGACAAGATCCCGCCTCGGACCGCGCCGGACGGCATTGAAGTCCGTCATCTTCGTATCCCAGAGGCAGAATCCTTCATGGTGCTTCGTGGTCAGCACCATGTACTTCATGCCCGCCTCCCGGGCCAGTTTCGCCCATTCCCGGGGGCATCCCGGCCGCGGCTGGAACTCGTCGGCGCGCGCCTCGTATTCCGCCGGCGGGATGTTCTCCAGCGCCATGACCCACTCGTTCCGGCCATAGAGCGCGTACACTCCGTAGTGGACGAACATCCCGAAGCGCGCCTCGCGCCACCAGCCCATCCGCGCGTCCCGCGTCCCCGCCGTGGCTTCTTCGTAGTCCTGCAGGCATAGCCGTGTGCTCATGTTCGTTCCTCCTCCGTTGTGCGTGTCACCGCAGCCTCATCCCGCCAGCTTCCGCAAATACCCCTGGAAGACCAGGAAGACGCTCGAGGTCCACGTGTACGAGGGGCAGTAGTGCCCCTGGCCGGTCTTCGGGCTGAAGTTCTCGTAGAACCCCTGGTCCGCGCACAGGTCGCAGAAGGCCTCCATGATCCGCCGGGCAAGCGCCGTCTCGCCGATATCCAGGAGGCCATCCGTGACCAGCAGGGTGGCGGGCGCCCAGATCGGCCCGCGCCAGTAGCCGCCCTCGACATAGTTCGGGCTCTCGGGCTGCTCCGTGGCCAGCCCGTGCGGCGTGAGATGCGCGCGGATGCGGGACAGCAGGTGCGCCCGCACGGACTCGGGCAGCCGGCGCCCGAGAACCATCGGCATGCACGTGATGAGACTCGCGCACTTGACCACGCGCCCGGACGGGCGCAGCCGCCCGACGAATTGATCGTCGACCCAGAGATCCTCCAGCAGGGCCGCCAGCATCGCGTCGGTCCGGGCCTGCCAGGACGCGGCCTCCGGTTCCCTGCCCAGCGCCCGCGCCAGGTCCGCGAGGACTTCCATCTGCAGGACCAGGTACGCCGGCTGGTCCGGCGACACCAGCGGCACGCCCTGGTCGAAGATCGAGGAGTTGTCCCAGCCGCTGTCGAAGCCGTGGTGATAGAAGGGAAGCCGGTCTCCCGGCCAGGTCCAGGTATTGCAGATCCAGTCGGTCCAGCGCGACAGGTAGGCGTAGCCCTCCGCCAGGCGTTCCGGGGTCATCATTCCCGGATTCGCATCCCACATCCGCCGCAGGGCCCAGCCCTGCACCGGCGGGTTCGAGATGGTGTACCGGATTTCGTTCCGGTTCATGCTGCTCGGGCATTTCCCGAAGGCGTCCATGCGATCCGCCATGACCAGGAGCTGGTCCCAGGCCAACGCAGGCCGGTGCGTGCAGTGGGCCATCGCGTTGAAGGCATGGTCCCAGTGGTAGACGTTGCACATGCTGTACTTCGACATGAACATCGTGGGCCGGGTCAGGTTCCCGGCGGGCGCCAGCACGGCCGACCAGTTCACGTAGGCGGCGAGGTCCCGGGTCGCCTCGTGGCCGGGAAGCGCGGGCGGGAGGTCCCGTTTCCAGTCCTCGTATTCCCGCTCGACCGCCGCGCGGCAGGCGTCGAAGTCCATCCGTTCCGGCGGAACCCAGGTCGTCAGGAAGTCATCGATCGCCACCTCCCAGGCGCCGCCCTCGTCCGGCGCGATGGTGGCGATCGCGTGGGTGGTCTCCCAGCAGAACCCCGGCCCCTTGGCCCAGGGCGCCTCCATGTCGATATCGCCCCGCAGCACCTCGAGCCCCAGTTGAACGGAATGCGGCGCCAGGTTGAAGGCCCAGCCGCCGGGGAGCTGATAGGCGAAGGTCCAGCGTTCGGCCGGCATCTCGAGCCGCAGCGACACGCCGTCGCCGCGGAAACGAATCGTGTCCTCGCCCGCGATCGTCGCCTCGATCCGGCCGCCGCCCTCGACGTTCAGCCGGAGCAGGGCGGGCGTGACGTCCACCGCGTAATCGAGCACCTGGCCGTCCCGCACCGGCGCCACCCGGAAGGCCCGCGGACTGTTCCCGGCGTGCACCCGCAGGTACAGCCCGGCGCCCTCCCCTCCCCCGCCGCTGACCGACAGGGAGAAGATCGAACCGTACCGACTGAAGGGAACCTTGCTGAGATCGAACATCGTTTCAACCTCCGGTGGATCAGGCGAACTCGAGCGCGCGCTTGCGGTAGTGCAGGTAGTGGGCGTAGGGCACCTCTTCGGGAACGCCGTGATCGCAGGTCGGAATGTACCCGCCGCGCGCCTGCATCGCCGGGAAGATCCGGTCGACCATCCGGTCGATCGCCGCGGTGCTCTCCGCCAGGATGCGCTTGTCGACGCCGCCGCTCATGACCAGGTCGGGATACCGGCGGCCGATCTCGACCACGTCGCAGCCCGAGGCCACCTCGAACGGGCTCATCACGTCCATCCCCAGCTCCCGGTACAGGGGGATGGCCGCCCGGGCGTCCCCGTCCGTGTCGACCTGGAAGTAGAGGTGGCGGGACCGGTCCAACTGGCGGCTCTTCACCGAGGCGATGAGCTGCCGGTAGTAGGGGAAGAGGAACTCACGCATCATGTCCGGCGAGATCAGCAGCCCGTGGTTGAAGCAGATATCCTCGGCGATGAAGAGCTGGTCGAAGGTCACGTACTGCTGGTGGCGCGCCGTGACGGCCTCGGCCACCGCCAGCCAGGTCCGCATGCAGTCGTGGATCAGCTCCGGGTCGTCGTGGAGCAGGTACATCAGCTCGCTGGGCCCGATCAGGCTGCGCAGAACCATATACCCGCCGACCAGCCCCTGGGTGACCAGCATCCCCTCCGCGATGGCCGGGTAGCGCTGTTGCATCTTCGATTCGAGATCCGCGTAGCGGCGCTCGTCGGCCGGGTCGAGCCGCCACTTGCAGTGCTCTTCCCAGGTGCGCCGGTCCTTGACGGGATGGTCGACGTATTCGGGCATGAAGCCGCTACGCCGCCCCTTGAAGCACAGGACGTGCCGCCCGGACGCATCCTGCACCAGCTCGTGCTCCCCCCGGTCCTCGATCACCTTCTCTTCGAACGCCGGGAGGAAGGGCGCCTCGCACCAGCCCAGCCCGCCCAGTCCGACCTCGGCGCGCGGGGAATAACCGAAGAGCTCGTTTCGCGGAACGTCGGCCGGCATGCCCTGCTCGGCCCAGCGTTCCAGCGAATAGAAGCCGAACTCGCGCTGGACGAACGGGAGCCCTGGCGTGATCGCATACGTGTCGCGGAGGCGCCGCGCCGCCTCGCTCATCCGGTCGCGGGCTACCATCGCGTGCACGCCCTCCGGAGCACCCGCGCGATCGACGTCATTGGTCATGCCGATATCCCTCAACGCTGTCCCGTTCCGTGCCGTATCCTGGCAGGACTCGCCCCTCCTTCGCCCCGCGATCCTGTAGCGGCGGGCGTCGACCGCCGCCAAAGGGTCTGGGTGCGCGGCAGAAACAAAGCATGCAGCCTACCGCCCCGGAGGCGAAATGGGCAGCCGAAAGAAGCGAGAGTCGAGAACGGGCGCATTTCACTTCGGGCGGTCTCTGCCCGAAATGCCTCGCGGCGGCTATCTTCGCATGTGCGCATGGCCATGCGCCGGCGCACGAAAGGCCGACGGAGACGATTCTGCTTGCCCCGACTCGGTGGAGTTCGCGGCAAAGATCGCGTTGGAGTTCGTCTCGCAGGAGTTGTCGAGGCAGTTAACGAAGGAAGTCGACCTTCAAACGCCCGGTGGGCGCTTCCGTATCTGAATGGATTCTCGTGCGGAAACGACATCGCGACCCTTCTTCCCACGATCAACTACGGCGTCAACTTCCTCGTAGACTCCACCGGATCTAACGTGTCCGTCAACGTTGCCGCGAACTACATCGGCTCCCATGCCCCATACCGGGACCTTCATCTCGCGCTGCAGGATCGCGTGATCCGCGAACGGCGC
>PWTM01000247.1 GCA_003563855.1 PVC group bacterium | reverse complement strand
TGGCCGGGTTGCTGATCCTGGCGCTCTGGTTCTTCCTGCTGATGCCGCAGAACCGGACGCGGCGCGGGCTGGAGCGGGAGATCGCCGACATGCGCGACCAGCTCGCCCAGCGCGATGCGCTGATCAGCGAGGAGGCGCTCGAGGCGCGCCGCCGCAGTGCGGAAGCCCAGTTCCGCGAGCGGCACGAAACATGGACGGCCGCCACGGAGCGGCTCACGGCCGAAGGTCTCCGCATGGGGCCCGACCTTGACGGCGTTGGGGCCATCGACTACAAGGTCGCCCTCTTCGAGGCGCGCGACCGGCTCCGGCGGCGGGCGCGGGACGCGCGCGTCATGCTTCCGCGCGACCTCGGGCTCGAGGAGGAGGTGGCCGCCGGCGAGGACGCCCACCAGCGAATGCTGCAGCTTCGGACGGTCGAATACCTTGCCGAGCTTTTCCTCGACCTGCGGATCGGCGCCGTGCGCGCCATCGAACCGCTGTCGCCCCGCCGTCTCCGGTCCGAGGACGGTGGCCCCGTGTTCGCCGAGGAATACCCGGTCCGCGTCGAGTTCTACGGCAATCTCGAGCACCTCTTCGCCCTGTTCCAGGAGGTGTACGGACGGCAGCCGGTCTTCACGCTGCGCCGGGCGCAGGTGGCCGAGGTGGATCCGAGCCAGACCGACCTGTTGCGGATGGAAGTGGAATTCTGCGCGCTCGTCTTCGTCAGCGATCCGGCCGAGCTCGCGACGCCGCCGCGCCCGGCGACGCCGCCGCGCCGCCCCCTGGGAATTTGAGATGGACGCCTTCTGGAAATGGCTGATACGGGCCAACGCGCGCGCCGTGCTCGGCGCCGCGCTGCTTGCCCTGCTGGCCGTCACGGCCTGGTGGGTCTGGCGCGAACTGGCGCCGCCGGTCGACTACACGCCGGCCGGCGTCCCGCGGGCGCCCGCGCCCGACCTGCCCGAGGTCGGCATCCTGGCCCGCATCGAGCGCGAGGCTGACCGCGCGTCCGAGTCGCCCGAGGTCAGCCCCTTCGTCGATCGCGGCCGCCGCGTCGAACGGCCACGCCCGCCGCGCCGCGACCCGCCGCGCCGACCCCGTCCGCCGCCCGACGACGAGGGACCCGACGACGAGGGACCCTACGTCGAGCCTCCGCCCCGGCGTGTAACCGTCACCCTCGAGTTCCGCGGCCTTTACCAGGGTTCGGATGGCCGGGTGCTGGCCCTGATCCACGACCGCCGCGCCGGCGCGGCGCGGTTCCGCGCGATCGGGGACACGCTCCACGGGTTTACCCTGGAGGCGATTGACCTCGCGGCCGCCACCTTGCGGTCCCCCGACGGCGCACGCGTGCCGCTGCCCATCCGCGTGCCCCAGACCATCGACATGCCGGCCGAAGGCGGGAGCCCGTGAGGTGGAGGACGCCCCGCAGGTCCGCTTTCTCTCCGATGCGCTCGTGGCCGAACTCGGCGAGGCGATGGTCGAACGCGAATGGATCACCCGCGAGGACCTCGATACGCTCCGGACGCGCCAGGCGCTGACCGGCGAGTCGATCGACCGCCTCGCCATCGACGGGGGCCTTGTCGCGGAGGAGGACCTGCTCGGCCTTGTCGGCGAGCTCTCCGGTGTTCCCTTCCGCCACCTCTCCGAGTTCACGATCGATCCCGACGCGGTCGCCAAGGTGCCCGCGCGCCTCGCGCTTCGCTACGATATCGTCCCGATCGACGAGCGCGAGGGCGAGATGCGGCTGGCGACCGCCCGGCTTCCGACGCTGGCGACCGTCGACAGCATCCGCATGCTGCTCGGGCTTGGCGTCTCCTGGGTGCTCTGCAGCGGTACCGACATCTCGCGCTCGCTCAAGCACTTCTACGGGCTCGGCGCCGACACCATCGACGCGATGGTCGAGCGGCCGGAGGCGGAGGAGGAAGACACGTCGCAGCCGGATGTCGCCGACGAGACGGCCGACGCCGGCGTCATCCGTTTCGTCAACCAGGTCCTGGCCGAAGCCATCCGGATGGATGCCACCGATATCCACCTCGAACCCTTCGAGAGCGGCCTGCGGCTGCGCTACCGGATCGACGGCATCCTGCAGGAGATCCCCATCCCGCGCGGCGTCCGCACGCTCCGCCGCGCGATCGTTTCCTGCATCAAGATCATGGCCGACATGAACATCGCCGAGCGGCGCAAGCCGCACGACGGCCGGATCAAGATCCGCAGCGGCGCCGAAGATTTCGACCTGCGCGTCTCCATTCTTCCGACCCGCTTCGGCGAGACGGCCAACCTGCGCCTCCTGAACCGCAAGTCCGTCTTCATGGACCTCGAGCACCTCGGGCTGACCAAGAGCCAGCAGCCGAAGATCGAGGCCCTCTCGTCCCTTCCGCACGGCGTCGTCCTGCTCACCGGCCCGACCGGCAGCGGGAAGACGACGACGCTCTACGCGATCCTCAACCGCGTGAACACGACCGACGTGAAGATCGTGACCGTCGAGGACCCGATCGAGTACCAGATGGACGGGATCAACCAGATCCAGGTCCACGCGCAGATCGGACTGACCTTCGCCTCGATCCTGCGCTCGATCCTCCGGCACGACCCGGACGTTATCCTCATCGGCGAGATCCGCGACGGCGAGACGGCCGACATCGCCGTGCGCGCTTCGCTGACCGGTCACCTGGTCTTCAGCACGCTGCACACGAACGATGCGCCCAGCTCGATCATGCGACTGATCGACATGGGGGTCGAACCCTTTCTCGTCTCCTCCTGCCTCGAGGGCGTGATCGCGCAACGGCTCGTGCGCCGCATCTGCAAGGCCTGCCGCGAGCCGGCGGAGCCCGACGACACGATCCTCGAGGAGATCGCGACGCATTGCCCCGACCGGATGGCGGGGGCGGCCTTCTATGCCGGGCGCGGCTGTCCGGACTGCAACTTCACCGGCTACCGCGGCCGGACCGCGCTGCTCGAGATCATGCTCATGAGTGACGAGATCCGCGGCCTCGTGGCGCACCAGCGCCCGTCCAGCGAGATCAAGCGCGCGGCGCTTCGCGAGGGTATGACGACGCTGCGCCGGGACGGATGGAACCGGGTTCTCGACGGCGTGACGACGATCGAGGAAGTGCTGCGCGTGGCGCGGCGCGACGACTACGGCGTTGCGACCGGCTGAGGCGTCGCGGCGGCGGTCAGCCCCGGTCGAGGGCGTGCAGCGCCAGCAGGACGAGCGCGGCCACGGCTTCGAGCCGGGCCAGCCGTTCGACCCGTACGCCGGGCAACTGCCGCTGCCAGAAGCGCGGCGCCGACAGCACGATCAGCGCGTCGATCGCCATCAGTACACCGACCCAGAGCCGTACACGCTCGAACGTCATCCCGTTGCCCCGTCCATCCCATGGGCGGGCACCCGCTCTCTTCACCCGGCGGGCTTGTCTTCGAGTACGCGGACCCTGCGACCGGACTTCATCGCTTTCACGGCGGCGAAGACCATGGCGATGCTGCGGAGGTTGTCCTCCACCCCGGTTGCCGGGGGCGTACCGGTTTCCACGCAGCGCATGAATTCGTCCAGGACATAGGCCTGCCCCGTCAACGGAGGTGGCGTGAGCTCAACCGGAACTTCCTCTTCGACCTTGTACAATCCCGGCACCCGGTGAATCCGGATCTCGCCCTGGCGGTAGGTCACCGTTCCCTTCTCGCACTCGATGTGCCAGTTCCCGTTCCAGTCGCAGAAGTCCCCCTTCGCGCACCAGCTCGCGTTGTAGAGTACCCGCGCGCCATTGCTCATCTCGAAGACGGCCGCGCTGGAACAGTCCCCCTGGTAGTTGGACCAGGGCGGGTTCCAGGAAACGCCGGAGACGTTCAGGGCGTCAAGGCCGGTCACGAAACGGATCAGGTCGAAGTGATGGATGGCCATGTCCACGATCAACGGGTAGGGCATCTCGTGGCGGAACCCGCCGCCGAAGTCCACGCCCTTGAGGAACGCGATTTCCGCCTGCCCGACGGCGCCCAGCCGTCCCGACCGCA
>PWTM01000198.1 GCA_003563855.1 PVC group bacterium | reverse complement strand
TGCCGGCGGGCATGCCCTCGACGACGTCGAAGAGGACGATGTCGCCCAGCTGCTTGAGCCCGGCGAGGAGTGCCAGGGGGCCGCCGATCTGGCCGGCAGGGCGCAGCCGGACCGGGCCGGATGTCGCCTTCGGCGTACTGCTGGCCGGCCTTGCGCTGGCGGCCGTCGTCGCGTTCCTGCTGCTCCGCCGTCGCCGCCGGCGCGCGCCGCCGGCCGAGGCCGTGCCGCTCCCGGCGGCCGCGGTCGACGTGGCCCGGGCTTCCGCCTCCGCGCTGCCGGGCGAGGAATGGCTCCGGCTGGCGGCCGAGCTGGCGGCCCGCGGCGAGGCGCGGCTCGCGTTGCGCGCCCTGTTTCTCGCCGGGCTGGCCTTTCTCGCGGACGCGGAGCTGGTCCGGCTGCGCCCCTACAAGACCAACCGGGACTACCTGCGCGACCTGCGCCGGCGCGCGCACGTCTTTCCGGACGTCGTGACCGCCTTCGAGGAGAACCTGGCGGTCTTTGACCGCACGTGGTACGGCGAGCACACGCCCGCGCCCGAGGCGCTCGACCGGTTTTCGCTGAACCTGGAGGAGATCCGCCGCCATGCGGGCGCGTAGCCTCGGGACGGCGCTGGTCGCCGCGGCGCTGATCGGGGCGTCCGTGGCGGCCTATCTCGGGCTGATCTCCGGGCGGATCGCCGCGGGTGACGCCTATCCGCGCTATTCCTCGCTCCGGCGCGACCCGCTGGGCGCCAGCGTTCTCTACGAGAGCCTGGCCGAACTGCCGGGGCTGCGGGCTGAGCGCAACCTGCAGCCGGTGGGATCGCTGGCCGGCAGACCGGGGTCCGCGCTCTTCCGGATCGGCGCTCCCCCGTACGGCCCTGGCTATCGCGATCTGTTTCCGGTGGCCGTCGCAGGAGCCCGCGTGGTCGTCGCCTTCGCGCCGGACCTTTTCGATCCGATCGGTTCCGGACCGGCCGGGGAGCGGCCGTCGGTTCCCGAACCCCCGGAGAAGGCGGTTCCCGAACCCCCGGAGGAGGCCAAGGAATCGAAACCGCCGGAGAAGGGTACGGCGGCGCCGGATCGGCCCCGGCCGGACCGCGGGCTTCGGCTGCGCAGGATGCCGGGTCTTACGCCTGCGCTCCGTCGCGCCGTGCGCAAGGCCGACGAGCCCGACCTTCCGGCCGCGATTCCCTGGCGCGGCACGCGGTACTTCGATCGGCTCGATCCGGGCTGGCGGGTGCTCTACGCGATGGACGGATGGCCGGTCGCGGTCGAGCGCCCGGTCGGTCGCGGGCGTCTCGTGCTGCTGGCCGACGCCTACGCGCTGAGCAACGAGGCGCTCCTGGCCGATCGCGCGACGCCGCTGCTCGCCTGGCTCGCGGGCCGTGCGTCGCGCGTTGTCTTTGACGAGACCCATCACGGCCTTTACGAGCCCGCGGGCCTGACCTCGCTCATGCGCCGCACCGGCATGCAGGGCTTCGGACTCGGCGCGCTGGTCCTTGCCGCGCTCTTTCTCTGGCGCGCGCTTGCGCCGCTCGTACCCGCGCCGCCCGCGGCCGCCGCCGCGGGACCGCGGCTGGCCGGGCGCGCCTCGTCCGACGGACTGGCCAACCTGCTCGGCCGCCACCTGCGCCCGGCCGAAGCGCTCGAGGCCTCGATCGAGATCTGGTCGCAACACGCGGGCGCGCGTTCGGAGGCGCGCCGGGAGCCGATCCGGGCGCTTGCGCGCGAGACGGCCGATCCCGCGGAGGCCTACCGGAAGATCGCCCGCACGCTTCACCCGGAGAAGAGGAAAGGAACCCCATGAACGCCGACATCGAAGCCCTGCAGGACGTGTTGCGCCGCGCGCGCGCCGAGGTCGCCAAGGTCGTCATCGGCCAGGCCGAGGCCGTCGACCGGGCGCTGATCGTCATCTTCACCGGCCACCATGCGCTCGTCGAGGGCGTGCCGGGCGTGGCGAAGACGCTGCTGGTCCGCACGCTCGCCCGCGTCCTCGGCTGCCCGTTCGCGCGGGTCCAGTTCACGCCCGACCTGATGCCCGCCGACATTACCGGGACCCAGGTCTTCAACCTGCGCGACCAGACGTTCGTGCTTGCGCCGGGTCCGGTCTTCACCACGTTCCTGCTCGGCGACGAGATCAACCGCGCGCCGGCGAAGACGCAGGCCGCGCTCCTGCAGGCGATGCAGGAGCGATGCGTGACGATCGACCGTGAAACGCATCCGCTTTCGCCCAACTTCACCGTCTTCGCGACGCAGAACCCGATCGAGTTCGAGGGGACCTACCCGCTGCCGGAGGCGCAGAAGGACCGGTTCATGCTCAAGATCGCCATGGACTGCCCCTCGCGCGAGGAGGAACTGGACCTGGCCCGGCGGATGCTCGGCGCGGACGCCCCGGAGGCGCGGCTCGAGCGCGGGGACGTCGCGGCGGTCGTCAGTGCGGAGGACCTGGCCCGGTTGCGCGACGTCCTGCGCGCGCTCACGGTGGGCGAGGAGATCGTCGCCTACGTGACCGACCTGGTGCGCAAGACCCGCGCGCACGAGAGCATCCTGGTGGGGGCCGGCCCGCGCGCGACGCAGGCGCTGCTGCTCGGCGGCCGGGCGGCCGCGGCCCTCGACGGGCGCGATTTCGTCACGCCCGACGACATCAAGGGCCTGGCGCCTGCCGTCCTCGGGCACCGGCTGGTGCTGCGGCCCGAGTACGAGGTCGAGGGCGTGACGGTCGAGGAGGCGATCGGGCAGGTGCTCGAGGGGGTGGCGGTCCCGCGATGATGGTCCCCGCGCCACGGCTGCTGGCCTGGACGGCGTTGGTCGGGATTCCCGCCGCCGGCCTGGCCGGCCTGGCGCCGGAGCGCGCCGGTCCGGCGGCGGCCGTGCTGCTGCTGCTGGCCGCGGTCGCGGCGGCGGATGCGCTGCGCTCGCGCCGTCGCCTCGAGGCGCTGCGCGTCTCGTCGCCGGGCCCGGTCCGCCTGTTCCGCGCCCGCGCGGGTCTGCTGCCGCTCGACTTCGATCGCGGCGACCGGCCGGTTCCGTCGTTGCGCGTCGGGCTGCCGTTCCCGGACGGCGTCGAGAGCCCGGACGAGGTGCGCGAGGTCGCGTGGCCCGGCGATGCGCCGCGGGCGCGCCTGGCCTGGCCCTGCACCGTGCGCCGCCGCGGCGTCTACCGGATCGAATCCTGCGGCGTGGCCTGCAATTCCGCGCTCGGCTTATGGGAAGTCCGCCGCCGCCGTCCGCTCGACCTCGAGATCCGGGTCTACCCCGATGTCCTCGCCGAGCGGCGCCACGCGCCGGCGCTCTTCGCGCGGCGCGGCGCCTTCGGCGTCCGGCCGGAGCGGCGGCGGGGCAAGGGGCGCGAGTTCGAGCAACTGCGCGAGTACCTGCCGGGCGACGGGCACGAGGACATCCACTGGAAGGCCACCGCGCGGCGGGGTCGGCCCGTGACCAAGGTCTTCCAGGTCGAGCGCACCCAGGAGGTCTACGTCGTCGTGGATGCCTCGCGGCTCAGCGGTCGGGCCTGCGGCGAGGATCCGTCCGACACCGTTCTCGAACGCTGCCTGACGGCCGCCCTGCTGCTCGGCCGCGCGGCCGAGCGGCAGGGCGATCTCTTCGGCGCGATGGCGTTTTCCGATCGCGTCCTGCGCTTCGTCCGCGCCGGCAAGGGGCGCGCGCACACGCGGGCCTGCCTCGACGCCTTCGGCCGGCTCCAGCCGGGGGAGGGGTCGCCGGACTTCAACGAGGCCTGCGTCTTCCTGCGCACGCGCCTGCGGCGCCGCGCCCTGCTCGTCTTTCTGACCCAGCTCGACGATCCGCTGCTGGCCGAGCGGTTCCTGCGCGACATCGCGCTGCTGCGCGCCCAGCACGTCGTGCTCGTGCACATGCCCGCCCCGCCGGACGTGCGGGCGCCGTTCGCCGACCCGTCCGACGTTGGAACGCCGGCCGACCTGCCGCGGCGGCTCGGCGGGCACCTGCGCTGGCAGGGGCTCCAGGCGCTGCGGCTGCAGTTGCGGCG
>PWTM01000053.1 GCA_003563855.1 PVC group bacterium | reverse complement strand
TATAGGAATGGATTCTCGTGCGGAAACGACATCGCGACCCTTCTTCCCACGATCAACTACGGCGTCAACTTCCTCGTAAACTCCACCGGATCTAACGTGTCCGTCAACGTTGCCGCGAACTTCATCGGCTCCCATGCCCCGTCCATGCGGGTGATGCACCGCCCGAAGGGAAATGCGCCCGGTGCGCGAGATGCGTGAGATGCAGGTGCGTGAGATGCGGGTTGACAAGGGAATGCGCCGGTGCTAGACGGTCGAACACGGCGGGGCCGTGGAGGGGCGATGCACATCATCGGGGTCATTCTGGGGGGAGGCGCGGGTACCCGGTTGCAGCCGCTGACGCGCGACCGCGCCAAGCCCGCGGTGCCGATCGGCGGGAAGTACCGGCTCGTCGATATCCCGCTGAGCAACTGCCTCAACAGCCGCGTCCGCTGCATCTACCTCCTGACGCAGTACAACAGCGTCTCCCTCCACGCGCACGTCTCGAGCACCTACCGCTTCGACGAGTTTCACCGCGGCTTCGTCCGGGTCCTGGCCGCGCAGCAGACGCCCGATACGGCCGGCTGGTTCGAGGGCACGGCCGACGCGGTGCGCAAGTCGTTCCGGTACTTCATGGACGAGCAGCCGGAGCTGATCCTGATCCTCTCCGGCGACCAGCTCTACCGGATGGACTTCAACGCCGTCATCCGCGACCACCTCGAGCGCGACGCGGACGTGACCATCGCCACCAAGCCGATGCCGCGCCACGAGGCCGGTTCGCTGGGCATCATGCAGGTGGACTCCAAGATGCGCATCGTGCGGTTCGCGGAGAAGCCCGGCGACACGCCGCTGCTCGACGAGCTGCGCGCCCCCCTCGAGGGCGAGGACCGCTACCTGGCGAGCATGGGCATCTACGTCTTCAAGACCTCGGTCCTGCGCCGCCTGCTCGAAGAGGGCGACCACAGCGACTTCGGCAAGCACATCATCCCGGCGGCCATCGACCAGATGGCCGTCTACAGCCATGTCTTCGACGGCTACTGGCGCGATATCGGGACCGTCGGCTCCTTCTGGAAGGCGAACCTGGACATGACGGAGATCCGGCCCGAGTTCTCCTTCTACGACATGCACGCCCCGATCTTCACGCACATGCGCTACCTCCCGCCCTCGAAGATCAACTGCTGCGACCTCAACCGCTGCCTCCTCTCCGAGGGCTGCATCATCACCGGACACCGGATCCTGCACTCGATCGTCGGCATCCGCGCGGTGGTCGGGCAGGGGTCGGTGATCGAGCACACGGTGATGATGGGCGCGGACTACTTCGAGGACCCGTCGGCCCCGCGCGAGGTGGTGCCGATCGGGATCGGCCGCGACTGCTTCATCCGCAACGCGATCATCGACAAGAACGCGCGGATCGGCGACGGGGCCTACATCACGCCGGACGGGAAGCCCGACGGCACCTCGACCCCGCTCTACACCGTGCGCGACGGGGTGATCGTGATCCCCAAGAAGGCGATCATCCCGCCCGGCGCGCGCATCTGAAGAGGGGAGTTCCCATGGACCTGCCGCCGGACCGCATCCTGATCCGCGACCTCGCGCTGCGCTGCATCGTCGGGATCAACCCCGAAGAGCGCCGCGAGAAGCAGGACGTGCGCATCTCGATCGAGCTCGCCTGCGACTGCGCCCCGGCCGCGGAATCGGACCGGATCGAGGACGCCGTCGACTACAAGGCGATCAAGCAGCGGGTGCGGACGATGGTCGAGGCGAGCGACTTCGGGCTGCTCGAGACGCTGGCCGACCGCATCGCGCGCATCGCGCTCGAGGACCCCCGCGTGGCGGAGGCGGTCGTGACCGTCGACAAGCCCGGCGCGCTGCGCTTCGCGCGCAGCGTGGCCGTCCGGATCGTGCGCCGGCGATGACGCCCGGCCTCCCGCGCCGCGCCGCGCGCGCGGGAGCGGCCGCGCTGCTGCTCGTCGCCGCCGCCGGCTGCCGCCGCGCCGGCCCGCCGCCGGCGGCGCCGACGCCCCGGACGCTCGTCCGGCCCGCCGCGCGGGTGCGCGGCTTCGACCCCGTCCGGGCGGGCGACGCCGCCTCGGCGATGGCCTACGCGCGCATCTACGAGGGGCTGCTGCAGATCGACTACCTCGCCCGGCCCTACCGGGTCGTGCCGCTGCTCGCCGGGGAAATGCCGGAGGTCTCGGCGGACGGCCGGGTCCACGTCTTCCGCATCCGCCGCGGCATCCATTTCCAGAACGACCCCTGCTTCGTGGAAACCGGCGGGCGCGGGCGCGAGGTGACGGCCGCGGACTTCGTCTATTCGCTCAAGCGCGTGGCCGACCTCAAGAACGCCTCGCCCGGCTACTGGGCGTTCCGCGACCGGATCGTCGGGCTCGACGACTTCCGGCGCGACTCCGGTGGGCCGGGCCCGACGGACTACGACCGCCCGGTCGAGGGCCTGCGCGCGCTCGACCGGCACACGCTGCGCATCGAGCTGACCGAGCCGTACCCGCAGTTCCTCTACGCGCTGACGCTGCACTACGCGGCCGTCGTCCCGCGCGAGGCGGTCGCGTACTACGGCGAGGCTTTCGTGAACCGCCCGGTCGGGACCGGCCCCTTCGTCCTCGAATCCTGGCGGCGCAACTACCGGCGCGTCTATGCGCGGAACCCGCGCTGGGCCGAGACCGGGCGCGTGGACCGCTTCCCGGCCGGCGACGGTCCGGAGCCGCACCCGGCCGCGGGGCGGCCGATTCCGTTCCTCGACCGCATCGTCGAGCTGGTCGTCGCGGACCCGGCGACGCAGTGGCAGATGTTCCTGGCCGGCTCGCTGCACCTGACCGGGGTCTCGCGCGAGGTCTGGGACGTCGTCCTCGACCCCGGGGGCCGGCTGCGGCCGGAGCTGGCCCGGCGCGGCATCCGCGCCGCCTCGGGCCCGGCGATGGACGTCTTCTACATCGGCTTCAACATGGACGATCCCGTCGTCGGCGCCAACCGCGCGCTGCGCCAGGCGCTGAGCGCCGCCTTCAACCGCGAGGAGTGGGCCCGGTTCCACCACGGGCGCGTCCGCCCGGCCGCCGGTCCGGTGCCGCCCGGCGCCGAGGGGTACGTGGCGCTCGAGCCGGCGTTCCCGTTCGACCTCGACCGCGCGCGCCGGCTGCTCGCCGAGGCGGGCTACCCGGAGGGGATCGATCCGGAGACCGGGCGCCGGCTGCAGTTGACGATCGAGGTGGCGGACGCCGACAACCCCGAGCTGCGGCAGTCGACGGACCTGTTCGTCCAGTTCATGGACCGGATCGGCGTCGTCGTGCGGCCGAGCTTCAACAACCGCCCGACCTTCTTCGAGAAGGTCAGCCGGCGCCAGGCCCAGATGTTCCGGCTGAGCTGGATCGCCGACTACCCGGACGCGCAGAACTTCCTCCAGCTCTTCCACGGGCCGAACGCTTCGCCGGGCTCGAACCGGGCGAACTACGTCAACCCGGAGTACGACCGGCTCTACGAACGGTTCCGGATCCTGCCCCCGGGCGAAGCGCGGGATGGGCTGGCGGAGCGACTGGTACGGATCGTGCAGGAGGACTGCCCCTGGATCTTCGTCCACCACCGGCTCAACCTCGAACTCGTCCGCGGCGAAGTCCGCCACCAGGTCCACCACGACTTCCCGTTCGGGATGGACAAGTACCTCGATGTCGCGCCGACGGGTGAATAGCACGCGTCGCCCGCTCTCGTCGCCCCCTATCGTCGCCCGAAAAGGAAGACGCCGCGAAACGGCTGCGGGCGTGGGGAAGACCGGAGGCCATCGTCTACCGTAGTCGTCGGCGTAGTCGTCCACCGGGCGGGCGCGGATCGGCCTCACGGGCTCCAGTCCCCGCGCCTGGGTCGTGGCGGGTCTTCAATCAGCCGCAAAGAGGCGCAGAAGTCGCAAGAAAGGGCCTGCGGCAGGGCGGGGCGCTGCGCGCCTCTTCTTGCAGCGGAAGGACGGTCGACGAGTAGGTTCGACGAGTACGGTCTACGAGCGAAGCGCAATCGTC
>PWTM01000024.1 GCA_003563855.1 PVC group bacterium | reverse complement strand
CGCTCGGCCGTCAGCAGCGCGCGGGCGCGGCCCTCGACCCGCAGCACTGTCCGGCCCGGGGCGGCGGCCTCGCCGTCGGCGGTTTCGACGGCGATCCGGACGCCCGGGTCGAGCCGCTCGAAGACCCGGCGGGCGATCGGGAGCCCCGCGACGATGCAGGCGCCGCGCGCGATGATGCGCGCCGCGGCCTGCGCCTCCGCCGGGACGAGCGCCTCCGTCGTGGCGTCGCCCTCGCCGACATCCTCGGCCAGCGCCCGGTCGAGCCAGACATCGAAATCGTCGGGGAAAGCGGGGGGTTCAACGGCTGCGTACATGGCCGCACGAATACCCGATGCCGCCGCGCCGGGCAAGCGTGGCCTGTTCAGAGGCCACCCTTATCTTCTGGGCTGACCCCTGGTGGTGGGCTGACCCTGGTGGGGGGGACTCCTGGGGGGATCTCTGCGGCGGAGGCCGGTGAGGCCGAAGACGGCGAGGAACAGGAGCGTGGCGACGAGGACGATGGCGGCGCCGGAGGCGACGCCTGCGTAGTAGGAGAGGTAGATGCCGGCGACGGCGGAGACCGCCCCGAATCCTGCGGCCGTCGCCATCATCGCGGGCAGCCGCCGGCAGACCAGCCGCGCGGTCGCCGGCGGCGTGACGAGCATCGCGACCGTCATCGCGATCCCGACCGTCTGCAACGCGACGACGACCGTTACGGCGACCAGCACGAGCAGCAGATCGTGCAGCGGGCGGGTCGGCAACCGCAGCGTCGCCGCGAAGACCGGATCGAAGGAGAGGATCAGGAAGCCGCGGTAGAAGACGGCCAGCACCGCGAGAATGCCGAGCCCGAATACCGCCGTCCGCACCAGGTCCGTCCGCCCGACCCCCAGCACGTCGCCAAAGAGGAAGTGGGCGAGGTCCACCGCGTACCCGCCGGTCGAGGAGATCAGCGCGATACCGAGTGCGAAGAAGCCGGCGAAGAGTACGCCGATGGCCGTGTCCTCGCGCAGTCGGGCGCGGCGGGCGATCGCCCCGATGGCCAGCGCCGCCACCACGGCCGTGCCCAGCCCCCAGGCGAAGAGCGGCCCGCGCGCGCCGCGGCCGACGAGGTAGCCGATCGCGATGCCGGGCAGGATCGTGTGGGCCAGCGCGTCGCCCATGAAGGCCATGCCGCGCAGGACGACGAAGCTGCCGACCAGCGCGCACACGATGGCGACCATCACGGCCGCCGCCAGGCTGCGTTGGAGGAACGCGTACGCCAGCGGCTCCGCCAGCCAGGCGAGGGCGGTGCTCATTCTCGGCCCCCGCCGTCGTCGTGCGTGGAGAGCACCGCGGCGGCGCCCGCCGGCGTCTCCACGAGGTGGACCTGCCCCTCGAACGCCTCGGCCAGGATCGGCGGTGTCAGCACGGCGTCCGGCGGACCGAGCGCGACGCGGCGGCGGTTGAGCAGCAGGATGCGGTCGAAGTGCGCGCGCGCGAAGGCCAGGTCGTGGCCGGCCATCAACACGGTCACCCCGCGCTCGCGCAGGCGGCCGAGCAGGCCCGGAAGCTCGCGCTGCGCGCGCAGGTCCAGCCCGGCCGCCGGCTCGTCGAGCAGCGCCAGCTCCGCGCGCTGCGCCAGCGCGCGCGCGATGAACAGCCGCTGCTGCTGTCCGCCCGAGAGCTCCCCGATCTGGCGCCGGGCGAGGCCGCCGAGCCCGACAACCTCGAGGCAGGCTACGGCCCAGTCCCGGTCGCGCGCCCGCGGTCGGCAAAGCACACCCCGCTCGCTGGCGCACCCCATCAGCGCCACGTCCAGCACCGTGACCGGAAACGTGAAGTCCACCTCGCTACGCTGCGGAAGGTAGGCGATGCAGGTGTGCCGGCCGGGCCCGCTGCCGTAGACGCGGATGCGGCCCTGCGCCGTCGGGACGATCCCCGCCACGGCTTTGAACAGCGTGCTCTTCCCCGCGCCGTTCGGGCCGAGCACCGCCAGGTTCGCGCCGGCCTCGAGCGCGAAGCTCACCCCCTCGATTGCGCGATGACGGCCGAACCGGACGGTCAGATCCTCGACTTCGAGCAGCGGCGCACCGGGATGGTGCGCGGCGTGCCGGTCCCGGCTCACCGCAGCGCCCGTACGATCGCGCGGACGTTGTGCCGGAGGAACGCGGCGAGGTCCGGCGCCGGTCCGTCCGGGCCGCTCAGCGCACCGGTGTAGAGCGCCACGACCGGCACGCCCGTGTCCGCCGAGATGCGCCGCGCGATGGCCGGATTCGTGCCGACCCCGACGAAGAGCGCCGGGATGCCTTCGTCGCGCAGGCGCCGCTCGAAGCGGGCCAGCTCCCGCGCCGAGGGTTGCGCCAGGGTGCTGAGCCCGGGGATCACCGTGCCCGCCAGGCGGAAGCCGTAGCGGTCAGCGAAGTAGCCCAGGACCTCGTGGTCCGTCGCAAGCACGCGGCGTTCCGGCGGAATCGCCGCCACCTCGGTCCGGATCCAGGCGTCCAGCTCCTCCATCTCGGCGTCGAACCGGGCGCGCCGGGCCGCGAACGCCTCTGCGCGTTCCGGGCGGCGCGCGGCCAGGGCCTGCTCGACCCGGGCCGCCCAGTGGCGCAGGTGCGCGGGATCGAACCAGACATGGGGATCCGGTTCGCCGGCCTCGTGATGGTGACCGTGCGTTTGGTGGCCGTGGTGTGCATGACCGCCGCCCGCATGGCCGTCCTGGGGTGCAGCGTCGTCCGCGCGCTCGCGGGCGTGCCCGTCGTCATGGCCGTGGGCCTCTCCGTGCGCATGCCCGTGTCCGTGCCCGCCGTCGGGTTCGCCCGCCGCGTGTCCGTGGCCGTGCGCCTTGCCGCCGAACCGGCGCGGCTCGATGCCTTCCGAGAGCGCCACCGTGCGGGGCGCGATCTCCGGCATGCGCAACACCGGGGCGAGGAACTCCTCGAGTCCCAGTCCGTTCGTGAACACGACGTCGGCCCGCGTCATACGCGCGACGTCGGCTGGGCGTGGCTGCCAGGCGTGGGGATCGGCGCCGGGCGGGATCAGGACCGTGAGGGCGATGTCCTCGCCGCCCACGCGGCGGACCACGTCGCCGACCGGCGTCGTGGTCGCCATGACGTTCAGCGGCCGCTCCGCGGCCGCGCCGCACACCGCCAGCGCCGCCGCCGTGACGGCCGCGAAAGCTTCCCATGCGCGCTTCATGTCCGTACCTCCCCCGTGACCCGGCAGTCGCCGCAGGTTCCGTAGATCTCAAGCAGGTGGCCCTGGATCGCAAAGCCCTGCCGGCGCGCCACCCGTCGCGCGACTTCGCCCTCCGCGCACTCGTCGAATTCCACGACCGTCCCGCAGCCCGAGCAGACCAGGTGGTGATGCCCGCCCACGGCCACGGGATAGCGCCGCCCGCCCTCGGCCGCGATGAGCGGGCGCACCGCGCCGAGTCCCGTCAGAAGCTCCAGCGTGCGGTAGACCGTGGCCCGGCCGATGCCGGGGTGGATCCGCTGCGCCGCGCGCCAGAGCGCCTCCGGGCTCTGCTCGCCGTCCGCCTCCTCGATCGCCCGGACGACCGCGCGCCGCGGGGCCGTGTCGCGGTAGCCCGCCTCCCGCAGCAGCCGCGCCAGCAGTCCCGGCCGCTCCGCCTTTGTTTCGCTGCTCTTCATAGTGATACCCCGTCTCAATGGTACATCGGTGGAACGCCGAAAGCAAGCGCGCCGGCAGTGCGCCGCCGTGCGCTTCCGCCTTCGCTCTCGGCGGGCATCTCGCCGCCGTGGTCGAGGCTTGGCTGGGACGCCCGACGCCGGACGCCGGACGCCGGGCCATTCGCTACGCGGCACGCGCGACGTGACACCCGAGCCGCGACATCCGCCCCGCGTGCGGCTGGGCAGTTGCGGTGCCGTGCCGTGCCGCGCCGCGGCAGCCGTTCCGGGGCGCATCTCACTTCTGCCAGCGCATATACCGCATTGACGGGGCCTGGGGCCGATGTAGTTCGCGGCAAAGTTGACGGATACGTTAGATCCTGTGGAGTTTACGAGGAAGTTGACGCCGTAGT
>PWTM01000174.1 GCA_003563855.1 PVC group bacterium | reverse complement strand
GCGCGATTCACGAGTTCCGGCGCCGCCTGGCGGCCTCGCATGGACTGCCGTTCAGCATGGAGTTTCACACGCGGGAGTTCCTGCTCGACAAGAAGCCGTACCGGGGGCTCGGGCTCAGCAGAGATCACAGGGTGGAGATCCTACGCCTCTTTTGCGATCTGGCGGCCAACTTGAACGTTCGGATCGTCAACGTGGCTATCGACAAGAGGGCCATCCGACGACCGGACTATGCGGTGCTGGACAAGGCGTTCACCTATTCCATTCAGCGAATCGAGAACGACCTGGGGAAGGACGGCTCTCGCTTTCTCATCATCACCGATGAAGGTCGCGTTGGGAAGATGAGGGCTATTGCACGCCGGGTGCAGAAATACAATCCCATCGCGTCGAAGTACGGGGATCGGACATACCGCAAGGAGATTGAGCACCTCGTGGAGGATCCGCTGCCGAAGAACTCTCGCGAATCGTTCTTTATTCAACTCGCCGACATGGTGTCCTACCTCGTCGGCCTTCACCAGCGCGCCAGGCTGGGGCATGAGCCAGTGATGCCATCCCGCCTGGCGGATGTCATCGAAGTGGCGACGATCACCGAGTGCCTGGATATGCTGCTACCCAGCCTCAACACTGCCGCGGCGCCGGGAGATAAACATGGAATCGTCTGCTACCCAAAGGCTTAGAAAGAAAACACCACCTACGGCGCATACGCGCTTTCAGTGGTTCGAACTCAGTAAATCATGCATTCCGGCCCTTGTCAATAGGGCACCGGGCATTTTTCTCAGGCTGCCCAGGGAGCCCAGGGAGACGTAACCATGCCGCGAAAGCCGAAGACGCCCAAGAAGGTCGAAACCCTTACCCACGGCGACGCCAAGCGGCGCAACATCCCGACCGCCGAGCACCGGTCCGTCATGGAAGCCGCCCAACGGGAACCCATCCCCTTGCGCTACCCGCGCAACCCCGATCTCGATCCGCAACTGGTCTGGCGCGGCAAGGACGAGCAGGACTGGTCCGACCTCGTGGTCCACGCCCCGCCCGTCTACATTCAGGAGAAGGTCCATCCCAAGGCGTTGATCGACGACCTGCTCGCCCACACCCGGGCCGATCGCAAGGCCGACGAGCCGCAGATGGATCTCTTCGCCGACTTCAACGGCATCCCCGAGGGGGTCGAGAAGACCGACTTCTACCGCCACGACCAGAACTGGTCGAACCGCATGATCCTCGGCGACAGCCTCCAGGTCATGGCCAGCCTCGCCGAACGCGAGGGACTGCGTGGCAAGGTCCAGTGCATCTACCTCGACCCGCCTTACGGCATCAAGTTCAACTCCAACTTCCAATGGTCCACCACCAGCCGCGACGTAAAGGACGGCAACGCCGGCCACATCACCCGCGAGCCCGAGATGGTCAAGGCCTTCCGCGACACCTGGCGCGACGGCATCCACAGCTACCTGACCTACCTCCGCGACCGGCTCACCGTCGCGCGCGATCTGCTCGCTGAATCCGGCTCGATCTTTGTGCAGATTGGCGACGAGAACGTGCATCGGGTCCGGGCGCTGATGGATGAGGTGTTTGGGGAGCAGAATCTCGTAGCAAACATTGTGTGCCTGAAGACAAGCGGGCAAGCAGCCAAGTACCTGTCGGGAATCTGCGACTATGTGCTGATGTATGCGAAAGACACTACGAAAACAAAGTACAGAGATCTCTATCTTCCGAAGACGCTAGGCGCATCTGGCACAACGCAATATGTCTGGCTGCGGCAGGATGATTTCTGTGATCGCAGATTGGCCACAGATGAACTCGCCCCTGATGTGTTGCGCGTGTTCGCTGCTGACAACTTGTCGGGACAAGGGGCTGCTAGAGAGGTGACGCCGTTTCGGCATGAGGGCGCAACGTACTCTCCGTCTTCCGCCAGTCATTGGAAGCCCAGCTATCCCACTGGCATGGAAAGGATAGGAAAGGCGTGCCGACTGAAGCCGATCGGCAGATCGTTGATGTATAGGAGGTTTCTAGCAGATTTCAACGCAACACCTATTACGAATGTGTGGTCAGACGTTCTGGCAACGGGCCTGACTGAGCAGAAGGTCTATGTCGTTCAGACCTCCCAAACAATACTCCAACGCTGCCTCCCCATGGCCACCGACCCCGGCGACCTCGTCCTCGACCCCACCTGCGGCTCCGGCACCACGGCCTACGTCGCCGAGCAATGGGGGCGGCGCTGGATCACGATCGACACCTCGCGCGTGGCCTTGGCCCTGGCCCGCGCCCGGATCATGGGGGCGCGCTACCCCTACTACCTGCTGGCCGACTCCCCGGAAGGGCTGCGGAAGGAGGCCGAGATCACGCGGTCCGCGGTCTCGACCCGACCGACCTACGGGAACATCCGCCACGGCTTCGTCTACGAGCGGGTGCCGCATATCACGCTGAAGTCGATCGCCAACAACGCCGAAATCGATGTGATCTGGGAGGAGCATCAGCCGAAGGTGCAGGCCGCCCTGGACCGGTTGAACGCCGCCCTGCGCGGTCACAAGAAGCCGTTTCGGGTCGCCACCGGCGGCCGCCACGGCAAGGACGTGAAGTTCGATGCGCCCAAGGATGCCACGTTCAAGATGCCGAGCGGCGAATCGGTGCCGGCCAACGCGCTCGTCGAATGGGAGGTCCCGCGCGAGGCCCCTGCCGATTGGCCGAAGGCGGCTGCGGCCCCGCTGGCCGATTTCTGGGAAGCCCGCATCGCCCGCCAGAAGGCCATGGATGCCTCGATCGCGGCGAAGGCGGAGTTCGAGTATCTCTACGACCGGCCCTACGACGACAAGAAGACGGTCCGCGTCGCCGGGCCGTTCACGGTCGAAAGCCTGAGCCCGCACCGCGTGCTCGGGGTGGACGAAGACGACGAGCTGATCGATCCGCACAAGGCCAGGGAAGCGGCCGACGAATACGGGGCGGCCCAGACCTTCGATCAGATGATCATCGAGAACCTCAAGACCGCCGGCGTGCAGCAGGCGCACAAGGAAGACCGGATCGTCTTCACTTCCATCACCGGCTGGCCTGGCCGCTTCATCTGCGCCGAGGGGCGGTACAGCGACGGCGAGGCCGAGCGCCGTGCGGGCATCTTCATTGGACCCGAGTTCGGGACGGTCTCCCGTCCGGACCTCGTCGAAGCCGCGCGGGAGGCCGGGGATGCCGGCTTCGACGTGCTCATCGCCTGCGCCTTCAACTACGAGGCCCACGCGAGCGAGTTCTACAAGCTGGGCCGGATCCCCGTACTCAAGGCGCGCATGAACGCCGACCTGCACATGGCCGCCGACCTCAAAACCACGGCCCGCGCGAATCTGTTCGTCATCTTCGGCGAGCCGGACATCGACGTGCGGACGGAAGCCGACGGCCAGTTGCGCGTCGAGGTCAAGGGCGTGGACGTCTTCGACCCCAGCACCGGCGACATCCGTAGCGACGACGCCGACGGCATCGCCTGCTGGTTCATTGACACGGACTACAACGGCGAGAGCTTCTTCGTCCGCCACGCCTACTTCCTCGGCCAGAACGACCCCTACAAGGCCCTGAAGACGACGCTCAAGGCCGAGATAGACCCCGACGCCTGGGAAACGCTCCACAGCGCCGTCTCCCGCCCCTTCCCGAAGCCGGACTCCGGGCGCGTGGCTGTCAAGGTCATCAATCATCTCGGGGATGAGGTGATGAGAGTGCTGAGGGTGTGACTGCCCCGTTGCATGAACATATCGTGTTAATCTAATGCTTGCATGGAGCGGACTATGGAGGTATTCTTTCGCTCGCGTGGGCTGCAAAGGGTTTGCTCGACAGAGCGACTCATGTTGCGGGAGGTGGGTAAGGGTATGGCGCGCAAGCTTATGCAGAGATTGGCGGAACTCCGAGCTGCGGAGGCGCTCTCCGACGTATCGCATCTACCACCGGCAAGGCTTCATGAGCTGACCAACCGCAAGGGAGTCTTCTCAGTCGACTTGGAGCATCCCCGGCGGCTGCTCTTCATCCCGGCGGATGACCCTGTGCCGAGAACGGTCGATGGAGGCATTGACCTGGCGGCAGTCCGATCGGTTGAGATCATCAACATCGAGGATACGCACGATCCCAAGAATCAACGCAGAGCAGGGAAGAGGGCGAGACGATGAAGGCTGCCCGACTACACCGGTTTGACCCGGACTTCGCCGTCCCCCCGGGACAAACGCTAAGAGAGGTCATGGATTCGCAGGGCATGACCCAGCGTGATCTGGCCGCGCGGACCGGCCTGACGGTGCAAACGCTGAGTCGCATTATCAAAGGGATCCAGCCCATCTCCTACGAGACGGCCAATCGCCTGGAGATGGTGGTTGGGGTCCCAGCGCGGCTATGGAACCGGCTCGAAGCGGAATACCGTGAGCAGCTGAGCAAGCAGGCGGAGCGTGGACGGCTGCGCGATGGGCTGGACTGGCTCAAGACCATTCCGACTCGTGAACTCATCGAACGGGGCGCCTTGTCGCCGCAGCGAGACAAGGTCCTGCTGTTGCGTGAAACTCTGGCCTTCTTCGGCGTCAGCAGCGTCGAAGCTTGGCATTCGATTTGGGATGAACCGGCGGTGGCTGCGCGCCGCTCCGCCTGCTTCGAAACGAGACCCGGCCCTGCGGCGACATGGATTCGCCTAGGGGAACGGCAGGCATCTGAGATTGACTGCAGGCCTCATGACGCTGGTCGCTTCAAGGATGCGCTTCACGAAATCCGTGGACTCACACGGGAGGAGCCGCATGTGTTCGTGCACCGTATGCGTAGCCTTTGTGCGGACGCTGGGGTTGCGCTGGCATTGGTACGCGAGATGAAGCAGGTGCCGTGGAATGGGGCGACGAAGTGGATGTCCCCGTCCAAGGCCATGATTCTTCTGAACCTGCGTGGCAAAGGTGAAGACCGATTCTGGTTCTCCTTCTTCCATGAGGCCAGTCATGTGTTGAACGACAGCAAGAAGTGCATCCTCATCAACGATGAATCGGATGTCGATCCGCGAGAGCGCGCAGCGAACGCTTTCGCGGCAGAGACGCTCATCCCAGCACGGCACAACGATGACATCCGTTCAGCCCGGACCGCATTTGACCTGAAACGCCTCGCCCGCGCGATAGGAGTGTCAGTTGGTGTCGTAGCGGGCAGGTATCAGTATCTGACCAAGCGATGGAACTATCACAGGGACCTCATCCGGCGGTTGGAGTGGGCTTGAGAGCACAGATTCAACGATGACCTTCCTCATCGCCGACCCCTTCACGGACAGCCTCGCCCGCCTGACGGGCGAGGAGCAGAAGGCGGTGAAGACGACGGCGTTCGACTTGCAGATGAACCCGGCCAATCCGGGACTGAGCTTCCACAAGCTGGACCGCGCGAAGGACAAGAGCTTCGCTTCGGTCCGGGTGAGCGCGGACGTGCGGCTGATCGTGCACCGCACCTCCGGGAGCCTCCTGCTCTGCTACGCGGACCATCACGACCGCGCCTACGCCTGGGCCGAGCGCCGAAAGGTCGAGACCCATCCCGCCACCGGGGCTGCGCAGATCGTCGAGATCCGCGAGATGGTCCGCGAGGTCATCGTCCCGATCTACACGACACGCGAGGCGCCCGCTCCGCCGAAGCCGGTCCTCTTCGCCGAGACGCCGGAGGCGGATCTTCTGTCCTATGGGGTACCGCCCGAGTGGATCGCGGACGTGCGGCAGGTGGACGAGGATGGGCTGCTGGCGCTCGCCGATCGGCTGCCCGCCGAGGCGGCGGAGGCTTTGCTCGAGTTGGCGACCGGCGGAACCCCGCGGCCGGCGCCGGCACAGCCGGCCGAGGATCCGTTCACGCACCCCGACGCCCAGCGCCGGTTCTGCCTGATGAGCAGCAGCGAGGAACTGGCACGCGCCCTCGAGTTTCCCTGGGAGAAGTGGACGATCTTCCTGCATCCCGAGCAACGCCAGTGGGTGGAACACGACTACGCCGGTCCCGCTCGGGTCTCGGGCTCGGCCGGAACCGGGAAGACCATCGTAGCCCTTCATCGCGCCGTCTTTCTGGCCCGCGCAAACCCTGAGGCTCGGATCCTGCTGGCCACCTTCTCCGATGCGCTCGCCAACGCGCTGCGCACGAAGCTCCGACGCCTGATCGGCAACGAGCCCAGGCTCGCCGAGCGGATCGATGTCCACGCCCTCGACGCGCTCGGGCAACGGCTCTACCAGGCGCACCATGGACCGGCCCGGCTTGCCGGCCAGGATACCCTCCGCGAACGGCTCTCGACCGCTGCCGGCGCCGCGGGCGATCATCGCTTCAGCACCCGGTTCCTGCTGGCCGAGTGGGAGCAGGTGGTCGATGTCTGGCAGTTGACCTCGTGGGAGGCCTACCGAGACGTGGCGCGGATCGGGCGCAAGACGCGTCTTCCGGAGGCCCGGCGCGCGGTACTGTGGTCGATCTTCGAGCAGGTGCAGGCTCGGCTGCAGACCGAGGGGCTTACGACGCCATCTGCGGTGTTCACCCGCCTGGCCGCCACGCTGGAGCAGCTTCGCCGCCCGCCTTTCGACTTCGCCGTGATCGACGAGGCCCAGGACCTGAGCGTGGCCCAGCTCCGCTTCCTCGCCGCGCTGGGCGCGGACCGCCGGAACGCCCTGTTCTTCGCGGGCGACCTCGGCCAGCGCATCTTCCAGCAGCCCTTCTCCTGGCGATCGCTGGGCGTGGACATCCGGGGCCGGTCGCGGACACTGCGGATCAACTACCGGACCTCGCACCAGATCCGGCGGCAGGCAGACCGGCTCCTGGATCCAGAGATCTCGGACGCGGACGGCAACACCGAGAGCCGAGGCGATACCGTCTCCGTCTTCAACGGCCCGCCACCCGAAGTTCGCGTGTTCGACACGGAAGACGAGGAGATCGCCTGCGTCGCCGCCTGGCTGCGCGCCCGGATAGATGAAGGCCTGCTCCCCCACGAGATCGGCATCTTCGTCCGCGCACCCGGGCAGCTCGACCGCGCGCGGATGGCGGTCGAGCGCGCCGACCTCGAGGCCACCATCCTCGACGACCGGGTCTACACCGCGGCCGGCAAGGTCGCGATCAGCACCATGCACCTGGCCAAGGGGCTGGAGTGCCGCGGCGTCGCGGTCATGGCCTGCGACGACGAAGTCGTCCCGCTCCAGTCCCGCATCGAAGCCGTGGGCGACGGCGCCGACCTCCAGGAAGTCTACGACACCGAACGCCACCTCCTCTACGTCGCCTGCACCCGCGCCCGCGACCGCCTTCTCATCACCGCCACCGCCCCGGCCTCGGAGTTTCTCAGCGACCTTCACGAACAAGACCCATCCGCGCGAACGCAGAAGGCTTCGGAATGATCGACCATCTCGCATCCCTTGCTTCGCCTCTCTTGGCTGTCGCGGCAGCGATTCTCCTGAACTCCACGCAGCTCCTGATCGCGTTAGTAACAGCAGGGCTAAGCATCCTCGGCGCCTACTGGCTCTATCTCAGGAAACGTGAACACCAACTGGTACTGGAGCGCTACCTGGACCAGGGGATCGACCAGGTCATCAAGAGTTTCCAGAAGGGGATGCTGATCCATGATCACAATTGGATGCACGCGCGATTGGTGATTCAGCAACACAGGCTGACACAGAAGGTGCCTGACCACGACTGTCTTCAGGGGTTCAAGGATGTTGATCTTGCTGCGATGTCGATCTCTCCTGTGTATCGGGTCAATCGTCTGCTCGGAACTTCGATCGTGTGGAATCTGATCCAGCAGCAATCGGGCCAGATCTTCAATGGCGCTTTCGATCTGAGGTTCAGGGTAGTCCATGCCTTCCTGGATCGGACGCGGAGCGACCACACACCCATAGCAAAGGATGAATACGATCACTACAACGCTCTGATTTGTCAGGTTCGGAGGAAGGGCGACGGGTTCACCAAGGTGATTGGCGTTCTGACGGAGTTGACAACCATCTTCGAGCAGGAGTCGTTCGCCTTCAAGACCCTGGATCGATTCAAAGAGCGCGGAGACGTTCGCGCAATCGTGGCCCAACTCACATCCTTGAAGAAGGAGATCGACGTGGCGCTGGAGTGATCCGAGTTGCCACATGGGATACGAAAGACGGAACGAAGCCTATCGATAGGACACAGTCGCACCAGCTTGCCTGACGCGTAGCGAGTCGACTCTCCCGCGGGCGCTTGCGCCGGGAGAGTTCGGCGGCAAGCCAACGCTCCCGGGACCGGAAGGGGCGCTTTCACTACGACGGATTCGGGGGCTGATCGGCGACATCCGAGGCGGGATCCACCGCATGCTTGGTGCCTGTGCCGCCCACGGGTTACCGGAATTGGTCTTTGATGAGCCTGCCGGTGGTCTTCTCAGGGTGTTCGCTAGGTGTTCAGCCACCCCGCAAGCACCCTGCAAGCGCCCAGCAAGCACCCTGCAAGTCCTGGCGACGATTCAAGCCTGCAAAGGGGAAACGGCTCGGGGTGATCGTCAGAGCGCTCTATCGCATAGCGACCGGGAACCGTCCATGGGGCACACTCGTCTCAATTCGACAAGCCGCTTGCGCGTGGGGCTGACGGGTCAGTTGGCGGCGGCTCCCCGTTCATCGCCGGGGCCGCCCCCAGTGGTCCTGATCTCCGTAGCCGTGGAAGAGCGATCGCGCATGAACGTTGGAGAAGACGTTCAACGCTCGCAACTACGCATGCGCCCGGGGAAGACATTTCTGGCCTCTTCCCCTCAGAATCTGCGAAATCTGCGCAATCTGCGGACGAAGAAGAAGAGAGACGGGATGGGACGGGGTCGAAGATCAGGGGGTGGAGGCCGGGCCTCCCGGTCCTGATCGCTACGGGATCTTCGTGTCGTCCGGGGAGCGGATTGTCCGCAGATTTCGCAGATTACGCAGATTTTGGGGGCGGAAGGCACGGCCTCTTCGGCTGGGTCCCTCCGAAGAAACGCGCAATCTTCGGACAGAGAAGAGAAGGGGAGCCTGGGATGGGTCGAGGGTCAGGGGGTGGAGGCTGGGCTACACGGTCCTGCGACGACCTGCCGTTGTCCTGGGGGAACTCGGCTGACGACCCCCCTTCGCCCTCCGGGCTACGGCGGGCAGGCAACGCCGACGACTACGGTGGACGAACGAAGTTCCATCGTAAACCGTAGTCGTCGGCGTCGTCGTCGACCGAAAGGAAAGGACAACCCGGGACACCATACCGACGAGGGCCTAGATGCGCGAGTAGCGCACCGGGCGTGTCTGGCGACGCACCTTGTTCTCTGCGACCGCCCGCGTGAGCCAGGCTTCCAACTGCGGCCTGGAGACCTCCAGCCGCTCGGCCAGGTCGGCGGTCGCCGCCGGTTCTTCGAGAGCGGCCAGCAGGACGGGCAGCACGGCTTCGTAGACCGACGCGGGAGGCGGGGCGGAGTCGGCTTCCGCCGGCTTCGACGGTGCGGTCGCCGACGAAGAGGCGCCCGGCTCGCGGACCTGCGCCGGCGCGGCCGGCGTGGACATCGCTCGCGCGAAGAGGGGCATCGGGCTCTCTGTCTGAGCGCGAGGCCGCAGTGCTGCCAGGGCCGCCAGCCGATCGGGATCGGCGTCCGGCGCGTCGATCGAGGGAAAGGGGATGGCGCCGTACTCGATCAGCCGCCGATTTCCTTTCGGTACGGCGCCGGCCATGCGCACGAACACGGCGCGGCCCGACTCGCGCTTCAGCTCTTCCACGGCCCCCGCCCAGGTGCCGCCCCGGTCGTCGCTCGCGCTGACCACCAGGCCGTAGTCGGCGAGCGCGTAGACGAGCTTGTTGCGCCCCATCGCATTGCCGACGCTGAACCCGGCCTCGGGATGGTACGGGGAGACCAGGAGCAATCGCCCCTCCGAAAGCGCGTAGCGCGATTCGCGCGAGACGCTCGCCCGGAGCAGGCTGTCCGCGAGCACCCCGACGACCAAACCGCCGGCTTCGAGCGCGCCGGACATGGCGATCCGGTCCACGCCGCGGGCGCCGCCCGACACGACGGGCAGTCCCTGTCGCGCGCACCAGGCCGCCGTGTCGCGCGCGAAGGCCTCGCCCTCGGCGTCCACGTTCCGGGAGCCGACGATGGCAAGACCGCCACCCTTCAACAACGAGCGCTCGCCGGCGCCGAACAGGATGGGCGGCGCCCTTTCCTTGAGGTGCGACTTGTAGCGGGCCGGGTATTCGGGGTCGCTGCGGCAGATGACCCAGATGCCGCTCTGGTTCCACTGCTCGACGGCAAATCCCAGCTTCACGCCGCGTCGCAACAGGGCCTGCAGCCGATCCGCGGACACGCCGGTCGCTCCTGCGAGCGCCGGCACATGCTCCAGCGCGAGCAGGTCGGCGGGGCGAAGTCGGGCGTCCCGTAGCCATTGGACGACCCGGCCGTATTCGCGCAGATCGAGCGGGTCTTCCTCCGAGGTTCCGCGGAAGCGTCCGCAGAGCAGCAGGATCGCCTTCGCATCGTCGCTCAGCGTATGCATATCGGGCCTCGTCTACTCCGTTCCTGGCGAGTTCAGCGCGAGCGCCAGCGGAAAGACCGCCGGGCAACCCGCGCGCCGCAGCACCGCGGCCGCCACGGTGAATGTCCACCCGGAATCGCGCATGTCGTCCACAAGGAGGCAGGGTCGGTCAAGGCCGGGCGTCATGTCCACCTCGAAGGCGCCATCCAGATTGCGCGACTGCCGGAAGCTGTTCTGCATCTCCTTCTGGGGCGGAGTGTTCTGCACTTTCCGCAGGGCGGGGCGAAACGGCAGATTCAAAGCTGTTGCGAGCCGGGCTGCGAAGTCCGGTACGAGGTTCGGATGGCGCAACGAAGGGATGGCGGTGACCCATTCGGGCGAAGGAACGGGATCCCAATGCTCGACCAGTTCCACACAGGCGGCGACGAGCGTGTCGTCAAAGCGCCCGCGAGTGTACTTTCCCTCCGCGACCTGCTGTCCCCAGCCGGCATCGAGCCACAGACACAAAGCCCGCCCCTCCGCCGCGCGCAGGTCCGTTCCAATGCGCCCCGTGAACCCGTATTCGGGTAGCGCGTCGCCGGCGGGCCACTGAAGACGCGGCTTCAACGGTTGGTAGTTGCGTTTCAGGTAGATCGCCGCGCGGTTCGTCAGATCCCGATCGGCCGTGGGTGAGAGCAACGGGCCGCCCAGGCAGCCCGCGCATCGGCCGCAGGAACCCGCGTAGGGATCGTCGAGCGCGCGTGCCAGGAACTCCATAAGGCACCCGGAATGCTGCATGTAGTCCCGCATCTGCGCCTGCTCCGCCCTGCGGGTGGCGGTGATGGCTTCGACGTATTCTCGATCGATCCGATAGGTGCCGGAAGCCGCCGTGACATTCCACTTCGGGCCAATCTTCGTGACGGGCGCCGGAAGTTCGACGGATAGATACTTCAGCGCTTTCTCCAGTTGAGCGCGCTTCAGGTTGAGGCGCGACTCCAGTTCCCGGACGGAGAGCCCGCCCTCGAACCGGTCCAGCTCCTCCAGGATCGCCTCTACATGCTTCTGTGGAGGGAACGCACTGCGGATGAAGTAGTCGGCAATCGGGTCGTCCTCCTCGCCATGCATCAGGACGCCGTAGGCCTCGTCGACGGCGCGACCCGCGCGGCCTACCTGCTGGTAGTAGTGGACGACCGAGGCTGGCCTCTGGAAATGGATGACGAACCCCAGGTCCGGCTTGTCGAATCCCATGCCGAGTGCAACCGTTGCCACCAGCACCTTGACTTCGTTCCGCAGCAGCCGCTGTTCAAGCCGTTCCCGGCGCGAACCTGCTTCCTCTTCGAGGAGACCCGCGTGATACGCCTCGGCAACGATGCCATTGCCGCGCAACCACTCCGCGACCCGTTCCGCGTCCCGCTTGGTCAGGGCATAGACGATGCCGCTGCCGGGCAGCGTGGGGATGGTCGTGGCCAGCCACGCCATCCGGGCGGCCGGACTCGGCAAGACGATATTCTGCAGGCGGAGGCTTTCGCGCACCAGTGGACCGCGCACGACACCGATGTCCGTTCCGAGTTGGGCGACCACGTCGGCGACTACCCGATCGTTCGCCGTCGCGGTGGTGGCCAATACGGGGATGTTCGGTGGCAAGGCCTGGAGCACGCGCACGATACGGCGGTAGTCAGGCCGGAAGTCGTGTCCCCAGTCGGATATGCAGTGCGCCTCGTCCACGACGAACAGGCCTATTCGTTCGGCGATCCGGGCGAGAACCTCGTTGCGGAACTTCTCGTTGGCCAGCCGCTCCGGAGATACGAGCAGGAGATCGATCTTGTTCTCTCGCAAGTCCGCCCCGATGCGTTCCCATTCCTCCGGGTTGGTGCTGTTGATCGTCGCCGCGCGGATGCGGATTCGTTCGGCGGCATCGAGTTGGTTTCGCATGAGCGAGAGGAGCGGCGAGATCAGCAGGCTGGGCCCGGCGCCTGCGTCGCGCAGCAGGCGGGTGGCCAGGAAGTAGACGATGCTCTTGCCCCAGCCGGTCCGCTGAACCACAAGCATCCGGCGGCGCTCCAGCGCTGCCTGTATGCATTCCCACTGCCCGTTCCGGAAGCCGGCGTCCGGTCGGCCGAGGGCTTCGCGGAGATACTGGAGCGCCCGATCCCTCATGCGGTCACCACCGACCCGCCTTTCTCTTCTCCCAAGATGCCCGTGCGATGAACAGCATAGGCCTCGCCGCGTTCGGCCGCAACCAGCGAAGCTCTCCCCGTTTCTCGCCTGAGAAGGCCAGAGAAGGTCAGGGCGGGCGGTGGCCGCGCGAGCGCGAGGCAGGGGAGGAGAGAACGTCGAAAATCGAACACTGAACATCGAACTTCGAACGCCCTTCTTCCGGATGCCGAAGCGCCTGAATGCCGAAAGGGGGCGCGGGCAGGAAAGGATCAACGCTCGCAACTACGCAGGCGCCGGGGGAAGGGATTGCTGGCCCGTTCCCCTCAGAATCTGCGAAATCTGCGTAATCTGCGGACGAAGAAGAAGAGAGACGGAATGGGACGGGTCGAAGATCAGGGGGTGGAGGCCGGGCCTCCCGGTCCTGATCGCTACGGGATCTTCGTGTTGTCCGGGGAGCGGATTGTCCGCAGATTTCGCAGATTACGCAGATTCTTGGGGCGGGAGGCACGGCCTCTTCGGCTGGGTCCCCCGAAGAGCCGCAATCTGCGGACAGAGAAGAGAAGGGGGCAGCATCGGGCGGGTTCGAAGATCAGGAGGTGGAGGCTGGGCCGCACCGTCCTGCGACGACCTGCCGTCGTCCTGGGGGAACTCGGTTGACGACTACGCCGACGACTACGATGGACGAACGGAGTTCCATCGTAAACCGTAGTCGTCGGCGTCGTCGTCGACCGAAAGGGGACGAGAATCGACGAGAGAGCCGAAGAGAAAGAACCGCGCCCGGATTCCAACCCGGGGCGCAGCGAATCGCGCGGAGTCCTGCGACGATCGGCCGTTGTCCTCGGGGAACTCGGCTGACGACTACGCCGACGACTACGGTGGACGATTGGCGTCCCGTCGTAAGCCGTAGTCGTCGCCGTCGTCGTCGACCGAAAGGGGACGAGAATCGACGAGAGAGCCGAAGAGAAAGAACCGCCCCCGGGATCCAACCCGGCGCGCAGCGAATCGCGCGGAGTCCGGCCGACGACCGGCCGTTGTCCTCGGGGGACTCGGCTGACGACCCCCCTTCGCCCTCCGGGCTGCGGCGGGCAGGCAACGTCGACGACTACGGTGGACGAACGAAGTTCCATCGTAAACCGTAGTCGTCTTCGTCGTCGTCGACCGAAACGAGGATGCCGCGAGGAACGGGGGGAAAGTCCCAGACAGCCCTTGACGGGGGCGGTCCTGCTCGCTATTCCCTGTGGCCATGCAAGGCTGTGTCACGGTGGAGCTGGGCGCGCGGACGTACGAGATCCGGATCGGGTCCGGGCTGCTCGACTGCGCCGGCGCCTGGTGCGCCGAGCGGGTGCGCGGGCGGTCGGCGCTGGTCGTGAGCGATGCCAATGTCGCGCCGCTCTACCTCGATCGCGTGCTCGAATCCCTTCGCGCGGCCGGGTTCCGGGTGGCCTCCGCCGTCGTCCCGGCCGGGGAGGGGTCGAAGAGTCCGGCCGAGCTCTTCCGCCTCTACGAGGCTGCGCTGGAGGCGGGTCTGGATCGGCGGTCGCCGGTCGTGGCGCTGGGCGGCGGGGTGGTCGGCGACCTGGCGGGCTTTCTCGCGGCGACCTGGCTCCGGGGCGTGCCGTTCGTGCAGCTCCCGACGACGCTGCTGGCGATGGTCGACAGCGCGGTCGGCGGGAAGACGGGGATCGACCTGCCGGGCGGGAAGAACCTGGTCGGCGCCTTTCACCAGCCGGCGCTGGTGGCGGCCGACCTCGATACGCTGCGCACGCTGCCGCGCCGCGAGACGGTCGCCGGGCTGGCCGAGGTGGTGAAGTACGGGGCGATCCGCGATCGGGCGCTGCTCGACCGGATCGAGCGCGAGACGGCCGGAATCCTCGCGGGGGCATCGCCCGCGGTCGCGGAGGTGGTCGAACGCTGCTGCCGGATCAAGGCGGAGATTGTGGGCGCGGACGAGCGCGAGGCGGGCGCGCGCGCGCTGCTGAACTTCGGGCACACGCTCGGGCACGCGCTGGAGACCGCGGCGGGCTACGGCACGCTGCTGCACGGCGAGGCGGTCTCGGTCGGCATGGTCTACGCGGCCCGGCTCTCGGTCGAGCGAACGGGGCTGCCGGTGGTCGAGGCCGACCGGCTCGAGGCGCTGCTCCGG
>PWTM01000226.1 GCA_003563855.1 PVC group bacterium | reverse complement strand
GTCGCCGGCGTGCAGGCGGACGGCGTCGGGTTCGACCTCGAGCCGCATCGGCCGGTCGGGATGCCGCGCGCGGAGGATGGCGGCGAGGCAGAGGGCGCGTTCGAGTCCGTCGCCGCGGCGGTAGTTCCAGACCTCGTCCGGCTGCGCGGCGCGCGGGCCTTCGTAGATCGATTCGTTCGGCCAGCTCTCCAGCCGGGCCTCGATCTCCGCATCGGACGCGTCCCCGGCGCCGGCGATGCAGACCGGGTTGCGCTCGAGCGCGGCCTTGAGGAAGGGCGCCCAGTGGGTGCGCGAGAGATCGCGCAGCGCGTAGAAGGCCAGGTCCGCGACCGGGTTCTCCGCGCGCTGGGTTTCCAGGTGGGCGACGATCGCCTCGCGCGTCATGTCCGGCCGAAGCCCGAGCGGGCGGGGCGGGACGGGGCGGCCGGCGTCGGGATCGGGCAGCCGCGGCTCCAGCGCGGCGAAATCGACCAGCTTCTCGAGCGCTGCGCGCTGGCGCAGGCAGCGGCAATCAAGCGCGGCCACGAGGCGCTCCATGTCCCCGGGCCGCCCGGGCACGAACGGGCGTTCGCGGAAGAGCGCGTCCAGGTCGTTGAGGACCAGCCGGTCGGGCAGCGGCTCGACGAAGAATTCGTCGTCGTCGATCTCGTCGAGGAGCTTGTCCCGCGTGCGGTCGCTGACGCGGTAGTTGCTGCTGTGCTCGTAGCGAAAGGCGACTTCGAGCGGGAGGTAGTGCGCATGGCCGTGGCGTTCGGCGCGGAGCTGGAAGCAGGGCCGCGCGTCGGACTCCTGCCGCAGGAAATTGCAGAGCACCTCCAGCGTGATATCCGTCCGCAGGAACGCGCGCAGCGCGTCGCGGAACCGGGCGTAGGCGGCCGGATCGATCGACACCTCGGGGTAGACGCAGTGAATCCAGCCCGTGGCGTGCGCGACGACCGTGACCTGTTCGTGGCGCAGGGCGCGCTGGGCCTTCTGCGAGAGCTCGGTGCCGTTGAACCACATGTTCTTCGTGACGATGCGCCGGTTGTTCGTGAGGAGGCCGTCCTTGACGAGGACGAGGTTCTGCGAGTGGAGCGGGGTCGCCATCAGGAAGATGTCCTCGAGCGGGATGCCGCAGACCACGAAGAGGGCGGCGGCGTAGAGCGTGGAAAGCGAGACGCATTCGCCCGCGCCGGTGCGGTAGCCCTCCCGGAAGCGGAAGGCGTCCATGGCCTCGACGGTCTCGGTCTTCCAGTAGGGGATGACGTCGCCCTCGTACCGGTCGAGGCCGAAGTGGCGCCGGATATCGAGGCTGAAGTAGTAGCGGTCGCCCTCGTAGCCGAACAGGGCGTTGCTCCGCGAGAGGGTGGCCCGGTCGATCCAGGGCTCGAAGCGCCGCAGCTCCCGTTCCTTGGTGGTCAGCCCCCAGGTGTCGAGATCGAGGTTGAACTCGTAATGATCGATCACGAACTGCTTGAGGCGCAGGATGCGCCGGTAGGGGGTCAGGCGTTCGATCCCCTTGAACCACGGATCGTCGCGCCACCGCCAGAGGACGGGCGACATGACGTTGGCGAGCACGAGGCTGTAGAGCAACTCGGGGAAGACGAAGATCTCCATGTCCGAGAGGGTGATGGCCGAGGAGTATTTTTCTTCTGGCGCCGGTGGGTCGCTGCGCATAGGGTGCCCTTTCACTCGCGGGATGCGCGCATTGAAGCATGCCGCAGGCGCCGCCGCCAAGCCCAGGGGCGCGGCGGCGATCGGTGGGATCGGGCGAATGGACGAGGAACGGACGGGGGAAGACGGGCACGACCCGGTGGTCGAGCTGAACTTCGTGCCGCAATGGGCGCGGCGGCCGCCGGGGGCGAATCCGTATGCGAACGCGCCGGCGCCGCGGCCGGAGGCGCGCGGACGGGACGCGCGCACCCGGGATCGGCCCGCGGGGGGACGTGCGCGCGGCGCCCCGCCGCACCGCGGGGGCCGGCCGCCGCGGCCGGACCGGGGCGGCGGGGAGCGGGCGGGCCGTGAAGCGCGGGGTGCGCCCCGCCCGCGGCCGGCCGCCCCGGTCGCGGCGATGCCGCTCGACATCGCGTTCCTTCCGGAGCGCCAGCCTCTCGGCGGCGTCGTCCGTCGGATCCAGGCGTCGCGTCGCGCCTACCCGCTGCTGGAGCTGGCGGCGTTCTTCCTGGGCCGCGAGGCCTTTCACGCCGTGAAGATCGAGGTTCCGCGCGGGGTTCGCGCGGACACCCCCCCGCTGGCGCAGTGTTCGCTCTGCGGGGTGGTGGCGGCGAGCCGCGTCGACGTGGCGGCGCACGTGACGGCCGCGCACGCGGAGGACCTCTTCGAGGTCGAGGTCGAGCAGGGCGAACCGCCCGCCGGCGCCTTCGTCTGCGTCGTGCGCTGCCGCCGCGACGGGACGCTGATCGGGCCGCCGAACCACCACGCGACGGCCGAGCGCATGGCGGAAATCCGGGCCGCCCGGTTTGCGGAGCTCTCCGAGGAGGCGTTCCAGGCGCAACTGGAGACCGTGCGCGATGCCGACGCGATCGCGCAATGGCGGGAGGAGGCGCGCACGCAGCGTCGCTACCGGCGGAAGGACCTCCCGGAGGCGCCCCCGATGACCGCCATGCAGGCGCAGGCCTGGCTCCGGGGCGAGGGCGCGAGCGCGGCGGTCCGGGAAGGGCGCCGGTTCATCGTGTCGGGCGCCGCCGCGCGGCGGATCGAGGACCCGGCCGTGCGGGAGGCCCTGCGCGACGCCTGGCAGCAGGAAGAGCGGTTCCCCCGCACGATGATGACGGCCCTGCGTCCGGCGCTGCGGCACATGGGGCTTCACCTGTTCCACGCCAACGCCCACGCGCTCTTCGTCACGGCCATCGCGCCCTCGCCGGTCTCGCCGGACCACGCGGTGCCGACGATCCGCCGGGCCCTGGAGCACCTCGAGGCGCACCCGGGCGCGCGTGCCACGGACCTGTTCGACGCCCTGCTGCCGGAGACCCCGCCGGACGATCCGCGCCGCGCGGAGCTGCAGCACCACCTGCACTGGCTGATCGAAAAGGGCCATGTGATCGCCTTCCACGACGGCGCGCTCGCCGCGCCGCGGGGCGGAACAAGACCGATGAGGGAAAAGGCTGAAAAGCTGAAACGCTGAAACGCTGAAATGCTGAAAGGGGGACGACGTCGTCCTCGTCCTCAGCGAGCGTAGCGAGCGGTCCTCGTCCTCGCCCGGGAAGACCCGGGGAAGACCGACGCCGAGGACGAGCGCGACGGCTCGATCCACCGCTTCCAAGCCTTGGCAACGAACGACCGTGCCCTTTCCAAGCCTTGGGGCCGCAGTCCCGCGCCGCTTCGTTCGCGCCACAGTTTTCGGCGTGCGGGGGGGTTCTCCGGGGCGGCGTGGTGCGGCAGGCCGTGCCGCTCGCGTCCGCGAAGGCCCCGTGAGCGGCGTTGCGGCGGCGCGGCGCGGACACGAGTCCAGCGCCGACCGCCGCGCCTTGCTCACGAGACCTTCGCGAACGCTCCGTCACGGACCCTACATCGCCCTGCGGGCTACGTAGGGCAAGCCTGCCGCACCACGCGGGGCCGCCCCCGGGGCGGGAGAGCCGATAACCGCGCAAAGGTAATGTGCCGCCCCGGGGGGATCCAGAAGAGGGGGGCGAAAGCGGTGTCGCCGTCCCGGGCACGAGGCGCGCCCGGGACTCTGCCACCGCACTCCATACGCCGAAGCTCCGGCAGCAGCGCCGCTGTAGAGGTGGGGCTTGCGTGGACGGGGAGCAGCGGTCCCGTAGGTCCAGCTGTACGGACGGGCGTCCAACCGGGCCTCCAGTACAGCAGGGGCTGCGCACCCGCTGCGGCGAAACGTTTAGCCCGGCCCGAGCCTGTTCCGTCGTCAGCCGTAGTCGTCGCCGTAGTCGTCGACCGGCGCATCTCACTTCGGGCGGTGCAACACCCGCATGGACGGGGCATGGGAGCCGATGTAGTTCGCGGCAACGTTGACGGACACGTTAGATCCGGTGGAGTTTACGAGGAAGTTGACGCCGT
>PWTM01000206.1 GCA_003563855.1 PVC group bacterium | reverse complement strand
TGCTCGCGGCGGTTTCGATTCCATGGGCTCTTCGACAATGATGTCGACAAAGATTTCGACAAAGATATGCTCCTCCCCATCGTTGTCGGGATCGTTGTCGGGATCGTTGTCTTTGGCGTTGCTCGCGGCGGTTTCGACGCCATGGGCTCTTCGACAATGATGCCGACAAAGATTTCGACAAAGATATGCTCCTCCCCATCGTTGTCGGGATCGCAATCGTCCACCGGAAAGGGACGAGCCGGTCGGCGCTGGCGGTCCCGCGCCTTTGCCGGCGCCGCTCGTGGCTGCGCGTCAGCAGCATTGCGCCGTCGCGCCTTTCCGGCTTCCCCTCCACCCCGGCGCCGCCTACATTGCCCGTGAGCGGCCGCAGGCGGGCGAATCCGTGTGTCCGGCAAACGACGGAAGACGCGACAGAACGGGGGAAACGGGTGTGAACGATATCGATGGCTCGCTGGGAGAAGCCCGGGCGCATACCGAAGGAGAGTGCCTGATCGTAAGCACTGGTTGCGTTCGGCGGGTCTGGAAGTGGACGGGCACGGGCTTCGCGACGCAGGCGTTCGTCGATCTCCGCTCGGGGCGGTCCTGGGCCGGCGAGGGGACGGGTTGCGACTGGCAACTGCCCGATGTCCGCGAAGCGCCCGAGGCCGAGCTGCGCGGACTAGCCGCGTCCGTACAGGATGACGAGGGGTTCACCGATGCCCACGTTGCGGTGACGGCGGAGATCGCCTATCCGGCCGCGGGGATCGCGCTGCGATGGACTGTCTGGGCCTATCCCGGTGCCCCGGGCATCCGGACCCAACTGGCGGCCAGGGCGATCGGCGCCACGCCCGCGAGCCCGACGGCGCGCACCCAGGGCTCGCCTCCCGACGCGCGGGTGGACCGTCTCCCCGTCCGGGAGATGTCCCGGCGAAGATACTTCGGCTATTACAACGGAACGCAGCAACGCAACGACACCCACCTGGACCTTCTGAAGGAGGCGGTGGTTTCCCACCCGGTGATGGGCAGGGAGTGGTGCGACTGGGCCAGCGTTGCCTGCGTCGAGGACGATGCCGGCGGCATCGCCATGGTCAAGGAATCCCATAAATGCGTCAACCAGCCGGGGTATGCGACCGGCGGCTTCCTCTGCGACGAGGCGCGGGGGCTTTCCTGTACCGGCTGGGGCCTGCGCCCCAACGAAATCTCGCCGGAGGCCTTCACGCCCGGCTGGGCGACCTGGTGCCTGGCGTGGGCGGGGGGCGACCTGGACCGCGAGATCGCCTTCAAGACGTTCGACCGGTTCCGCTACCCGATCGATCCGGCGCGGGACGTGTACGTCCAGGCCAACACGTGGGGCAGCACGGACAACAGCCCGGACGCGCGGCGCGCGGCGACCGAGAACAGCGTTCTGCGGGAGATCGAGACCTGTGCCGAACTCGGGATCGATGTCGTGCAGATCGACGACGGCTGGCAGACGCCGCCCGGGAACCCCACGTGGAAACCCGGCGACCACGGGTGGCATCCGCATCCGGCGAGCTATCCGGACGGCTGGGCGCGGGTCCGCCGCCGGGCCGGGGAACTCGGGATCCGGCTCGGGCTCTGGGCCGCCGCCATGCCGATCGGGCTCGACGAACTCAAGAAGAACTTCACGGAAGGCGGTTTCCTGCAGGTGAAGCTCGATTTCGCCGCGCTGCGCAATCGCGCGGAGATCGAGGCGGTCATGCGGAAGGTCCGCGACTTCATCGCGTGGACCGGTCACCGGGTCCGCGTGAACTGGGACGTCACCGAGAACGAGCCCCGGTACGGCTACTTCTTCGCGCGGGAGTACGGCAGCATCTACCTCGAGAACCGGAAGCCCGCACGGCCGCTCTCGGTTGTCTACCGCCCGCATACGGTCCTGCGCGACCTCTGGCAGGTCGCCCGGTACCTGAATATCCATCGTTTTCAGTGCCCGATTCAGAACGTCGATCGCGTGGATCCGGAGTACAGCGACGCGCCCCTCCATTCGCATGCGTACGCCACGGCGATCGCGCTGATGGGAATCCCGCTCTTCTTCCAGGAGACGAAGTACTACTCGGAATCCGCCAAGGCCGAGATCCGCGCCTTGCTCGAGGTGTACAAGGAGCATCGGGCGTTCCTGTTCGAGGGCATCGTTCACCCGATCGGCGCCAAGCCGGACAATGCAAGCTGGACGGGATTCCAGTGCCACCTCCCGAACGAAGGCCGGGGTTACCTGCTGATCTTCAGGGAACGGTGCAACGCGCGTGCCCGTCACTCGTTCGAACTGGGCTGGTTGCGTCCGGGGACGCTTCACCTGACGGACCTCGTGTCGAAGAGGAACTGGCGGCAGCAGACGGGTCCGGGCGGCCCGTTGGACATCACCGTTGACCGGGCGCCGGGGTTTCGCTTCCTGCACTATCGCGAAGAGGGGTGAACCACAGAATACGCAGAATACGCAGAAAGGGATGAGACGCGGCGGGCGGAGGGAGGAGGGGAGGAGGGAAGGGGAAACGTTCAACGCTCAACGCTCAACGTGCAACGTGCAACGCCGGGCGGGGAGACTTTCGGGTGGGTGATCAGTGATCAGTGAGCAGTGAACGGTGAGCAGTGGCTCCCCATCGTTGTCGAAATCGTTGTCTTCGGGATTGCTCGCGGCGGTTTCGGCTCCATGGGCTCTTCGACAATGATTTCGACAAGGATGCCGACAAGGATATGCGGCTCCCCATCGTTGTCGAGATCGTTGTCGAGATCGTTGTCTTTGGCGTTGCTCTCGGCGGCTTCGATTCCATGGGCTTCTCGACAATGATTTCGACAAGGATGCCGACAAGGATGGGAGGGGGTCGGGCAGGGAAGCGATGAAGGGCGCGGCCGATGAGCGCGGAAGGGCGCGGATCGCGGAGGATGATCTGCCATGGAGCACCGCCCGTGGGATGCCGGGCGTGCCGGACTGGCGCCTGAACCGACAGCGAGGCCGTGGTTCGGGACGTCCGGCGAGTTCGACGCGGACTTTTTCGCTTGTATGCAGGTCCCTTCGCCGGATAATGCTCTTTTCACGAGGAAGGAGGCGCACCATGGGCCGGAGACTGTCATGCTGGGTGGTCGCTGTCGGGTTGGTGTTCGGGATCGCGAACGTATACGGGGCGCAGGTGGGGGACACCATGGAGGAGGTGCGGGCGCGGCACGGAATGCCGGAGGGCCAGATGAGTGTAGGTGATCGCGCGATATGGGTATATGACGGGTTTTCCGTGGAATTTGAAGGAGGCCGCGTGGCACAGGCGCCTTTCGCCTCGCCGGCCGCACCGCCCGGCACGGACAGGGCAACGGCGCCGGCCCGCGCCAGGCCCCGTCCGGCTCCCGCCCGCGCGCCAACCGCGACCGAGAGTGTCCGCGCGTCAACCCCGACCGAGAGAAGTCGCGCCGACGGATCCCGGGGGGAGGTTCTTCAGGATCCGGGCTCGCTGCAAGCCTTTCGGGGACGCAGCAATGAAGTCCTTCGCTTCCGGGTCACCGGAAGCACGAGCGGGCCGGTCTGGGGAACGGACGTGTATACGGAAGACTCGATGCTTGCCGTTGCCGCGGTGCATGCGGGTGTCCTGAAGCCCGGGGAGCAGGGGGTCGTCAGGGTAAGAATCCTGCCGGGCAGACAGAGCTACCAGGCCAGTACCCGCCACGGCGTGACCTCGCATACCTGGGGTCGCTGGGACGCGAGTTATTCCGTCGAATCGGACGACCGCTCGGTTCGTTAGTGTCCGGCCTTGACCGAGGCCGTCGGGGTCACTTCTCCCCATTCAACGTCTGTCGGATTCAGAACCGCGAATGGACGCGAATGGACGCGAATGAGGGCTTGGAGAAAATGCTGAAATGCTGAAATGCTGAGATGCTGAAAGGGGGGAGGGTCGGCCTCGCCGTTCGGCGGAATGTTGGTGGTTGCCCGCGCAATGCGTCGCCGGTCCTGGTTCTGTGTGTTCTGTGTATTCTGTGGTTATCCCATCAGAGAAGACGGGAGGGGGAACCACAGAATACACAGAATACGCAGAAAGGGATGGG
>PWTM01000312.1 GCA_003563855.1 PVC group bacterium | reverse complement strand
GGCGGCCGCGCGCTATGCCCTCGTGTGTGCCCTCGGTCTCGGACTGGCGTTCGCCGTGGCCTTCGCCTGGGGACTGGATTTCGAGAGCGTCATGAGCGTTGCGCCCGGGGGAGGAGGGACATGGCCCCGATGGAGCAGCGGGCCGCGGATGCTGGTCGGGATCGGTTCGGCTTCGATCGCGAGCCAGTTCGTATTCGCCTTCGAGATCGTGCGGGCGCGTCTGCCGGGCCTGCTGCCGTCCCTGCTGATGACGGAGGAGTCGTTCATGGGACGCGCCTTTGGCCCTGCCTGGGGCATCGCGGGGTTGGCGACCCTGGGGCTGGGCGCGGCCGCGCTCCTCCGGGTGGCGCGCTGCGCCCTGCGCGCTCCCGCGCAGTCCGCGCCGGACCCGGCGGCGGACGGGGCGAAGACGGTGCTCCACCTCACGCTGCTTTACCTGGCCCTCTATACGGCCGTTATCCTCCGCTTCAACCCCGCGGCGACCGAATTCTGGGTGCAGGCCGTCCCGTTCCTCGGTCTCGCGTTGCTGGCGGCGCTGCGGGCGAGCGGACGGATGGCAGCGGCGCGTCCTGCACTGCTGATGCTGGCGCTGGCATCGATCGCGCATAACGGGATCGTCGGCATGCTTCCGCTGAAGTTCCGCTCGGCAGACTTGAACGCGGTCAAGGCCGCCCCGGTGCTCGAACGCGCGACGGAGGGCGACCTGGTGCTCACCGGCGATAACCCGAAGTTCTTCCGGTATCTGCGCTACTACAGCCCGGCAAGGGTCCTGGACCTGTACGGCGTGTCCTGGGGCCGCATGGACGCCGTCGAACGGGAGATTCTCGATCACCCCGGCCGGGTCTACGCCTTCGATGACCTGGGAGATCCGCCGGCGGCCGTGCGCTCGCGCTTGCCCGAGCCGTCCGAGCGGGCCGAGGCGATCGGGCTTCGTCTGCGCGACCGCTTCGAACGCCTGGCCGTCACGCGCGCGGGGGAAGCGCTGGTGCGGAAGGAGGAGGGCGGGGGAGGGGGAAACGTTCAACGCTCAACGCTCAACGCTCAACGTTCAACGGGAGGCGAAGCGGGGGCGAACGTCGAACGTCGAAGTGGGGGCAGTGGGCAGTGAGCAGTGAGCAGTGAACAGTGAACAGTGAACGGTGATCGGTAGCGCACAGGGCGTGCGCGGGGAACAGTGGTGAAGATGACCGGACCGCGGGGAACTGATCACCGATCACTGCTCACTGATGACTGATCACCACTTCCCTGGCGTATGGACCCGCGGCGTTTGCCGTGGTATGCTGGCATGATAGACCGGAGAGGAAGATGAGAATGGAGTTCAATGTTGTGATCGAACGGGATGAGGATGGCTATTTCGTCGCATCGGTGCCGGCCTTGCGGGGGTGCCATACGCAGGCGAAGTCCCTGGATGTCCTGATGAAGCGCGTCAAAGAGGCGATCGAGCTTTGTCTTGAGGTCGAAGAACCGGTCTCCAACCAGTTTGGCAGAATACTCAGAATGGGATGGGAACGGGGCGAGGTGGGGGGGGCGAACGCTGAACATCGAACATCGAGCATTGAACGTCGAACGAAGAGCGAGCTTCGCACGCGCACACCCGACCGAAGGTCTCCGTACGTCGACGTTCGATGTTCAATGTTCGATGTGCGACGTTCACAGTCCATCGAACGCTGAACGTCGAAGTGGGGACGCCTTTGGCCGGCGGTGAGCAGTGACCGGAGAGCGTAAAGTCGTAAAATAGTCGTGACTTTCTTCGTGCGTTACGTAAGATGGTCGCATGAAGCGTTGGCGTGAACGGGTCTACGAGCGGGTGCTGAAGGCGCACCTTGCCGAGTTGCGGCAGATGGCCTTTCTCTCTGGGCCGCGCCAGGTGGGGAAGTCGACTCTCGGCCGTACCGTGGCCGACGCTTTGCTCAACTGGCGATCGAAGACCGGGGCGCGCGCTTCGAGACCATGGTGGCCTGCCACCTGCTGAAGGCCGTGCAGGCGTGGACCGATCTCGGGCTCGGCGATTTCGAGCTCCGCTACCTGCGCGACAAGCAGAAGCGGGAGGTGGACTTCGCGGTGATCCGTGACGGCCGACCCTGGTTCCTGGTCGAAGCCAAGACCGCGGATGCCCGACCGGGTCCGGCCCTGGGCCATTTCCTGGAAGCGACGGGCGCCGCCCATGCCTTCCAGGTGGTGCTGGAGTCGCCCTACGTGGCCGCCGATTGCTTCCGTCACCGCGGCCCCGTCGTGGCGCCGGCACGCGCCTTTCTCAGCCAGCTTCCGTGAGCGATGCGTGTCGAGAATCGCGAATCGAAGATCGTGAATACCGGGGAAGGCAACCGCGAATGGACGCGACTTCGGGTTGGTTGCGCGGGGTGAGGGTGTGCCGCGTCCCCACGGGCTTCGCGTCCCCACGGGCTTGTCCCGTGGGGGGCGAAAAGTTGGCCTGCCCTGGGGCGTGGTCTCGCGCGCCGGGCGAGCCCGGTGGGAGCGCGGTTCGGACCTGCGGTCTGTTCCGCGCCCTGCCCGGGCTCGGGAGGAAGAAAGGGGAGGGACTCGCGCTCGCGGGGGTCTGCTAACCTTTCCTCCCCCACGGCGCAAGGCCGTGGGGGCCGGTTGCGAAGAGGGCGTGCGCCCGCGGGGCTCTCGCTCAACCCGTCCTCCCCACGGCGTCCGCCGTCGCCGCAGGGCGGCTATGGCGGACAGGCGAGGCCGTGGGGACCTGTCAGGACCAGGAAAAGGGAAAGAGACCAGGCACAGGCGCCGACGCCCCGCGCCATTGAACGTTGAGCGTTGAGCGTTGAACGTTGAGCGTTTCCCGTCTCCGCCCGAACCGCCAACCGCCAACGGCCCACTGCCAACTGCCCCGCCGCCCGGGCGGCAGTGATCAGCTCCTCGCGGCCATCTTCCGCTGCTCACCGTTCACCGATCACTGCTCACTGTTAACTGATGACTGCCAACTGCCCACTGCCCAACCCTCCGCTCAACCCGCGCGCAGCCGGGCTTCGATCCAGCGGTAGGTCCGCTCCATGCCCTCGCGCAGGGGGCGGGTGGGGCGCCAGCCGAGGCGCTCGGCGATCAGCGAGTTCTCGGAGCGGCGGCCGCGTACGCCGAGGGGACCGGGCACGTGCCGCAGCCGGATGCGCTTGCCGGCGATCTCCGCCGTCATCCGCGCCAGACCGTTGATCGAGATCAGCTCGTCGGAACCGATGTTGACCGGGCCGGTGAAGTCCGAGTCCATCAGCCGGGCCACGCCCTCCAGGCACTCGTCGATGTAGAGAAACGAGCGCGTCTGCTCCCCGTCGCCCCAGATCTCGATCTCCCCCCCGTCCGCCGCCCCGGCGACCTTGCGGCAGATCGCCGCCGGCGCCTTTTCCCGCCCGCCGTCGAAGTCGCCCTCGGGGCCGAAGACGTTGTGGAAGCGGGCGATCCGCACGGCGATCCCGCAGTTGCGGTGGTAGGCGAGGTAGAGCCGCTCGGAGAAGAGCTTCTCCCAGCCGTAGTCCGAGTCCGGTTGCGCCGGGTAGGCGTCCGCCTCGCGCAGCCCGGGGTTGCGCGGGTCCTGCTGGATGCCCTCGGGATAGATGCAGGCGGACGAGGAGTAGAAGATCCGCGGCACGCCGTGGCGCCGGCAGGCTTCGAGCACGTTGAGGTTGCACATCGCCGAGTTGTGCAGGATGGCCGCGTCGTGCGCGCCGGTGAAGATGTACCCCGCCCCGCCCATGTCGGCGGCGAGCTGGTAGACGGCGTCGAGGTCCGGCGTGACCGCGGCGTCGGCGACGCGCGGGTCGCGCAGGTCGCCGATCGTGAACGCCTCGCCGGGCCAGGGGGCGTAGGCGTGGGCCTTGAGATCGACGCCCCGCACCCGCACGCCGGCGGCGGCGAGCCGCTTTGCCAGGTGCCCTCCGATGAACCCGCCCGCCCCGCAGACCAGCGCCGTTGTCATATCGCCCCGCCCTCCGTCCGTGCCCTGCGCCGCAGTGTGCCCCGAAACCGCCGCGGGGGGAAGCGTCGTGAGTGGGAGAGGGGGCGGTTGGCGGCGGGTGGCGGCGAACGTCGAACAGAAGGCGGGGAGGAACCACAGAATACGCAGAATACGCAGAATGGGATGGGAACGGGGCGTGGGG
>PWTM01000093.1 GCA_003563855.1 PVC group bacterium | reverse complement strand
GGAGTGCGTCCGGTTGCCCCGTGCGCCCGCCGTCGCCCCTCCGGGGCTATGGCGCGGCAGGCCATGGCAGCGGGCCGGGCCAGTTCGCAGTGAGCAGTGATCAGTGATCGGTGAACAGTGGCGAAGACGTCGCGGACCGCAAGGAACTGATCACTGATGACTGATGACTGATGACCGATCACTGGTCCGCCCCCAGCCCGATAACGCCGCGCACGGGGTAACCGGGCGCGCGAGCCGCGATGCCCGGCGCCCCACGCCTACCTCACCTCAGCACGAGAACCACCCGGAGAATCACGCCGCGTCCCACCTGCGGGCTTTCGCACTTCGGAACCGCGGTAAGCCTACCCACTCCAACTCTCTACGCAAACCGGTCGGCGAAAACTGGGGCGAAAACTGGGGAATGCCCCCACATGTTGGGGCTTGTCGGGCGTTGGACCTCATGATATGGTCGCCGTCGGATCACTTTCGGATCCTGGCGTCGGGCCGCCGGTCCGGCAAGCACGGGGGAGACTGCGCCTTGTATCTCAAGCGGCTGGAGATGATCGGGTTCAAGAGCTTCGCCGAGAAGACGCGGCTGGAATTCGAACCCGGAATGATGGCGATCGTCGGCCCGAACGGCTGCGGCAAGAGCAATATTGCCGACGCGGTACGCTGGGTGCTGGGCGAGCAGAGCGCAAAGGCGCTGCGCGGCGCGAAGATGGAGGACTGCATCTTCGCAGGCACGGACGCCCACAAGCCGCTGGGCATGGCGGAGGTGAGCCTGACGCTGGCCGACTGCGAGGACGTGCTCGGCACCGAGTACAACGAGGTCACCGTCACCCGCCGGGTTCACCGCTCCGGCGAAGGCCAGTACCAGATCAACCGGGTCCCCTGCCGGCTGCGCGACGTTCAGCGGCTGTTCATGGACACGGGGATCGGCACGCAATCCTATTCGCTGATGGAGCAGGGCCGGATCGACCGCATCCTGAGCTCGCGCCCCGAGGACCGCCGTTCGGTCTTCGAGGAGGCGAGCGGGATCACGAAATACAAGGCCGACCGCAAGGAGGCGCTGCGGAAGCTGGAGCAGACGGAAGCGAACCTCCTGCGGCTGGCGGACATCCTCCGCGAGGTTCGGCGTCAGATCATCTCGCTCCAGCGCCAGGCCGGGAAGGCGCGCCGTTACCAGGCGCTGCAGGAGGAACTGCGGTCGCTGGACCTGTTCTTCACCCGCGAGCGGCTGGCGGGAATGGACGCGGAACTGACGGCGCTCGAGACGCGCCGCGCGGCGTTCGCGGAGCGCGAGGAAGCGGCGACCGCCGAAGTCCGCGAGATGGACGCGCGGCTGGCCGCCTCGCGCGCGGCGCTCGCGGACGTCGCCGCCGGGCTCGAGGCGGCGCGCGAGGCGGTGCGCGAGGCGCGCGCTGCGCGCGACCAGGCCCGGGACACGATCCGCCTCAACGCCCAGCGCATCGCCGAGCTCGAGGAGCTGGCCGGGCGCGACGAGCGCGCGGCGGGACAGGCGGGAGAGGCCTGCGAGGCTCAACGCGCGGCCGCGGAGGAAGCGGACCGCGCGCGCGCGGCCGCCGAGGCGCTGCACGCGGAGGCCGAAGAAACGCTGGCCCGGATCACTGCCCGGCTGAAGGCCAGTGAGGACGAGGTCGACGAGATTTCGACCGCGCTGCATGCCTTGCGCGTCGAGGCCATCGAGCTGGACCGTCGGGCCGCCGCCCGGCAGAAGGAACTCAGCGACCTGGACGCCCGCGAGCGCGCCGGTCGGCTGCAGCGCGAACGGCTGCTGGCGGAGCGCGCCGGCATTGAGCGCGACCGCGACCGGCGCGAGGCGCAGCGCGCCACCCTGGCCGAACGCTGCGCGGAGCTCCGGGCGGCGGCCGACGCCCGTGGCGGGGCAGAGCGCGCCCTCCGCGAGCGGCGCGATGCCGGCCGGACCGAGGCCGCCGAGCTGGAGCGAACGTTGCGCCCGCTGCGCGAACAGGCGGCCGAACGCGCGGGCCAGATCGAGCTGCTGGAGCGCGGCGAACGCGAGGCAGAGGGCTACCCCGGGGGCGCACGGCTGCTGCTCGATCCCGAGGCCGCGCTGCCCGTCGACCGCGCCGGGATCCTCGGTCCGCTCGCCCAGCAACTGACCATCGCCCCCGCCGCGCGGCGCGCGGTCGAGGCCGTGCTCCGACCCTGGCTCGACGCCGTGGTCGTGCGGGAGGCCGGCGACGGGCGCCGGCTGCTCGCGGCACTCGGCGAGGCCGGCGCCGGCTCCGCGCGGCTGCTCGCCGCGGAGGCCGCACCGCCTCCGGCCGGACCCGACGAGGACGGTCCGGGCGAACCGATCGCGCGCCACGTGAGCTGCGCGCCGGAGCTGGCCCCGCTGCGCGACCGCCTGCTGCGCGGCGTGCGGCTCGTGCCGAACCTGGACGCCGTACCCGACCCGGTGCCGCCCGGAACCGTCTGCGTCACTCCCGAAGGCCTTCTCGCGGCCGCGCACGGCGCCTTCGAATGCTGGCTTCCGGAACACGCCGATGCCACCCCGCTGGCGCGCCGGGCGCGGATCGAAGCCTGGACAGAGGACCGGCGTCAGCTCGCGGAGCGCATCGGCGAGGCCGAGACGCGCCTGGCCGCGCTACGGGCCGAAGACGAGCGCGACGCCGCGGCCGCGGCGGAGGCGCGCGCCGCGATGGACGAGGCGCAACGCGCGCTCGCACTCGTCGAGGGCGAACTCGGCGTGATCGAGCGCGATGCGCGCCGCGCGGCCGACCGGCTCGACACCGTCGCCGCCGAGCTCGAAGCGATGGAGGACCAGGGCTCGGCCGCCGAAACCCAACGCGGCGAACTGCGCGGCGAGATCGAGGCCATCCGCCGCCGGCAGGAGGAAGCGCGCACGGAGACGGCCCGCCTGACCGAACGGCAGCGCGACGCCGAACAGCAGCGCACGCGCCACATGCAGGAGGCGACCGACGCCCGCGTCGCGCTCGCTGAACGCCGCCAGGAGGTCGAGCGTCACCGACGCGATCTCGCCGCCGCCCGTGCACGCATCGCCGAGCTCGAGGAGACGCTGCGCGAACGCTCCGCCGGCGTCACCACCTGCCGCGCCCGGATCGAGGCGCTCGGCCGCGCGTCGGCGGAGGCGGAGGAAGCGCTCCCCCCGATGGAAGCCGCCATCGCCGGGCGCGAGCAGGAGCTGGACGAGGTCCGCGCGCGCCATGCCGCCGGGGAACGCGGCCTGGCCGATCTCGACGCGGCGCTCCACACCCGGCGCCAGGCGCTCGAGGGCTTCCAGCGCGACGGCGCGCGCATCGATATCGAGCTGGCCGAACGCCGTACCCGGCGCCAGGCGCTGGTCGAACGCGTCACCGCCGACTACCGGGTCCCGATCGAAACCGTCCTCGAGGCCCCGGCGCCCGCCGACGCCGACGGCGAACCGCCTGCGCGCGAGGCGCTCGAAACGCGCATCGCCGAGCTGCGCGCGAAACTCGACGCGCTCGGGCCGGTCAACCTCGTCGCGATCGACGAACACAAGACCCTCGAAGAACGCCATGCGCACCTCTCCGCGCAACAGGACGATCTCGTGCGGTCGCGGCAGCAACTGCTCGACCTGATCCGCCGCATCAACCAGACCACCACCGCCCTCTTCGCGGAGACGTTCGAGCGGGTCAACGCCGCCTTCGGCGACCTGTTCCAGCGCATCTTCGGCGGCGGAACCGCGCGGCTGGTCCTCGTCGACGAGGAGGATGTGCTCGAGTCCGGCATCGAGATCATCGCGCGGCCGCCCGGCAAGAAGCTGCAGTCGGTCTCGCTGCTCTCCGGCGGCGAGCGCACGATGGCCGCCATCGCGCTGCTCTTCGCGCTCTACCAGGTCAAGCCAAGCCCCTTCTGCGTGCTCGACGAGATGGACGCCGCGCTCGACGACGCGAACATCGGCCGGTTCGTCGCCGTCGTGAAGGACTTCGTCGTCAACTCGCAGTTCATCGTCATCACGCACAACCGTCAGACGATCGCCGCGGCCCATGCGCTCTACGGCGTGACGATGCCGCAGCGCGGCATCTCGCGCATCGTCTCCGTCCGCTTCAACCCCGACGGAACCGTCGGCGCCGGAGGGACCGGGGCGGGAGCGGACGCGAACGGCGAAGCCGGGCG
>PWTM01000240.1 GCA_003563855.1 PVC group bacterium | reverse complement strand
GCGGCAGGAGCGCGAGGCCGAACGCGGCGGCCAACAGCGCGGGCCAGGGCGGCGACTCGCCCGCCGCGTTGGCGAAGAGCCCGCGCGGGCTCTCGAAGAGCGGCACGTCGATGCGGACTGCCGCGACGGCGACGGCGACCAGGGCCGCGCCGGCGCCGAGCGCCGCGGGCCAGGGCAGGCGCCCGTGACGGAGCAGGAGCAGCGCGGCGGCGAGCAGCGCAGCCGGGCCGAGCCCGGCGAACGAGGGGAGCGCGACGGCGAGGGTTGCGGCCGCGAGGACGGCCAGCGCGGGCAGGGCGACGATTCCGCCGCGCCGCAGCGCGGTGAGGGCGAGCCGCCCGCCCGCCTCGATGCCGTTGGCGAGCAACGCAAGCAGGAGCAGCACCAGGAAGACGGAGGCGCGGAAGAGCTGGAGCCGCAGTACGAGCGGGACGGGGATCCACTCGGAGAAGACCGCGCCGGCCGCGCCGAGCAGGACGGGGACGGCCAGGAGCGCGAGCGTCTCGCGCGGACGTCGCGGCGGACGGAGTCCCCAGGCGAGCCCGGCGAGCGCGGCGAGCACGGCCAGCCGCGGCATCTGCGGGTCGCCGCTCCGCCACCAGGTCGAGGGAAAGACGTGGTGGGCCGAGCGGATCTCGACGAGTTGGACCCAGGCTTCGTCGAACCCGCCGCCGGCGCCGAGCGACCAGAGGGCCGGCGCGGCGAGCGCGGCGCCGAGCAGCCAGGCCGGAAGCATGCGGCGCAGGCCGAGCCGCCGAAGCGCGGCCAGGCTCCAGGCCCCGAGCATCAGGCCGGCGAAGGCGCCGAGCAGCGCGTGCAGGTGGAGGAGCGCGCCGGCGATGAGAAACGCCGCCGCCGGCCGGTCGCGCAGGGCCAGCGCCAGGGCCAGCGCGCCGAGCGCGACGCCCACGCCCGTGTGGGTGAAGCCCAGCGCGTAGAGGCCCGACTCGGAGAGGCCGCGATGATGGCCGGCCGCGAGCAGCGCCAGCATGACCAGTCCCGCGCGCCGTCGGCCCGCCAGCCCGCCGGCCAGGAGCGCGCCGGCCGCCAGCGTCAGGAACGCCGTGCCCAGGTGCAGCGCGCGGTAGGCGGTCTCGATCGACACCGCCGCCGGGACCAGGCGCGCGAGTAGCGGGAAGAAGAGACCGGGATACCCGGCCAGCGTCGCGATCAGGTCGTCGCCCGCGAAGAGGGCCGGCTCGCGCAGGTGCATCAGGAACGCGAGCTGGATGGACTGGCTCGCCTATGCCCACGTCCTGCGGGGCGCCGGCCGGCCGGAGCACGCGGCGCAGGCCTACCGGCGCGCGCTGGAGATCGATCCGTTCTCGACCGCGGCGCTGGGCGGTCTCGCCTCGTCGCTGGCGGAGACGGGGGATGCCGACGCGCTCTTCGCGCACCTCGATACCCTGGTCCTCGCGGACGCCCGGCTCGCGCTCCAGGTGCTCACGCGTCCCGCCGTCGCCCGGTTCTCGGGCGATCCGCGGTACGCCGGGCTGCTGACCGAAGCCCGCTCCCAAGCCGTCGACTAGCGCAAAGTCCGCTCGCCATCGGCCGCGCCCTTCGCTAGCATGAGGGGCCGTGCGGGCGCGGGCGACGCGCCCGGCCGGTAAGCGCCCGATGATCAAGGTATCCCATCTAACCCGCCGGTTCGCCGGTGTCACGGCCGTGGACGACATCTCGTTCGAGGTCGGACGCGGCGAGGTGGTCGGCTTCCTCGGCCCGAACGGGGCCGGGAAGACGACGACGCTGCGCATTCTCACCGGGTTCCTGCCCGCGACGGCCGGCGATGCCTGGGTGGCGGGGCACAACGTGCGGACCGACGACATGGCCGTGCGCCGCCGGATCGGCTACCTGCCGGAGAACTGCCCCCTCTACCCGGAGATGCGCGTGGACGAGTACCTGGGCTACCGGGCGGCGCTCAAGGGGGTGGCGGCGCGGCGCATTCGCCGCCGGGTCGCCGAGGTCCGGGAACAGTGCGGGCTCGACGGCATGGGGCGCCGGCTGATCGGGCAGCTCTCGAAGGGCTACCGGCAGCGGGTCGGCATGGCGGACGCGCTGGTGCACCAGCCGCCGCTGCTGATCCTCGACGAGCCGACGATCGGTCTCGATCCCGCCCAGATCCGGGAGGTGCGCGGGCTGATCCGCTCGCTCGCGACCCAGCACACGATCCTGCTCTCGACGCACATCCTGCCCGAGGTCGAGATGACCTGCCAGCGGGTGCTGATCCTGAACCGGGGGCGCATGGTTGCCTCGAACACGGCGGGCGATCTCCAGGCGCTGATCGCGGGGCAGGGAACGGTCGCGCTCGAGGTCGAGGCGCCCGAGGCGGCCGTGCGCGACGCCCTCGGGTCGGTGCCGGGCGTGCGCGCCTGTACCGTCGCCCGCGGCGAGGACGGCTGGCTCGCCGTGACGCTGACCTGCGCGGGCGCCGCGGACCCGCGGCCGGACCTCTTCGCGCGGGTCGTCCAAGAGGGCTGGCGGCTGCGCGAGCTGCGCCGCGAGCGGCACCGGCTCGAGGACGTCTTCGTGGCCCTGATCCGGCGCGAGGACGGGGAGGCGGCAGGGTGAGGACGTTCCTCCTGCAATGGCGGCGGGAGATGGCCGCGGCGTTTCTCTCCCCGATCGCCTGGGTGCTGATGGCCTTCTTCCTCGCGGTCATGGGCTTCAGCTTCTGGTTCATGGCCGACCTGCTTGCCGGCGAAGGGGGCGGCAGCCAGGCGGTCAGCGAGCTCTTCGGCTCGATCTTCTTCTGGATCGCGGTGCTCGTCAGCGTGCCGGTGCTGACGATGCGGCTCTTCGCGGAGGAGAAGCGCACGGGCACGTTCGAAGTGCTGATGACGGCGCCCATCTCGACGCCCGCCGTCGTGCTGGCCAAGTTCGCCGGCGCGCTGGGCACGTACGCGCTGATGTGGGCGCCGACGCTGATCTATCCGGTGCTGCTGCACGGGCTCGCGGCGTCGGATGCGCCGCCGGACCTGCGCCTGGTGGCGACCGGCTACCTGGGCGCGCTGCTGATCGGCCTGCTCTTCATCGCCATCGGCCTGTTGGCCTCGGCCCTGACGCGCAACCAGGTGGCGGCCGCGATCGCCTCGTTCGCCGTCTGCTGCCTGCTCTTCATGGCCGGGTTCCTGCCCTATCTCTCGCGCCATCCCTGGGTGCAGCGCGCGGGCAGCTACGCCTCGCCGGTCATCCACCTGCTCGACCTTTCGCGCGGGACGATCGATTCGGGCACGGTGGCCTTCTACGTGCTGAACACCGCGCTGGTGCTCTTCGCGACGGTGCGGGCGGTCGAGGCCGGGCGCTGGCGGTAGGCGGGGGACGCGGTATGGCACGGGCGCAATCAACACGCAGGACGATCCGGCGGGGCCGGGCGCGCCGGCTGGGCGACGTCCTGCACGGCGGGGTCGCGCTGCTGCTGGCCGTGCTCGTGACCGCCATGCTCCACGTCCTGGCCGCGCGGCACGCCCAGCGCTGGGACGTGAGCCGCGCGCGGCTCTTCGCGCTCTCCGGGCAGACCCGCGCGCTGCTGGCCGGGCTCGACCGCGAGGTCGATATCTACGCCTTCTTCGAGAGCGGACACGAGCTGGCCTCGGAACTCGATGCCCTGTTGCGCGAGTACGCCCGGGCCTCGCGCCGCCTGCGCCTCGTGCGCATCGATCCGCTGCGCGATCCCGGCCGGGCGGAGGAGATCGTCCGCCGCTTTCCCGTGACGGAACGCAACGTGCTGGTCGTGCACGCGCAGGGCCGCACGCGCCTGGTGCGCGGCACGGACCTGGCGACTTTCGAGCCGCCGGACGCGACCGGCCGCCCGGGCCGGATGGAAGCCTTTCACGGCGAGCGGCTGCTCTCGTCCGCGATCCTGAGCGTGACGCGGCCCGACCGGCCGGCCGTGGTCTTCCTCGAAGGCCTCGGCGCGCGGTCGATCGAGTCGACCGAACCCGGGCAGGGGCTTACGACCCTCGCCCGGATGGTGCGGCAGGAGAATGTCGATGTGCGGCCGCTGGATTTCGCCCGCGCGCGGGCCGTCCCGGAGGACGCCGACGCGTTGGTGGTCGCCGGGCCGCGGTTCCGGTTCCCGCAGCCCTGGATCGACCGGCTCGATGCCTGGCTCGAGCGCGGCGGGCGGGCGATCTTCCTGCTGGATTCCGGCGTC
>PWTM01000324.1 GCA_003563855.1 PVC group bacterium | reverse complement strand
GGCGGCGCCGACGGCCAGCGTGTGCCGCGGCGTCAGCCGGCGCGACCAGTCGATCGCGCGTACGCCCTCGTAAAGGGCGTCCGGCGAAGGCGCGTCGAACTCGGCCAGGATCGCAAGGACCGTGAGCGCGACGCGCGATTCGAGGCAGGCGCGCCAGGCGTCGGTCCAATCCCCTTCGAAATGCACCCCGCCGCGGTCGGCGCGCACGCCGCCAAGCCCCGCCTCGCGCAACTCGTCGCGCAGCGCGGCCTCCGTCCCCCGGGCCGCCGTGGCGAAGAAGTGCATGACGGAGATTCTAGCCACCCGCAGGCGCCTCCGCCAGTCCGCGCGGTTCGGAAACCGGCGACAGGACGCCCCCACCGACCCCTCGACAAAGCCGAGGTAGTCGAGGGAGTCGATGAAGTCGATGAAGTCGATCCGCCCCCCCCGGTTCCGCCTTCCGCGTTCCGCCTTCGCCCCCCCGCCGTTCCGCATTCCGCATTCCGAATTCCGCATTCGGTTGCAGCGGGTGCGGGGGCGGGCTAGATTCGGCGCCCCGCGCAGGGCGGGGGGATCGCGTGCCGTCCCACACGGCGGCGTGCGTGCGTAGGGGCATGGCATGCCATACCCGTACCGGGGGGCGAGGGCAGATGCTGGTTAGCGCCGGGCTGACGGATAGGGGGCGCGTACGCGAGCGCAACGAAGACGCGTTGCTGCTGGCGCCGGCGCTCGGGGTGATCGGCGTCTGCGACGGGATCGGCGGCGCGGCGCACGGGCGGGAGGCGAGCCGCCTGGTCGTCGAGATGGTCGTTGCGCGGCTCGAGCATCCGCCCGTCGCGGCCGCACTCTCGGCGCTGTCCTACCGGGTCCTGCTCGTGGCGCAGGCGATCCACGATGCGGGCCGGCGCATCCGCGCCTATGCCGAGCGCCACGGACACCTGGGCATGGGCAGCACGGTGGCCGCGCTCGTCTTCGATCCGCAGCGGCCGGAGCGCGGCGCCTTGCTGCACGCGGGCGACAGCCTCGCCTTCCGCCTGCGCGGCCCGCATTTCGAGCAGCTCTGCGCCCCGCATACCACCATCGGCATCCTCGCCGGCGCGCCGCCGGGGGCGCGGCCGCGCACGCTGCTCACGCGCGCGGTCGGCGCGGCCTCCGGCGACTGGATCGAGCCGAACTGGGTCGGGATGCAGCCTGGCGACGTCTTCCTGCTCTGCACCGACGGCCTCACGACCATGCTCTCCGAGAGGCGGATCGCGACGATCCTCGCGGACGCGGCGTCCGACGGCCCGGAGAACGTTGCGCAGCGGCTGATCGACGCGGCCAACGCCGCGGGCGGCCGCGACAACATCACCGTGGTCGTCGCAGGCATTCCGGGCCGGGATTGACGCCGCCTCCGGCGCGGGGCAGGCTGTACGCGGCTGCCTGGACGGCCGCTTGTCCGGGCGCATGGAGCGAGGGGGAAACCGTCGTGAAGATCGATCTTTCCATGTACCGCGTGAAGCCCGGCGCCAAGGTGAAGCTGCGCGATCGCGACGCCGACGGGGCCGACGGCACGCGCGAGCGCGCGGCTGTCGAGGAGCGGACGGCCGCGCTCGTGGCCCGGTTGCCCGACCTCCAGCACCGGCTCCACGCCGAGGGCCGGCGGGCGCTGCTGGTCGTTCTCCAGGGCATGGATGCGAGCGGGAAGGACGGGACGATCCGGCGCGTGATGTCCGTCCTCAACCCGCAGGGCTGCCGCGTCGTCTCCTTCAAGGCGCCCTCGGAGGAAGAACTCGCGCACGACTTCCTCTGGCGCATCCACCGCGCCTGCCCGCGGCGCGGCGAGGTCGGAATCTTCAACCGCTCCCACTACGAGGACGTGCTGATCGTGCGCGTGCGCAACCTGGTTCCGAAATCCGTCTGGTCGAAACGCTACGACCAGATCAACGCCTTCGAGGATATCCTGGCGCAGAACGACGTGACGCTGCTGAAGCTCTTCCTCCACGTCAGCCACAAGGAGCAGCGCAAGCGTCTGCTGCGCCGGATCAAGGACCCGGCGCGGAACTGGAAGTCCGATCCGGCCGACCTCGAGGAGCGCGAGCACTGGCCGGCCTACATCCGGGCCTACGAGGCGGCCCTGGCGCGGTGCAGCACGGAGGCCGCGCCCTGGCACGTGATCCCGGCCGACCGCAAGTGGTTCCGGGACTACGTGGTTGCCGGGCTGCTGGTGGAGACGCTCGAGCGGATGGACCCCCAGTTCCCGAAGCCCAAGACCGACCCCGCCTCGCTGCGCGTACCCTGACGCCCGCGCCCGCGCCGGGCCGGACGGGTTGGCGGGGATCGCGGCCTTTCTCCTGCCCGCGATCTTGGCCCTTTCTGCCGCGGTCACCGACCGCGGCTATAGGATCGCGGGGCGAGGAAGGGCAGGAACGCGCTGTAGCCGCGGGCGCTGACCGCGGTGTTTCTCCTGCCCGCGATCTTGGCCTTTCCGCCGCGGTCACCGACCGCGGCTACAGGATCGCGGGGCGAGGAAGGGCAGGAACGCGCTGTAGCCGCGGGCGCTGACCGCGGTGTTTCTCCTGCCCGCGATCTTCGCCCTTTCCGCCGCGGTCAACACCCGCGCCCGCGCGCCCGGATCGACAGCGCGGCGGGGGCGGGGTAGAGTTCGCGGGTCATGGCAAGCGAACGTGACAAGATACTGGTCGTATCGGCGGCGGCGCTGGGTTGGGACCTGGTGCGGGAGACGCCGGGTATCGCGTCGCTCCCCTGGCGGCGCATGGAAACGGTCTTCCCCGCGCTGACCTGTCCCGTACAGGCCTCCTTCCGGACCGAGGCGCTGCCCTGTTTCAACGGCATGGAGGGGAACGGGTTCTTCGACCGCCGCCTGCAGCGGCCGTTCTTCTGGGAACAGTCGGCCGAGCTGGTCTACGGCCGGCGGATCTGGGAAGGCGCGCGGGCCGCCGGGCGCCGCGTGGGGATGCTCTTCTGGCAGCAGTCGCTCGGGGAAGCGGTCGACCTCGTGCTCTCGCCGCGCCCGATCCACCGGCACCACGGGGGGATGATCGTCGACTGCCTCTCGCGCCCCGACGCGCTCTACGCGGACCTGTGCCGCGCGATCGGCCGTCCGTTCCCGCTCATGCGCTACTGGGGGCCGATGGCCTCGCGCGCCTCGAGCGCCTGGATCGTCGAGGCGACGATCCGCGTGATGCGCGACCCGGACCTCGCGCCGGACCTGCTGCTGGCCTACGTGCCGCATCTCGACTACGACCTGCAGCGGTTCGGCCCGGATTCCCCGCGGGCCGCGCGCGCTCTCACCGAGGCGCGCGCGCTGCTCGAACGCCTGGTCGAAGCGGCGGGACCGGCCGGGTACGAGGTCGTGATCTTCGGGGACTACGCGATGGCCCCGGTCCGCCGTCCGCCCGCCTTCCCGAACCGCGCCCTGCGCGAGGCGGGCCTGATGGCCGTGCGCCGCGTCCGGCGCAGCCTCTACCCGGATTTCTTCCACAGCCGCGCGTTCGTCGTGGCCGACCACGAGGTCGGCTTCGTGGTGACGCGCACGCCGGCGGACGCGGCGGAGGCCGCCGCCTGCCTGCGCGCGGCGCCGGGGATCGGCCAGGTCATGGACCGCGAGGACCAGCGTTGCGCCGGCATCGACGACCCGGACGGGGCCGACCTCGTGGTGCTGGCGGAGGAGGGCGGCTGGATCGCCTACCCGTGGTGGACCGAGGCGGCCGAGGCGCCGGACTACGCGACGCACGTGGACATTCACAACAAGCCGGGCTACGACCCCTGCGAGCTCTTCTTCGGGCTGCCGCCGCGCGTCAGCACGGATGTGCGCAAGGTGGGCGGCACGCACGGACGCGCCGGCCCGGAGCGCGCGGTCGCCTGGGCGACCACGCTCGATCCCGCGCCCGAGCCCGCGCACGTGATGTCGCTGGCCAAGGCGGTGCAGGACCGGCTGGAGGCGAAGACGTGCCGCGCCTGATGAAGGTGCGACGCCCGCGGATCTCGGCGCGGTTCGCCTACCCCGTCGTCTTCACGCGGGATGTCCTCGCGCCGGAGAATCCGGCGCTCGAGATCGCGCTCGACCGGCCGGAGTCCGCGCGGCCCGCGCCGGTGATCCCGTTTCTGGATGCCGGGGTCGCGGCCGCCTGGCCGGACGCCGCCGACCGGCTGGCGCGTCGGTTCGCGATACGCCCG
>PWTM01000074.1 GCA_003563855.1 PVC group bacterium | reverse complement strand
GGGCTTCTTCCTGAACGGGCAGCCGGTGAAGTTCAAGGGCGTGAACGAGCACCACGATGCGGGCTGCCTGGGGGCGGCGGTGCCGGACGATGCCTTGCGCCGCCGGCTCCGCATCCTGAAGAAGATGGGCTGCAACGCGATCCGCGTCGCGCACAACCCGGCCTCGCCGACGCTGCTGGACCTCTGCGACGAGATGGGCTTCCTGGTCGTCGAGGACGCCTTCGACGAGTGGAAGGACGGCAAGACCCCGTACGGCTACGGCCTCTACTGGGACGACTGGTGGGAGCGCGACCTGGCGGACATGATCCGGCGCGACCGCAACCACCCCTGCGTGGTCCTGTGGTCGGTCGGCAACGAGATCAAGGAAGTTCGCGAGGGCCGCCCCGAGGGACTGCCGATCCTGCGTGCGCTGCGCGAGGTCTGCCATCGCGAGGATCCGACCCGGCCGATGACCTGCGGCTGCTGCAACACCCGCCGGACCCTGGCCGCAGGGTACGGGCCGCTCATGGACGTCTTCGGCTACAACGGGGGCGGCGGCGGTTGCTTCGACTACGAGAAGGACCATGCCGCGTACCCGGACCTGGTCATGGTCGCCACCGAGGTGCCGCATACCCTCCAGACCCGCGGCGTCTACCGGACGCGCACCTGGTACCGGGACCTGGCGCGGAACGAGGGGAACGTGCGCTGGCACGACCCACGAAGCGTGCCTTCGGCATCCGGCATTCGGCATTCGGCATCCCCTTCCCGTCCCCCGCTGGAGCTGATGCGGATCCCGGACCTTACGGACGAGGAGGTCTTCGCCGGGTTCGACGGGCACTACCAGTCCAGCTACGACAATGCCACGGTGCGGATCTCGGCCCGCGATTCCTGGCGGCGGACGCGCGACCTCCCCTACGTCTGCGGCGAGTTCCGCTGGACGGGCTTCGACTATCTCGGGGAATGCTACGCCTGGCCCTGCAAGAGCTGGAACTTCGGCGTCATCGATCTCTGCGGCTTTCCCAAGGATACCTACTACTTCTACCAGAGCCAGTGGTCGGACCGGCCGATGGTGCACCTCCTCCCCCACTGGACCTGGCCGGGACTGGAAGGCAAGACCATCCCGGTGATCTGCTACACCAACTGCGAACGCGTGGAGCTGTTCCTCGACGGACGCTCCCTCGGCGTGAAGGAGCGGGACGATGAAGCGATGTTCCTGCGCTGGGACGTGGAGTATCGGCCGGGGGTGTTGAAGGCCTTGGGAATGCGGAACGCGGAACGCGGAATGCGGAACGGGGCGGAAGCGGAACGGACGGAGGGGGGAGCGGGGGCGTTGGAGTGTGTTCGTGAGACGGCAGGGGAGGCGGCGGGGCTGCGGATGCGGTGCGAGGAGGCGAGCCTGCGCGCGGATCGGACCGGCGTCGGGCACGTGATCGTGACCGTGGTGGACGCGCAGGGCCGCCCTGTGCCGCACGCGAACCCCGAAGTCACGGTCGAGGTGGCCGGTCCGGCGCGGCTGATCGGGCTCGAGAACGGCGATCCGCTCGACACCACGAACTACAAGGCGGATCGCCGCCGGGCCTTCCACGGCCTGATGCTGGCCGTCGTCCAGGCCGGCGACGAGCCCGGCCCCGTGACGGTCACCGCCCGCGCGGCGGACCTGGTGCCGGCGCGGCTGACGATCGAGGCCGTGGCGGCGGCCGCGGCAGGGAAGTCGAGGGGATCGAGAGAATCGAGCGAATCGAAGTAATCGACAGCATCGATTCTTTCGATTATCTCGATTCCATCGATTCTCTCGAATCGATCAACCAAGGAAAGGAGCGTCATCATGTTCGGAGGCACGGGCGGTTACTTCCTTCTGCTGAGCCACCAGATGGAGGCGCAGGGGACGACCTTCAAGCAGCAGGGCGGTTTTCGCGAGAAGCTGACCGCGCTGCGCATCGAGGCCCGGGCGCAACAGGAGGCCGCGCCGGAATGCCCCGAGTGCGGAAAGCCGATGGCGCGCCGCACGGCCCGCAGCGGCAGAAACGCCGGCCGGAACTTCTGGGGCTGCACCGACTACCCGAAGTGCCGTGGAATCCGCGAAGTAGAGCGAGGCGAAGCGTCGAGAGAATCGAGCGAATCGAAGTAATCGACAGAATCGATTCTTTCGATTATCTCGACTCTATCGATTCTCTCGAATCGCTCGAAGCGCCCGACCCGCGGAGGCTCCCGTGTCCCTTGGCAAGACCAGTCCAGCGCAGGCGGCGCTCTCCTCCGCGCCGCGCCGGCCGCGGGTCCTGATCGTGCCTTCCTGGCGGGACGAGCCACTGATGGACGGGGTGCTCGACGAGGCGGCGCGCTTCGGTTGGGAGACGATGAACTACCGTTTCCTGCACGGCACGACGCCCCGCGCATTCCGCCCCGACGGCGTGCTTTACTGCCGGCCGATCGAGCGGGCGTTGCTGGCCCGCTGCGAGGCGGCCGCGTGCCCCTCGGTCCAGATCGACACGATGCGCGGGCCGCCGGCCGGTCGGGGCGTGGCGTTGGTGATGCCCGACCTGGAGGCCGTCGGGCGCCTGGCCGCGACGCATTTCCTCGAGCGCGGCTACCGGAACCTCGCGTGCATGTACCAGGAGGACGCGGCGCCGGAGCGCATTGTCCGCCCGGCCTTTTGGGCCTTCCGGCGCGCCGTGGAGGCCGCGGGGGGCGTCTGCCCCGCGCCGGTCCGCCTGCCCCATTTCGACGCGGACCCCCGGGCCTTCGGCGAGGCCGCCGGCGCCTGGATGGATGCGGCGCTCCGTCCGGTCGGCCTCTTCGTGTGGGGCGATGTGGCGGGGGGTCACCTGTGCGCGGTCTGCCGGGAGCGGGGCATCGCCGTTCCCGACGAGGCGGCCATCCTCGGCGCGGGGAATCGGTACGGGCACTACCGGCTTTCGCCGTGCCCGCTTTCCTGCGTGGACCTGAACCGCCGGGAACGGAGCCGGGCCGCCGTGCGGCTCCTGCAGCGGATGATCGAGGGGGCGCCCGCGCCGTCGCAACCGGTCCTCGTTCCGCCAGCCCGCGTGGCGGCCCGGCAGAGCACCGACATGCTGGCCGTCGCGGACGCGACCGTCGCGCGCTCGTTGCGCTTCATCTGGGCGCGCCTGGCCGAGCCGGTATCGGTCGACGACATCGCCCGGGCCGCGGGGGTGTCGGGCAAGACGCTGGAACGGCGCTTCCGAAAGGCGCTCGGGCGAACGGTCAACCAGGAACTGCTGCGCAAGCGGCTCGATCGCTGCGGCGAGTTGCTCCTGTCGACCGACCGTTCCGTCACGGACCTGGCCCCCGAGATCGGATTCCCGAGCACGTCCTACCTCCACCGCGCCTTCCGCCGGAAGTTCGGCATGAGCCCGCGCGCCTACCGGAAGCAATGGCGCGCCCGGCTCGCCGACGGCGAGTAGCCCGCCGGGCCGCCAGGGGCGGGGAGGAGCGAGGAGCGGGGAGCGATCCCTGATGGACCCGCAGAATGCAACCGCGGAATTTCGAATGTAGAAGTCCAACACTTACCCGACCCACTTAACCGGACCCTTACCCGAAACACTTACCCGTATACTCTTACCCGGGCCCCTCTTTGCGCCTCTTGTGCCTTCTTGCGGCTGATCCGGAACGGTCGGGGTGGAACCCGACCCTCCAAGCTTGAGGCAAAAGCGGTATTTTTCGCGATGGAGGGCGGACTTCCACGTCCGCCGGGGAAGGCACGGCGGGGACAGAGAACATGCGGCAGCCTTCCAAGTGGCGCGTGGCGCGGCCCCAAGCCTTGGAAGCGAGGGCAGCCTGGTCTTCCAAGCCCTGGAAGACGGGACGGAACCCGGCCGGCGTCATGAACTCGCGGCGTCACGGGGTCGGCGTGGACGCGGTCATCTTCCGGGCGTGAAGCGGCAGCAGCCCGAACCGTGCGGTTCGCGACGTGACGCCCCCGACAGCGACACCCGACTCCCGCCACGCGTGTCCCAATAGTGCTCTCATTTTGTCCCGAATGAACCCTTGCCCGCGATCACGGCATCGTCTAGGTTGGATGCGTGCGAGGCGAGTACGAAGAGCTTGCCCGAGGGAAAACCAGAAGCGGAGGAGAAGGTCATGAGAGCGTGGGTCAGAAGAATCAGAAGCATGGCGGTCGTTTCAGCAGTCACAGGGGCAATGGCTTTCAGCGCCGCCAACGCGGACCT
>PWTM01000015.1 GCA_003563855.1 PVC group bacterium | reverse complement strand
CGATCCGCCGCAGGAACGCCGCGCACCCCGCGCGCCGCGCTGCACGACCAGGAAAGAGGACCTCCAGTTACGGATATCGGACACTTGAGTGCTCCTTCCAGGTCAATCTCCGCTGCCTCTCGGTCGTATCGCCCCTCGGCGTGATTGCCGTGGCGCGGGGGAGGGGGGGGTGGTAGAGTCCGCCGCGGAGGGTTTCGCATGATCAGGGCACGTATCGTGGGCGCCGGCGGGTACGGCGGCGTGGGGATCGCCGAGTTGCTGCTCCGGCATCCGGAGGTCGAACTGGTCGGGCTTGCGGACGTGGCGGACGTCGGGAAGTCGCTCAGCGACCTCTACCCGCACCTCGCCGGCTTCTGCGACCTCCCGATCCGGTCCTACGAGACGCCGGAGGGGCGCGCGCCGGCCGACGTGGTCTTCTTCGCCACGCCGGACGGCGTCGCGATGCGGCACGCCGCGGCCGAACTCGAGGCGGGCGCGCGGGTGATCGACTTCAGCGGCGACTTCCGCTTCGGGACCGCCGCCGCCTATGCCGACTACGCGACCCGCGCGGGGCTTGCCCCCGAGCACCAGGCGCCGGAACTGCTCGACCGCTGCGCCTACGGCCTGGCCGAGCTGGGCGACGCGCGGCTGGGCGCGGAGACGGAAGTGGTCGGCAACGCCGGCTGCTTCGCGGCCAGCGCGCTGCTCGGGCTCGCGCCCGCCGTCGCGCTCGGGCTCGTCAACCCGGCCCGGCTCGTCTGCGACGCGAAGACCGGCGTCTCGGGCGCCGGCAAGAAGCCCGCGCCCGGCTTTCACTATCCCGCCCGCTACGAGAACATGAACGCCTACAAGCTGGCCGGGCACCAGCACGTCTGCGAGATCGAGCAGCAGCTCGAACGGCTCGGCGGGCAGCCCGCGCGCCTGACCTTCACCGCGCAGGTCGTCCCGATGTGCCGCGGCATCCTTTCCTGCCTTTATGGCGAGCTGCGCGAAGGCACGCGCCGCGAGGCCGTCCTCGAGGCCTACCGGGAATGGCACCGGGACCACCCCTTCGTCCGGATCTTCGACCGCTCCGCCGCGGTCGGCACGGCCCACGTGCGCGGGAGCAACTACGGCAACCTGATTGTCGACGCCGACGAGCGCACCGGCCTGCTGCGGGTGGTCTCCCACATCGACAACCTGGTCAAGGGCCAGTCGGGCAATGCGGTCCAGAACATGAACGTGCTCTTCGGCCTACCCCAGACCACGGGGCTGGACCGGCCCGGCACGCTGCCCTAGGCCGGTCCGCGCCCGGAGCCTGCGCGATGAGCGAGCGGATGCTGATCCGGAACGCGCGGCTGTGGCCGGCGCCGGACCGACCGGCGATCGACGACGGCGCGCTGCTGGTCGAGGACGGGCGCATCGCGCGCGTCGGCCGCTTCCGCGCCCGGGCCGGGCAGGTGATCGACGCCGGGGGCGCGCTCCTCATGCCCGGGCTTGTGCAGACCCACGTCCATTGCTGCCAGGCCCTGTTCCGCGGCCTGGCCGAGGACGCGGCGCTCCTGCCCTGGCTGCAGCGCTACGTCTGGCCGCTCGAGGCCGCGCACGACGAGGACACGCTGCGCATCTCCGCCGAGCTGGCCTGCGCGGAGATGATCCGCGGCGGCACGACCGCCTTCCTCTCGTTCGAGACGACGCGGCATACCGCGGCCGTGCTGGCCGCCGTCGAGGCGTCCGGCCTCGCCGGGCTCGTCTCGCACACGCTGATGGACGACCCGGAGGGGTTCCGGCCGCTGGTCGTGCCGCTCGACGAGGCGCTCGAGGAATGCGACCGCCTGCGTCGTGCCGTGGCGGGACAGGACCGCTTCGGACTCGCCGTCGCGCCCCGCTTCGCGCTCAGTTGCACGGAGGCCTGCCTGCGCGGGGCGGCCGAGTACGCCCGTGCGCACGGCCTGCTGATCCACACGCACGCCGCCGAGCAGCGCGAGGAGGTCACCGCCGTGCGGCGCCGGACGGGCATGGCGAACATCGAGTACCTGCACGCGCTCGGACTCTCGGGCCCGGACGTCGGCCTCGCCCACTGCGTCCACCCGGAGCCGCGCGAGATGGACCTGCTGGCCGATACCGACACCCGCGTCCTGCACTGCCCCTCGGCGAACCAGAAGCTCGGGTCGGGGATCGCCCCGATCGTCGAGTACCTCGAAGCCGGCATCCTCGTTTCGCTCGGCGCCGACGGGGCGCCCTGCAACAACCGCATGGACGCCTTCCAGGAAATGCGCGCGGCCGCGCTGCTGCAGAAGCTGCGCCGGGGTCCGCGCGCGCTGCCGGCGCGCGACGCGGTCCGCATGGCCACCGTCAACGGCGCGCGGACGCTCGGGCTCGACGGCGTCACCGGCACGCTCGAACCCGGCGCCTGGGCCGACCTGATCCTCGTCGAGACCCAGGGCGTCCACGCGCTCCCCTCCGAGGACCCCGCCGCGACGCTCGTCTACGCCTGCGCGGCCGGCGACGTCGTGCTGACGATGGTCCGCGGCCGCGTGCTCTTCGAGAACGGCGCGCTGACGACGATCGACGAGGAAGCGCTGCGCGACCGCGCCTGGCGCGCGCGCGGCCGTCTCCTCGCCCGCGCCGGCCTTGCCTAGGCGGGCCGTCCCGCCGCCCCCGCCCCGCGGCCCTTCGGCTTCGCCACCCTTTCGCTGTGAGGAGGACTACGCGCTTCTGCAAGCTGCGAAGCTCTTGGGCTGTTATGAAGCCTTCTATGACGCAAAGAGCTTCTGTTTGGCGAGCACCGAGTTATATGCAACCGACTGCCAATAAAGGTGTTGCCGCACTTATGGAGCGCGAGAAGCCCCCAAAGCTCCGGATCGGATGGCTCATTTGGCACCCCCGCGTGCTATGGAATACCGTCGCCAGCGGCGCTCCCCTGTGTACTCCAGACGTCTCTGCCGGCTGAGTTCATAAAGCGTCCGCTTTACTTTGCTCTCTGGGATCTCCCGCCCAATGCGATCGTGGACACTACCATAGCCGCTTGCGGGGTGCCGGCGCAGATCTTCGAGGATAAGCTCGCGCAAGCGGTGCGGTTCGATGGCCTTGAGGGTGGTGTCTCCCGCGAACTCCGCTTCATCCAGCACGTTGAAGGCCACGCGGTAAGTCCGGGCCCGAGTTCTTCCGGTGGCCGTAACGAGGCCCCAGTCCATGAGACGTCCCACCCAATCTCGCAGCCGTTCCGGGCGATCCTCAAGCGCCAGCAGTCTGCTGAACTCCAGCGACGAGAGCGATTCGTGCTGGGCCAGCAGGCCAAGGGCTATTAGCTCGCGCTGGCGCAGTTCGTACCGATCGTTCACGCGCTCCATGAAGCGCAACGTCTCCGTCTTCAGAATGCGGGATTCCACCGTCACAGCGACCCGATCACTTCCCTCCTCGACGACAGGCGGTCGTTTGGCGGTCCGCAGCAGATCTTCATAGATGCGGTCGTATCCGCTGCCCTCCTGTTCCATCAGGTTGAGGTCATAGAAGACCTTGGCAAGATGAATGTTCCGTTTGACGGATGCATGCAGGATGTTGCGAGGGGTCACGCCGAGCGGGAGCAGGCCTGGGTTGTGGATCTCTAAGTGATGGGGATGCAGATCTATGAAGATGTCGCCTCTTGTCGTGTAGGGCCGGTGTACCAACGCGTTCGCAACCAACTCGCGGATGACGCTCTCGCTGTAGTGCGGCACGGTCTTGCGATAGAGCCCGTCTCGGATCTCGTCGCCTTCTCGCCATTCGGGGAGGTCGAACCAGAGGGATTCGATGAGCTGGTGAGGATTCAGCGAAAAGTCGTCCCACACCTGCTTGCGGATCTTCCGGCCGTCAGACGGATCAGGTCCTCGGGCATCAAGGCTCTCGTTTCATCACCGACACGCATGGCGTATCGTCCACTGGTTGTCGATGCGACGGTTGAACGACTCGGCGAAACCCGCAACTCGATGAATTCGCCGCCGGTTGGGTCTCTTCTCTTTTCCGCAGCAATAGCTACGTTCTGCGTCTGCTGCGGAATCCGCTTCCTTACTTGTTCGACCAGGGCATCGGCTATGCGCTGCTGCTGCGGCGGCGTTTGGTCTCCATCTTCAACACCTATGATGATTGTGCCGCCGTGAGCGTTGGCCATACCGACGCAAGACCAGGCCAACTCGGACCAGTCGGAAGTGCTGCCCCGAATGAGGCGAAGCGACTTCTTGTCATT
>PWTM01000291.1 GCA_003563855.1 PVC group bacterium | reverse complement strand
GCCGCCGCTCGATCCGCCCGGCACGCAGGCGGGCGCCCAGGGATTGCGGGTCACGCCGAGCGCGGAGTTCTCCGTGCTCGAGCCCATCGCGAACTCGTCCATGTTCGTGCGGCCGAGCAGCACGGCCCCCGCCGCGCGCAGGCGGGCGATAACCGTCGCGTCGTAGGTCGCGCGGTACCCCGCGAGGATGCGCGAGCCGCAGGTGCAGGGCTGGCCCGCGACGTTGATCAGGTCCTTGACCGCCACCGGGACGCCCAGCAGAGGGCCGCGCCGGCCCCCGGCGCGCGCCGCGTCCGCCGCCCGCGCCTGTTCGAGCGCGTCGGCCTCGTCGACGTGCACGTAGGCCCCGATCGCGCCGTCACGCTCGCGGATCGCCGCGAGCACGGAGGCGACCACCTCCTCGGCGCGGCATTCCCCGCGGTCGAGGGCCGCCCCGATCTCGTGCGCCGTACGCCGGTTCCAGTCGTCCGCCATCGCGTGTCCCGTAGGCCCCCTACTCCACGATCCGCGGCACGATGAAGAGCCCGGCGCGCGTGCGGGGCGCATTCGCCTCCGTCGCCTCGAGCGGCTGCGTCGGCCCGGGCGTGTCGGGCCGGAATACGTTGAAGACCGGGCTCGGGTGGGCGGTCGGTTCGACCCCCTCCACGTCCAGCTCGCGGAGCTGGTCGATGTAGTCGAGCACATGCCGGAGCTGCGCCTGGTAGAGCGCCGCCTCCTCGTCCGTCAGCTCCATCCGTGCCAGGTGCGCCACGTACCGCACGTCGATTGCCTCGACTTCCGCTTTCGACTCCATGCCGCCGCCTCCCGCCGTCCCGCGCGTCCCGCCCGGGCCGCCCCTGCATAGCCTATCGAGAGGCCCGATGCAATCCTGCCGCGCGATCGCGCTTGCCGGCGCGCTTCGGCTTTGCCATGCTCCCCGCGGTTCGCGGCGGCGGGTCGCCGGGGCAGCACAGGGAAACACGAGGAGAGGCCATGGCCAGGAAGAAGAGCAAGACCATCGAGAAGAACCGGGTGCGCTTCGGCATCATCGGACTGGGCGTCATGGGCGGCGGCCACGCCGACGCGTTTCGCAAGGGGCAGACGCCCCGGGCCACGCTCGCCGCCGTCTGCGATATCGACCCGGCGCGGCTCGCGCCCTACGAGGGACTTCCGGCCTTCACCGACAGCCGCGAGCTGATCCGCTCGGGCACCGTCGACGCCGTGCTCATCGCCACCCCGCACTACGCGCACACGACGATCGGGATCGACGCGCTCCGGAACGGCCTGCACACGCTCGTCGAGAAGCCGATCTCCGTCCACAAGGCCGATGCCGAGCGCCTGATCGCCGCGGCGAAGGCGAACCCCAAGCCCGTCTTCGGGGCCATGTTCCAGCAGCGGACCGAAGCCGCCTACATCAAGGCGCGCGAGCTCATGCGCTCCGGCGAGCTGGGCGAACTCCAGCGCCTGAGCTGGATCATCACGAGCTGGTTCCGCTCCGAGGCCTACTACGCCTCCGGCGGCTGGCGGGCGACCTGGGCGGGCGAAGGCGGCGGCGTGCTGCTCAACCAGTGCCCGCACAACCTCGACCTCCTGCAGTGGATCGCCGGCATGCCCGTGCGCATGCGCGCCACCTGTCACTTCGGCCGCTACCACGACATCGAGGTCGAAGACGATGTCACCGCCTACTTCGAGTACGCCAACGGCGCCTCCGGCACCTTCATCACCACCACCGGCGAGGCGCCCGGAACGAACCGGCTCGAGATCACCGGGACGCGCGGGAAGCTGCTGGTCGAGGGCGGCAAGGTCCTTTTCACCCGCAACGTCCAGCCGATCGACGTGTACAACCGCGAGACGGATTCCATGTTCGGCCGGCCCGAGGTCTGGAAGATCGAGATCCCGTTGCGCGGCGGGGGCGGCGGCCACAACGGCATCCGGACGAACTTCGTCAACGCCATCCTGGACGGGACTGAGCTGATGGCGCCCGCGGTCGAGGGCATCCATTCCGTCGAGCTCGCCAACGCGATGCTGATGTCCACCTTCACGAACCGGACGGTCGAGCTGCCGCTCTCGGGCCCCGCCTACTGGCGGCACCTCAAGAAGCGCTGCGCGACGTCGCGCTACCTCAAGAAGGCGAAACAGACGAAGGCGCCGGTCAAGGTCGATTTCGCCGCGTCTCTCAACACACCCTGAACCCGGCGCGCCGCTTTCCAAGGCCTGTTCCTGGCGCCGGAGGCGGAGGCGTGAGCTACGATCCCGCCGTCCATCACCGGCGTTCGATTCGGCTGAGGGGGCATGATTATGCCGGGGGCGGGGTGTATTTCGTAACGATCTGCGCGCATCGGGAAGCCGGCGATGTCTTTGCCAGTGAGGCCGCCAAGAGCGTGGCGGAGGAATGTTGGCGTAGCATTTCCCAGCATTTTCCGCAGGCCGAGCCGGGTGCATTCGTGGTCATGCCCGATCATGTGCATGGGATCATCCGCATGGCGAGGACTGTAGGGGCGAAAAATCTTTCGCCCGTACGGGATCGCCCGCACGGCACGTCGCGCACGTTGGGGTCCGTCGTTCGCGGATTCAAGATCGGGGTGGTCAAAGGCATGGCCCCCCCCCGCATCTGGCACCGCAATTATTACGAATCCATCGTCCGCACGCCCGAGGCAGAGCGGCGCATCACGGAATACATCCGCATGAATCCCTGGCGGTGCGTACAGGAAATGGGCAGCGGATTGCGGGGCATCGGGAATCCGGCGTTGTGGAGCGGGCAGAAGCTGGGGGTGTTGTGCAGCCGTAACGCGCCGAAGATCGGGAGGCTGCCCGAGGCCGATGTCTATTTCGGCGGATGGCATTCGCCCAAGGAGAAGGAGATTCTGGACTGGCTGCTCAAGAACGGGCGGCGGGTGATTGCCTGTCCGGCCTGGGGCATCGAGAACACCGCCTTTGCGCCGGGCGTGCGAGACGCGCTGGAAGAGAACCGCATGTTGATTCTCGAAATGCGCGACGTCTCCGGCAACCTGGCGGCGGCAGAGGCAAGGAATCGGTTCGTGATCGAACGCGCCGACGCGCTATTCACCCCCCATGTCGCGCCCGGCGGCATGCTGGAGCGATTGCTGAACGAACGAACGCGGGGGAATTCCGCATGACCCCAAACGACCAACAACACAAAGCCGCCGAGAGAGGTCACGTGGATGCCGTGATCGGCCTGCCGGCGAATGTCTTCTACTCGACGGACATTCCCGCCTTGCCCCCTTCCCCATCCGAATCGCGACAAGCCCCGGGACTTCCGTGTCCTCCAAGGCTTGGAAGCCGGAAGCGCCCGGTCTTCCAAGCCTTGGACGACGGTTGGGACAGGGTTCAGCGGATGCGGCCCCAGCGCGAGCCGAGCGGCCAGTAGACCATGAAGGCCGGGCCGACGAGGCTCTCGCGCCGGACCGGGCCGAAATAGCGGCTGTCGAGACTCGCGCGGGTGTTGTCGCCCAGCATGAGGAACTCGTCCGGCCCGAGCCGGAGCGGCACTCCGGGCGCCGGCAGGAACGGCTCGGCCGGCCGGTGCCCCGGCGCATAGCCGGGCGCCTGCGCCTCGACGAGCTGGCGGAAGACGGCCGGCTCGGTCACGCGCCGGCCGTCGGCCACGAGGTAGGGCGGCTCGATCGCCACCGTCTCGCCCGGCATCCCGCAGAGCCGTTTGATGTAGTAGCCCGGCCGGACCTGCGGGTGGTCGATCCGGCCGGTATCGAAGACGAGAATCTCGCCGCGTTGCGGCCGCGTGAAGTTGGAGCGGAGCCGGTTGACGAAGACGTGGTCGCCCAGCCGCAGCCGGCCGGCGGCCAGGACCTGCCCGCGGACGACCCGGTCGTCGGGACGCACGCGGAGCAGGCCCGAGTCGAGCCAGGCGTTACGCAGGCGCTGGGCCCGACCGTCGATCACGACGAGCGAGAAGTCCGCCCCTCGCGCGACGTTCTCGACGCGACCCGTCCGCTGCGCGCGCACCTCGCGGTAACCCTCGCCGAAGAGCGCCCAGCCCACGTAGTTCAACGGTACGCGGTCGTGCCAGGCCGGCCCCTCCTGCGCGCGGGCCGTCACGCCGTGGAGCGTCGGCTGCATCGAGCCGGTCGGGATCTTGAAGGGCTGGATGAAGAACGTGCGGATCGCCATCGCCACCGCGACCGCGACGACCAGCACCTCGAGGTTCTCGCAGAGGCCGGCCGCGGGCCGCGGCGGGCAGATCG
>PWTM01000179.1 GCA_003563855.1 PVC group bacterium | reverse complement strand
TTGGCGGAGATCGTCAGCATCCTTCTCACGATGCGTAAGAGCGCGGCCAACAGAGTCCGCGAGAACCATGCCCCGTATCGCACGAAGAAGGGCCATCTTTTCGATCACGAGGACCTGGACGTGTACCAGGTAGCCCTGCAGCTCATTGCGTGGCTGGAACCCATGCTGACGGAATTCTCGTGCAGTACAGACCTCTGCTCGAAGCTCGACAAGTCGACCACGGCTATCGTTCTGAACATCGCGGAGGGCAACGGAAGGTTCACTGGAGCGGATCAATCGAGGTTCTACCAGACGGCCTACAGGGCCACCATACAGTCGTCGGCACTTCTTGATCTTGCCGGTAGTATCGGTTTCGATCAGGCTGGGAACGCTGCCGAGGGACGTGAATTGCTTCGTCGCGTGGCGGCCATGCTTGCGGCGCTTTCTAAGGCGGTGACCAGCAAATGACACCCCGAACACCCTTACCCGATCCCCCCTTAACCGCATACTCTTAAGCGCATACTCTTACCCGACCCCCCTTACCCGCCGCCCCCTTAACCGCATACTCTTAAGCGTATACTCTTACCCGACCCCCCTTACCCGACCATCCCTATCCGATCACTCGCGCCACTCTTTCGCTACGGCTGTAGCGACTGGCGAAGCCCCATCAGTGAACGGGTGTCTCGTTTCGGAACTCAGGAAGACCGTGCGGGGCGGATCCTTCTTCGACCGCCCCTACCGCGCCACATCGAGCTACCGGCTCGGCTACTATCCCTGGCAGGTGGTCTTCAACGTGGGCTTCCGCGTCGTGATCGAGGAGTAGCGAGGCGCCCGTTCACGCGTAGCTGTGCAGCAGGCTCCCGAGCCTCGGCAGCAGGTTGACGAGGAAGAACGTCGTCAGGAGCGCCAGGTAGGCCAGCAGGTGCGGCAGGTCCGCCCACCGGCGCCAGGGGCTTGCGCGCATGTGGAAATAGATCGCGTACAGGCCCCAGGTGATCAACGACCAGACCTCCTTGGCGTCCCAGCTCCAGTACCGGCCCCAGGCCGCCTCGGCCCATAGGGCGCCGCTGAGCAGGCCAAAGGTCATGAAGGGGAAGGCGGTGCGCAGGACCTGGTGGATGGCGCGGCGGTATTCCGTCCGGCGGGCGCGGCCGAGCCAGAGCCGGATCAGCAGGATGAAAGCGACCGTGCAGAGGGCATAGCCGATCATGTAGCTCAAAACATGCGGCACGAACCAGCCCGACTGCAGCGCGGGCATGCGGCGCCAGGCGGCCTGCTTGTCCATGAAGAGCGCGCCGACCAGGGGCAGGGCCGATCCGACGGCGAAGACGGGCGCGGTCCAGCCGAGCCGGTCGCGCAGGGCGAGCATCAGGAGCAGTGGCGGAAAGCACAGCGCCAGGACCACCTGCACCTGGTAGAGGTTACCCATCGGGATATCGCCCACGATCCGCGCGTTGACGGCGAAGACCGCCAGGTTCAGGCCCCAGCCCAGCCCGATCGCGACCTGGGCAACCCGCGTCCGTTTCAGCGCGAAGAGTGCGCCGGACACGACATACAGCGCGGCCGCGGCGATCAGCAGGGGGTTGACCAGGTCAGGCCATGCCATCGGAAGCCTCCAGCGTGCGCCGGAAACACAGGATGCATACGCCGGCGATGAGCATCCATATGCCGGCGATGACCGTCGTGCGGCCCGGATCGCGACGAACGGAAAGGTCCACATAGGAACGGCCGCGCGTGTCGTAGGACATCAGGTAGAAGCGCCAGCCGCCATGGGTGGCCGGCCGGTTCACTTCGACGGGGATCTCCCGGCGCGCGTCTCCGTCCGCGATGGTCAGCGTAAAGCCGAAGAAGCGCGGGGTCTGACGCGCGATCGCCAGGAGGGTTCCGTCCGGCAGGCTGTACTGCGGCACCCACTCGGAGCGGAACGCGTTCCAGAGGGTGGCGGGATCGAAGGTCCGGCCGTCCCCGAGGTCCCAGGGGCCGTCGCGCTCCGCCTCGAATTCCTCGCCGGGCCGGAACGGAACGTCGCCGGGCGCGACCTCCCCGGGCGGCAGGGGGTGCCAGCGGACGTAGACGGGCGGGTAGAAGGCGACCTCGAAATCCCGGGCGGCCACCTCGAACCCGAGCGGAATCCGGCGCCGGGCGTCGACGGTGAGGGTGTCGATGCGGTGTCCGGACCGCAGGGGCAGCCGGACCATGGCGCGCGCGCCGAACAGAAAGCCGGCCCCGGCGCCCGCGAGCACGACGGCGACCCCGAGGTGGGCGAGCAGGAAGCCCGCCTGCCGCCAGCCCCGGCGCCTTCGCCGGCAGCACCAGGCGCAGGACCCGGCCAGGAGCCCGAGCAAGACGATGGTGACGGGGGAGTAGTAGAGCGCTTCGGCGGATCGGTCGCCGGCGATCGGCAGCACCGCCGCCAGGAGCAGCAGCAGGATCAACCCCATCAGGACGATGCCCGTCTTCAAACCCCGTGCCCTCCGCGTCCGCCGCGAAAGCCGGCCGGTCGCTTTTGCCCGGGCCGGCACGGACGCCTGCGCGCGCCAACCGTGCCGGGGACTATAGAGTCCTTACGCCGGTACGGCAACGCGCGGCCGGAAGGCTCCACCCGATGATGCGCGAAGTGCACCCTGTCGGGACTACGCGGCCGTCTTCACTTCGTCCTCGTGATCGTCCTCGTCCTCGTCCTCTCCGTCCTGCAACCTCCGAGGACGAGGACGAAAGACGAGGACGATCACGAGAACCTGCGGACCAGGACCGAGCCACGCTGGAGCGTGGCGTTCCCTGGGGGGGGACACCCACCCCCCCCTTCGCTTCTGCGGGGGCTCTTATTCTGCCAGGAGGGATGACGCGCGATATGGAGTGCGGCGGCAGAGGGCGAAGCCCGGCGACGCCGCTTTCGGTTGGCGGGGGTAAACGGTCTCTGGCGGGGGCGAAAGCGGTGTCGCCGTCCCGGCCGCGCGGCGCGCCCGGGACTCTGCCACCGCACTCCATAGGCTGAAGCCCCGGCGTCAGCCCCGCTCCAATACTCTACGCAAATCAGCCGGCGAGAACTGGGGGAATGTCCTCGCGGCGACCGGGGCCGTTACGCCTGAAGAAAACTTCCTTGAGGGACGTCCAAGGAGTAGAATGGCGCCGAGCTGGCGCTGACGCAACCAGGGAAGGATCTATGGAATGAAGATGAATCGGGCTGTCATGACCGCGGGGCTGCTGCTCGGGCTGGCCGGGCTATCGCGCGCGGGCGCGCAAGAGCCGGCCGACGCGCGGGCGGCACAGGAGCGCCTGGCCGCGTTCGCCCCGATCCGTGAGATCCGTCCGGTCCCGGCGCCGCGGCCGGAGGTCTTCCGGCGTGAGGGCGGCGCCAGTCCGAGTGCGCCGCTGGCGCTCCGCTCCGCCGAGGAGGTGGAGAAGCACTTCCAGCCGGACGACGCGAAGGCGCTGGCCGGGCAGGTCGATTTCGACCGCCAGTTGCTGCTGCTCTTCGCCTGGCGAGGCTCGGGGCAGGACCGGCTGGAATTCCGCGTGGCCGAGTCGCTTCCCGAACAGGTCCATTTTACCTACACCGGCGGCCTGACGCGGGATCTTCGGCCGCATGTCCGCCTGTTCGTCCTTCGCTCCGATGTGCGCTGGGCGCCGCCGCAGCGCGCACGGCCCGGTCGGGGTCCGCGCGCGCCCGTGCCCGGCGATCGCGCGCCGCGCCGGGAGGCGCCTCCGGCTCCACCGCGCCCGGCGCCCGAGGCGCCCCGCGCGCCGGCGGACGGCGATCGCGCGATTACCATAAGCCTCCAGCTCCCTTCGCCCGGGTGGAGCATCCGGATTCGGGAGGTGATCGAGGTGGACGGCGAGCTGTGGGTCGTCTCGCAGGCGAGCCCACCCCCCCCGGACGTCATGAGCCCGATGGTGCTCGTGGAGGGGTCGGACCGCGTCGAGGGCGACTGGCCCCGTCTTCCGGTTCGCCACTTCGTGCTGGGCCATCCGTGGGGGGCGGCCGACGGTGCGGATGCGCCGCCGGGTACCACCTTCCTCCGCGACCGGAGCCAGCTCCCCGCCGCGCATGCCGAGGGCACGCGGCGCTACCGAGCCGAGGACTGACCGCAGCCCAGCCCCTGATCGGCAGAGGACATTCCCCAGTTTTCGCCGGCCGGTTTGCGTAGAGAGTTGGAGTGGGTCGGCTTAGCGCGTTTCCGAAGCGCGAAAGCCCGCAGGTGGTAGGCGGCGTGATTCTCGAGGTGGTTC
>PWTM01000165.1 GCA_003563855.1 PVC group bacterium | reverse complement strand
GGTTCATCGGCATTGAGCGCGACCCGGAGAGCTTCGAGATCATGCGGGCACGCATTGAGCACGAGCTTGCCCAAGGGGGGCTGCCGCTATGACGGCGCGTGAATCCATCCTTGCCCCTTGCGCGGGCCGTGGTAGGATACAGGTGCGATGAGCGATACGAGACAACCCATTTGCCCGCCCGCAGCGGAACCGCGCCGATCTCGGCATCGTTCATCGCACGCTGCGTGGCGGGCTTTTTTTGGTGAGGAGGCGCGGGCATGAAACTTGAGATCCGCAACTGGCGGCACTTCCAGCACTACAAGGACCGCCGCCCGCCATGGGTGAAGCTCTACGTCGAGGTGCTGGACGACTTCGACGAGGACGGTAACCCGAAGCGGTTTCGATCCCTGCCCGACACGGCCAAGCTCACGTTTCTGATGCTGCTTGCCCTGGCCTCCCGGTACAACGGCATCATCCCGACGGACGACCCGCAATGGCTCGCCTCGCACACCGGGATAGCGCCCGAGAGCGTCAACATAAAGCCCTTGCTACAGGCAGAATACATCCATGCTAGCAAGGATGCTAGCAACCCTGCTAGCAAGGTTGCGCCAAAAGTGCTAGGCTCAGAGACAGAGACAGAGAGAGATACAGAGACAGATACAGAGACACTCTCTCAGCGCGCATGCGCGCGGGAAGTCGATGAATCGTTGCCGTCCATGGTTGCAGCTATCCGGGATGCCCGACCGGAGTACTCGTGCATGACCGAGATGGCCGTGGCCAGCGCCCTGCAAGCCTGCCCCGACCGGGCACGCCTGGCCGACGCCGTGCGGGCATGGGTGGCTGATCACGCCAACGCCATGAAGCCCTACGACAACCCGCTGGCCTCCGTCCGCAAGATGGTGGCCCGGGCAGCGGGCGCAGAGCCGACCCGGGCCCGTGGCAGGCGCGGCAAGTGGGGCGACGATGGCGACGATCCGAAGATGGAGGCATGGAAGCGAGTGCGGGACGACGTGGCAGACCGGATATGGACGGCAAAGGAAACCGGCGTGGACGTGGCCGACGCCATGCGGGCGGTGCGGGACGGCTACCGGAACGCCCCGAAGTACGAAGGCATTGACCCGATCACGGCAGGGATCGAGCTGGCGACGAACAACCGCAGGGCGAAAGCGGCACAGGATGCGATGGCATGAGCGCGCAGGAGGCCGCAGGCGGGCTTGCGGGGGGCAAGACGGGCGCTGGGCCGGGTTTGGGCGTAGGACGAGCCACAGGGGCCGCTACGGGCGCGGAATCGGCATGCGAGGACGACGGCATGGGGGAGGAGTGGATGTGAACCCCCCGGCCCCGGTAGGTACTTACCCGAGGGGGTCTCAATGAGGGGAAGGCCACTACGCGAAAATGCGCGGCAGTACTGGGAGTCAGAAGGGATTGACAAATGAAAAGGCGCGTCACGATTACTGAAATGGCCGAGCACCTCGGCAAGAGCCGGCAGGCCGTGTCCGCGCAGGCGCGGAAGCGCGGGATCAAACGCGGCAGGGATGGCATGTACGACTCGGCCGCGTTGCTGCGCGCCAGCGCGGCAGGCGACCAGATGGACATGCGTCGGCTCGCCGGGGAGCTGCCAGCCGAGATGAAGGGCGGCGGTAAAGTGGACCTGCTCGTCCAGAAGACCCGCGAGCAGATCCGCAAGCTCAAGGCGGACGCCGACACGGCCGAACACCACCTCGCCCGACTGCGCGGCGAGGTCATGCCCGTGGAAGAGTACCGCGCCCGGTGCGGCGCCATCGCGCAGGCGTTCCGGCGCGGCGTCGACGTGTGGATCAAGACCACCTCAGCGGAGGTCGGCGATCCCGAGATCAAGCGCAGGCTCGAGGACGCGCGCCGCAAAACATACGCGGCCATCCGCGCGGAGGCCGAATCCTGAAGGCGCTGCCCAAAGAGGATCGCCGGCGCATCGCGGAACTGCTGCGTCTGCCGGACCCCGAGCCGCTCTGGCAGTGGGCGGCGCGCAGCGTGGACTACTCCCTCGTGCCCCCCTACGACACGCCGATCCACGGCCCCTACGATCCCGACTACATGCCGTTCTGGAAAGAGCCGCAGGAGGCGATCCAGGCCGACGACGTGCGCGAGATCGTGGTCCTCAAGAACAGCCGGGCCGGGTACTCGGAAAACATGTGCCTCGTCCCGCTGCGTTGGATCTTCGCCCAGGCTCCGGCGCGGTGCATGTACCTGACCGGCGACCAGGTCAGCGGCGAGCGGTTCATGCAGGAGCGGATCAAGCGCGGCATGCGGGCCAGCGCAGAGACGGCGGCAGCCATGCGCGGCGCCCGCGAGACCGAGCATGAGATCCAAACCGACGCCATGGACTTCCGCGTCTCCTGGCCCCGGGCAAAGCAGGCCTTCAAGCAGGACGGATGGGAGATCATCTTCTGCGACGAGGTCGATACCTGGCCGGAGTGGTCCGCCGACATGGCCCGGAAGCGATGCGACACCTACCCGTTTCACACGCTCGTCTTCGGCAGCAGCATCGACCCGGCGCGGCGCGGCGCCCTCGAGAAGTCGCCTATCCTGGCTCTGTACGGCCAGACCGACCGGCGCGAATGGCGCATGCCGGACCCTGCGACCGGTGAGGCGTTCGCTTTTCGCCTCGGCGGCCCGGACACGCCCGACGGCATCAAGTGGGCGCCCGACTGCCGGCGCGAAGACGAGACCTGGGATCTGGAGCGCGTGCGGGCCACGGCGCACTACGTCACCCCGTCCGGCACGCGCATCGACGAGGCCGACCGCATGGCCGTCGTTCGCGCCGGCGCATGGCAGCCGACCGCCGTGGGTTCGCCTGGCCGGCGCGGGTACCGAGTCACGCAGCTAATGGTCCCGTTCGGCAGTGGCGCGTTCGGCGAGATCGCCGCGGCGTTCCTCGGGGCGAAGCAGCGCGGCAACATGGCGCTGCGGACCTACTTCGCCGAGTACTGGGCAGACGTGTACGTGGCCGAGCGGGACGACGCCGACGAGGGGGCACTGGCGCACCGCGAGCGGGACTACGCGCCGGGATCGGCCATGTTCGGCGTGCCGGAAAGCGAGACGGAAGACCAGCGCGCGCAGTTCGTGATTCTGACCGCCGACGTGCATCGCGACTGGTTTCAGTGGGTGGCGCGGCAATGGCGCGAGCCCGGCGAGTCTGCGCTGATTTCCCACGGCAAGGCGACCAGCTTCGAGGAGATCGAGGCGGCGGCGGACCGGCACAACGCGTACCGGGTATTCATGGACAACCACTACGCCGGCCGCCGCATGGAGGTGCTGGACTACTGCGCTGAGCGCGGCGCCATCGCACTGCTAGGTGACGACAAGCTGGCGATGCCCTACCGCATGCAGGAAGTGGACCCCTACGAGGGCAAGCGCGGCGCCGGCCGAACGACCGTCAAGCAGTACACCTGGAACACGCACGAGTTTCGCGGCCGGCTGCTGGCGGCGATACGCGGCGAGACGCCGCAGCTCTGGGCCGTGTATCGCGGGATCGAGCGCGACTACGTGCGGCAGGTCACAAGCACGGAGCTGCGCGACGGCGTATGGCTGACGAAGCCGGGGCAGTCGCAGGATCACATCTTTGACTGTGAGGTCATGCAATTCGTGGCGGCGGCGATACTGGGAGTGTGCCGATGAGAAAAATAGGTCTGTTGCGATACGCGCAATCACCGCGGGAGGCCGCAGATTCGTTCGCGCGTGTGTCGAAATCCTTAGGCTCAATCAGGGCGGTAGAAGTGCCGATAGATAGCCACCCGTATTTTGCAAAGCGTACAAAGCTAGGAAAGCCATACAAGCGCAGGCAAGCAAAGCTGGAAAGGTTTCGCGCCGCAGGGATCAAAAGATTTCTGTCGGTTACGTGGGACGAGAAAGGGGGCGCGTGATGCTGTGCCTGAACCCAAGATGCCGAAAGCCGCTGAGCGAGTACCAATGGGGCGGGGGGTACTGCTCCGGCGAATGCATGGAGGTCTGCCTGGACAAGGGGGCGACCCTCACGATGTCCCTGCACAGGCCGACTACCGGGCGCACCCTTTGCGCCACGCACGACGAGGAAGACGCCTTCGCCGAGGCGTACAGGATTGACCCGCGCCTGCCGCGGATCATCTACCTGCGGCGAGCGTGCCTGACGTATCAGGAGATCGGTCGGCGCATGCACTTCAATCCCAAGACGGGCCACAAGATTCTCGCCAAGGCCACGCGCAAGCTCTTGCGCCGT
>PWTM01000246.1 GCA_003563855.1 PVC group bacterium | reverse complement strand
CGGTCGCCGCGCTCGATGACGCGCTTCGCCGCGCCGGGAAGCGGGTCCTGCTGCCCGCCTGGGATGCGCAAGGCCGCGCCTACCGCTGGGCGCCGTGGGGCGAGGGCGTTCCGCTTTCGCCCGGGCCGCTCGGCATCCCGCAACCGCCGCTCCCGGCCGGCGAGCCCCGGCCGCCCGACACTGTGATCGTCCCGGGACTCGCCTTCGACGCGGCGGGCCGGCGGATCGGCCGCGGCGGCGGACACTACGACCGGCTGCTGGCCGGCACGCCGCGTGCCGCGCGCATCGGGCTGGCCTTCGCCTTCCAGTGCGTCGCGCGTGTGCCGGCCGGACCGCACGACGAGGCCGTCGACTGGATCGTCACCGAGGAAAGCGCGTCGCCCGCGCGGAAGGAGGCCGACGATGCTCGACATGCGTCTTGAAGTCCTCTGGCTCTTCCCCGTGCTCACCATGGTCGCGGGGCTCGTCGTCGGGTTCCTCGCGTGCGCGGCGTTCCGTCGCGCACAGCGCGGCGGCGCGGGCCGCGAGGCGGAGCGGATTGTCGGCGAGGCGCGCGCCGAGGCCGAAGCCCTGCGCCGCGACGCCGAACTCGACGCGCGCGCCCTCCAGCTCCGCGTCCGTGAAGCGTTCGAGGCCGAAACCGCTGCGCGCCGCGCCGAGCAGGTGGAGCGCGACGCCCTGCTCAGCAAGCGCGAGTCCGCTCTGGACCGGCGCCTTGCCGTGCTCGACCGCAAGGAGACCGCCGCCGAGGCGAGACAGGCCGCCCTTGATGCGGCCGCCGCCGAGGTGCAACAGGGCCGCGGCGAACTGGATGCCGCGCGGGCCGAGGTGCGCGATCGGCTCGCCCGGGTCGCCGGTCTGACGGTCGACGCGGCGCGCGGCGAGCTGCTCGCCGCGCTCGAACAGGAGCTGCGGGGTGAGGCGGCCGATCTGGTCCGCCGCTGCCAGGACGAGGCGCTCGCCACCGCCGCCGATCGCGCGCGGGAAGTCCTCGTGACCGCGATCGAGCGGTTCGCCGCACCCCAGGTCGCCGAAACCGCCGCCGCCACCGTGCGGCTGCCCTCCGACGGGATGAAGGGCCGGATCATCGGCCGCGAGGGGCGCAATATCCGCGCCTTGGAAGCCGAAACCGGCTGCACCATCGTCATCGACGACACGCCGGGGGTCGCCCTGGTCTCCGGGTTCGATCCGATCCGCCGCGAGATCGCGCGCCGCGCGCTCGAACGGCTGGTGGCCGACGGCCGGATTCATCCCCCGCGGATCGAGGAGGCCGTCGCCGAGGTCCGTGCGGGCGTCGAGCAGATGGTCCGGGAAGCCGGCGCGGAGGCGGTGCGCACGCTGGACCTTGAGGGCGTGGCGCCGGAGGTCGAGGCGGCGGTCGGCCAACTACGCTTCCGCCACAGTTTCGGACAGAACGTGCTGCAGCATGCGATCGAAGCGGCCCGGTTGATGGGCGCGATGGCCTCCGAGATTGGACTCGATCCGGCGCTTGCCCGACGCGTCGGGCTCTTCCATGACCTCGGCAAGGCGATGGACCACGAGAGCGAGGGCTCGCACGCGGCGATTGGGGCCGACTTCCTCCGCCGTCACGGCGAGTCCGCCGAGGTCGTGGACGCCGTCGCCGCGCATCACCGCGAGGCATCCTCCGGCAGCGCCTATGCCGCGCTCGCGGCCGCGGCCGACGCCGTAACCGCCGCCCGGCCCGGCGCGCGCTCCGAGAATGCCGCGCTCTACGTCGAACGCCTCGCGCGGATCGAGGCCGTCGCCGCCGCCTGTCCCGGCGTCCGGAGCTGCTACGCCGTCCAGGCCGGCCGCGAGCTGCGTGTATTGGCCGCGCCCGAGAAGGTGGATGACGCGGGTCTCGTTCTGCTCGCCCGCGAGATCGGACGCCGTCTTTCCGAGGAGGTTCGGTTCTCCGGGCAGATCCGGGTGACGGTCATCCGCGAAACGCGCTGCGTGGAGTACGCGCGATGAGCGGCGCGGAGGGAGGGCCGGCGGCATGCGTATCCTGGTGATCGGCGATGTGGTCGGCGGTCCCGGCCGCCGCATCCTGGCGCGCGCGCTGCCCGGCTTGCGGGAACGGCACCGATTCGACGCCGTCGTCGTCAATGCCGAGAACGCCGCCGGCGGGCGCGGCCTGACGCTGCCCCTCGCCGAAGAGCTGTTCGCCGTCGGCGCCGACGTCCTTACGCTCGGCGACCACGTCTGGGACCAGCGCGAGTTCGCCGGGCAGATCGACCGCGACCCGCGGCTCGTCCGGCCCGCCAATCTCCCGCCGGGCTGTCCGGGGCGCGGGTGGACAACCGTCGCCACGCCGGCCGGCCCGCTGACCGTCGTCAGTCTGCTCGGGCGCGTTTTCATGGGGCCCGCCGCCGACTGCCCGTTCCGCTGCGCCGACGCGCTGCTGCGCGCGCTGCCCGCGCCGACCGGGCCGGTCCTCGTCGATCTTCACGCGGAGGCCACCTCCGAGAAGATCGCGATGGGTTGGCACCTGGACGGCCGTGTGGCCGCCGTGATCGGGAGCCATACGCACGTGCAGACCGCCGACGAGCGGATCCTGCCGCGGGGCACGGCCTGTCTCTCCGACCTGGGCATGACCGGCCCGGAGCGCTCGATTCTCGGGCGCAACGTCGATGCGGTGCTGCGCCGGTTTATGACCGGCATGCCCCAGCGTTTCGACGTGGCCGATGGCCCGGCGGTCCTCGAAGGTCTCCGCCTCGAACTTCATCCCGCTACCGGCCGGTGCCGACGCCTCGCCCGGCTGCGGCTGCGCGAGGAGGAGCTTCCGGTATGACGCCGGCCGACGACCTGTTCGCCGCCGCCGCGGCGCGTGCGGCCGGCGCGGCGCGTGCGGCCGGCGCGGCCGGCGCGGCCGGCGCGCCGGAGGTGCTGAGCGTCACGCGGCTTGCCCGCCGCCTCCGCGCGCTGCTCGAGGAGGAGGTCGGCGAGGTCTGGGTCGAGGGCGAGATCTCGAACTTCACGGACCATCCGTCCGGGCATTGGTATTTCTCGATCAAGGACGAGTCCGCCCAGTTCCCGGTCGTCATGTTCCGCGGCGCGCAGCGCGGAGCCCTGGTGCGTCCGCGCGTCGGGCTCCTGGTCCGCATCCTCGGCGACGTCAGCCTCTACGAGCGGCAGGGCAAGGCGCAGCTCATCGCCCGCCGCCTCGAGGAGGCCGGGCTCGGCGCGTTGCATGCGGCTTTCGAGAAGCTCAAGCAGCGGCTGCAGGCCGAGGGGCTCTTCGACGAGGCGCGCAAGCGGCCGCTTCCCGCCCTGCCGCGCCGGATCGGGCTGGTCACGTCGCCCAGCGGCGCCGCGCTGCGCGATATCCTCAACGTCCTCACCCGCCGGTTTCCGAACCTGCACGTCGTTCTGGCCCCGGCGCGTGTGCAGGGCGAGGGCGCCGCGGCGCAAATCGCCGCCGCCATCGACCTGCTCAACGAGGCGGACGCCTGCGACGTGATGATCGTCGGTCGCGGGGGCGGCAGCCTCGAGGATCTCTGGGCCTTCAACGAGGAGGCGGTCGCCCGCGCGATGGCGCGTTCGCGCATCCCGGTCATCTCCGCCGTCGGCCACGAGATCGACTTCACGATCGGCGACTTCGTCGCCGACCTGCGCGCCCCCACGCCGTCCGCGGCCGCGGAACTCGTGGTCGCCCGCAAGGACGAGCTCGCCGCCCGGATCGATAACCTGGCGCGGCGCCTCGGCGATGCCCTGGGCCGGCGGCGGTTGGAATGGCGACGGCGCTTCGAGCGTGCGGCGCACCACCACGTCTTCCAGGAGCCGAGACACCTCGTGCGGCGCACGCGCGAACGCCTCGCGTTCCAACGGCGCCGCCTCGACGGCGCCGCGGCCGTCGGCGTCCGCGAACGGCGGCAGCGGATCGACGACGCGCACCTTCGGCTGCCGCGCGCCGCCACAGCGCGGCTCGAGGCCCTGCGCGGCGAACTGCGCCGGCTCGATGCCCAGCTCCGGGCGCTCGGCCCCGACGGCGTGCTGCGCCGGGGCTTCAGCGTCACGCTCGACGCCGACGGCCGCGTCCTGCGCGACGCCGATGCGCTGCAGCCCGGCGCCCGCGTCCGCACGCGGCTCTGGCGCGGCGCCTTCACCGCCGATGTCCGAACGATCGAACCGGAACCCCAGCCCGAGGAGCCCACCCCATGAGCGCGGAATCCCGAAAGAAGCCGGCCCAGGAACTGCCCTTCGAGAAGGCGCTCGAACGCCTCGAGGCCATCGTCGAGGCGATGGAGTCGGGCGAGCTGCCGCTCGACCGCATGATGACTCACGTCGAAGAAGGCCATGCGCTGATCCGCCAGTGCAGCCGCCAGCTCGAAGCCGTCGAGCGCAAGCTCGAGACGCTTGTCCGGCGCGGAGACGACATCGTCGCCGAACCGCTCGATCCCGAGCCGTCCGACGCCTAGCCCGTCACCCCGGGGCCTTGAGCAGGCGGATGCTCCTGGGCGTGACTTCCACGCGTTCGTCCTGGTTGATGTAGGCGATGCAGTCTTCCAGGCTCAACCGGGTCGCCGGGGTCAGCAGGACGTTCTCGTCGGAGCCGGAGGCCCGCACGTTCGTCAGTTGCTTGCCTTTCGCCGGGTTGACCCACAGGTCGTTCTCCCGGCAATGCTCGCCCACGATCTGGCCGCGGTAGATGCGTACGCCCGGACCCAGGAAGAGGCGCCCGCGGTTCTGGAGGTTGAACAGCGCATAGGCCACGGTCGTGCAGGTCTCGCGGCTGACCAGCACCCCGTTGTTCCGGTTGCGCATGGGACCGACGTGCCGGTCGTAGCCGTTGAACATGTAGTTCATCACGCCCATGCCGCGCGTGGCGGACATGAACTCGGACCGGTAGCCGAGCAGCCCCCGCGTGGGGATCGTGTACTCCAGCCGGACCATGCCGTCGTCGTGGTGCATCCCTGTCATCTGGCCCTTGCGCAGGCCGAGATGCTCGATCACCGTGCCGAGGCTGGCCTCGTCCACGTCCAGCGTGAGCGCCTCGTAGGGTTCCAGCAGGACGCCGTTCTCCGTGCGGGTGATCACCTCGGGACACCCGACCTGGAACTCGTAACCTTCCCTGCGCATGCGCTCGATGAGAATCGAGAGGTGCAGCTCGCCGCGGCCGGACACCCGGTAGGCCGACGCATCCTCCAGGTCGCGCACATGCAGCGCGACATCCGACAGCGTTTCGCGAAACAGGCGCTCCCGAAGCCGCGTGGACGTCACGAATTCCCCTTCCTTCCCGGCGAAGGGCGATGTGTTCGGAAAGAAGGTCATCGAGAGCGTCGGCGGGTCCACGGCCAGGGTCGGCAGCGGGATCGGCCGGTCGGGATCGGTATAGGTGTCGCCGACGGTGACGTCGTCCATCCCGGCCACGGCCACGATCTCCCCCAGTCCGGCCTCGGGGGTCTCCAGCTTCCGGTTCTCCTCGAAGCGGTACAGCTTGGTAATCCGGGTAGGCAGTCGCCGTCCGTCCGGGTTCGCCACCAGGACAGGGGTGTTGGCCCGGATCGCCCCGGAGGTGACCTTGCCGATACCCAGGCGGCCCAGGAACGGCGAGTAATCGATGCTCTTGACCTGGAGTTGCAGCGGGCCGTCCGGGTCGCCGCCGGGCGCGGGAAGGTGGTGCACGATCCCTTCGAGCAGCGGAAGCAGATCGGCGCCCCGCGTCTCCGGGTCCAGCGAAGCCACCCCCTCGCGCGCCACGGTATAGACCGTGTGGAAATCCAGGATGTGGTCCGGCGCGCCGAGCTTGACGAACAGGTCGAAGACCTGGTCCAGGACCCAATGCGGCCGGGCGGCCGGCTTGTCCATCTTGTTGATGACGACCAGCACAGGCAGGCGGAGGGCCAGGGCTTTCTTCAGCACGAAGAACGTCTGGGGCATCGGCCCCTCCTGCGCGTCGACCAGGAGCAGTGCCCCGTCCGCCATCTGAAGGACGCGCTCGACCTGGCCGCCGAAATCCGCGTGGCCCGGGGTATCGATGATGTTGACGCGATACCCGCGGTAGGAGAACGCGCCGTTCTTGGCCGCGATGGTGATGCCCCGTTCGCGTTCGAGGTCCATCGAATCCATCAGCCGCTCGGCCACGACGCGGTGGGCCTCGAACATCCCGCTCTGGCGGAAGAGCGCGTCGACCAGGGTCGTCTTGCCGTGGTCCACATGGGCGATGATAGCGACGTTGCGCAGGCGATCGGATGGGTACATCGGCAGGGAATCCCGGGCGGCGAGCTGCGACACAAGGGCCGGGCTGTATACCCGGCCGCAGCTCTGAGGGCAAGGGTCAAAAAGGGGTCAGTCCCTGAATCTCGAAAAAGGGGTCAGTCCCTGAATCTCGTAATCCGTGTTGACCGGATGCGGGCCAAGCGCTATAGGTGGAGCATGCCGCGTGGACCACGTATCGAGTATGCGGGGGCGGTCTACCACGTGATGTGTCGTGGAGATCGGGGAGAAGATGTCTTCTCGGACGCCGACGACCGGCGCTGCTTTCTGGCCACCTTGGCCGCCGCCTGTCTACGCACCGGCTGGCGCGTTCATGCGTACGTGCTGATGGACAACCACTATCACCTGTTGCTGGAGACCCCGGAACCCAATCTCGTCGCGGGCATGCGTTGGCTCCAGGGTACGTATACGCAGCGCTACAACCGGCGTCACGCCTTGGGCGGCCACCTCTTCCAGGGGCGTTACAAGGCGTTGTTGGTGGAGGCCGGCGTCGGGGAGTACTTCGCGGTAGTGAGTGACTACATCCACCTGAATCCGGCACGCGCGCGATACGTGAACGCGGATCAGGGTGGCCTTGGTGGTTATCCCTGGAGCAGCTATCCGGCCTTCCTTGCGCCCGCTCGCCGGCCGGGTTGGTTGACCGTGGATAGGACGTTCGAGTGCCTTGGGGTATCCGACCACGCCCGGGGACGCCGGGTCTTTCGTGAGCACCTTCGCATGCGCGTCGAGGAGGTGCTAGCCAGCGATCGGCCATGGCAAGCCGACAGGCACTGGGCGCGGATTCGACGCGGATGGTACATCGGCAGTCCGACGTTCAAGGAATATCTCCTGGAGAGGATCGAGCTTCAGGGAAAGCGGCAATCGTTCAGCGGCGAAGCCGTGCAGGAGCACGACGAGCGGGATGCGGAGCGGGTGGTGCGGGTCGGGTTGGCGCATCTTGGTCTGTCGGAGGAAACCCTTCGAACCCTGCCCAAAGGTGCGGATGAGAAGGCGCTGGTGGCATGGCTCGTGCGTCGCCGCACGGCGGTCCCGAACGCATGGATCGCGCACCGGCTGAGGATGGGGCGGGCCGATTGCCTCTCCCTGTACACGCGCCGTATCGACGCGGCGACGGATCGCGTCCGGGCGAAAGCGCGAGATCGTCTGGCACGGATTACGAGATTCAGGGACTGACCCCTTTGCGAGATCGTCTGGCACGGATTACGAGATTCAGGGACTGACCCCTTTGCTCCCTGCACCGTCATGCCGCCATAGTGGGAATTGCTGTCGCAGCTTGGCAGGGGGTACGGAAGGCGGCTAGACTTCGGGCGATGACTGCTCGTGCCGTCCCTGCCGTTCACCAGTTGGTCGCCGGTTTCCGCGCCGGGGACGCGATCAGCAGCCAGGCGCTGGTGCTGCAGGCCCTGTTCCGCGACCTGGGCTACGCGTCGGAGATCTTCACGGACCGGCGCCGGGTTCCGGACCAGGACCGCTCCCGAGTCGCGGACCTGGACGCGTTGCGCCCGGCGCCCGGGGATACGGCGCTGTTGCACCTCTCGATCGGGTCGCCGGTCAACCTCCGCTTCGCCCGGCTGCCCTGCCGCCGCCTGCTGCTCTACCACAACATCACCCCTCCCGCCTGGTTCGAGGGGCTATCCGAATCGACGGCGCGGGAGCTGGCCCTTGGGCTCGAACAGGCGGCGGAACTGGCCGGCACGGTGCACCGCGCCTTCGCCGTGAGCGCCTACAACGCCCGCGAGCTGGAAGCGCTCGGTCACCGCGACGTCGGCGTGATTCCGCTCTGGCTGGACCTTTCGGCGCACGAGGCGCGGCCGGATGCGCGCCGGCTGCGCCGCTGGTCGGACGGGCGGCTGAATCTCGCCTTCGTCGGTCGGGTCGCCCCCAATAAGCGCTTCGAAGACCTGCTGGCCGCCTTCTACCACGTCAAACGCTTTGTCGCGCCCGACGCCCGCCTGTTGCTGGTGGGTGCGTCCAACGGGCTCGAGCGCTACCGCGACGAGTTGATCGCCTGGGCGCGCATGCTTGAGATCGAGGACATCGCGTGGCTCGGGTCGGTGTCGTTTCAGGAGTTGCTTGCCGTCTACCGGGCGGCCGACGTGTTCCTGTGCCTCAGCGAGCATGAGGGGTTCTGTGCGCCGCTGATCGAGGCGATGAAGAACGATGTTCCGGTCGTCGCCTACGCGGCCGCGGCCGTTCCCGAAACGCTGGACGGGGCGGGCATCCTGCTTCGCGAGAAGCGTTTCGACGCGCTTGCCGAGATCGTGGCCCGCCTGCGCACCGACGCCGCACTCCGGGCGGCGGTGCTTGCCCGGCAGCGCGAACGGATCGCGCGGTACGAGGCCTACGACTTCCGCTCCGCCTGGCGCGACGCGGTCGCTCCGGACGCATCCGGAGACGCGGTGGCGCCCGGTTCCTTGCGGTAGAGAAAGTAGTGGGAAACGAACGGCGGTCCGGTCCGGTCCTTTTCGACCTTCAGGCATTCCCGGCAGCCGTGCCGCCGGAAGACGGCACGGATCCGGTCCTCCGGGAGCGCGTGCATGTCGAAGTCGCCGTCGTGGGTCAGGCTGTAGCGGGTGTAGTCGTAGCCTTCCGCGCCCGTGGGGATCTGGAAGAAGGCCCAGCCGCCCGGCCGCAGGAGGCGCGCGAAGGTGTCGAGGGTCTCTTCCATCAGCGGGGGCGGCATGTGCTGCAGCACCAGGATCGAGTGCACAAGGTCGACCCGACCGTGAAGCGCCCCGATCGCGTCCGCATCCTCGACCGCGTGCAGCCAGGTGCACCGCGAGGCGCGTTGGGGAAACCGCGCGTCCGCGCGGGCGCGGGCGCGGTCGAGATGCGGACGGGAAATATCCACGCCCACGGCCTTCTCGAAGGGGTCGGCCAGGTGAAGCAGGACCCGGCCCAGGCCGCAGCCCCAGTCCACGCAGCACCCGCCGGGCAGCGCCGCGCCGGCGGCCTCGAACTGCTCGCGCAGGCAGGCGACCTCGTCGGCGCCCGAGCGGTAGAATTCTTCCTCGTCCGCCTCGCCGATCTCCGGGCTGCGGTCGCAGCCGCTGAGGACCGACCAGTAGGGCGCCTCGCGGCCCAGCCGGGTCCACTGGTCTTTCTGGCGCTCGAGCAAATCGGGGACGGAGGCGCGCGGCGTTCGTCGGAAGAGGTTCCGAAGGGTTCTAACGATCATGCCAGTCTCCCGCGGGCGGGGGTGCGGCGCAGTATGTCACCGCAAGGGCCTGCTGCCCAGCCTCGTTTCGCCGGCCGGCCGCGGTCGGGCGGCCCGATCCGAATGGTCGTCGATCATGCGCCGGGCGCCCGGCATTCCTCCGCGAGGACGGCCAGCGCCCGGCGCACTTCGGCGGGATCCTGCCCGATGTTGATCCGCACGCAGCGGTCGGCGTGCGTCCACGGCCGGTCGAGCCCGAATGCGAAGGGCCGACCCGGCACGACGATGATGCCACGCTCCTTGAGCCGGCGGTAGAGCCGGAGCGAGGAGCGCGCCGGATCCCTGAACCAGATCCAGAGGAAGAAGGCGCCCTCGACGGCGTGCAGCCGAACGTCCAGCCCGTCGAAGGCCTCCGTTGCCGCTGCCACCGCCTCTTCCGCGCGCTTCTGGTAGAACGGACGGATCACGTCCGCACAGAGCCGGGACATTTCGCCCGAGGCGACCAGGTCCGCGGCCAGCGCCGCGCCGAGGCGGACCGGCGCCAGGCTGACGATCGCCGTCATGCGGCCGAGCCGCTCGATGACCTCGGGGTCGGCCACCACGACCCCTGTGCGGAGCCCCGGCAGGCCGAGTTTCGACAGGCTCAGGCAGGCGATCACGCCTTCGCGCCAGAACGGCGCGGCCTCGGCGAAGACGATGCCCGGAAAGGGTTCCCCGTAGGCGCTGTCGATGATGAGCGGGATGTCCTGTGCCCGGCAGAGTTTCCAGAGCCGCTCGATCTCGGCGTCGGTGAGGACGTTCGCCGTGGGATTCGTCGGGCGCGAGACGCAGACGGCCCCGAACCCCTCGTCGAGGCCGAGGCGGTCGAAATCGATCCGGTACTTGAAGAACGGCGGATCGAGCCGCTCGATGCGCGGGCGGCGCGCGCACCAGCAGCCGGGCTCGAGCGCGGCGTCCGCGTACCCGATGTATTCGGGCGTCAGCGGAAAGAGAATCCGGCGGCGCGAGCCGTCGGGGAAGCGGCCGGAGAGCATGTTGAGAAGGAGAAAGAGCGCCGTCTGGCTGCCCAGCGTGAGCGCGACGTGGCGGGGGGTGACCGGCCAGCCGAGGTCCCGTTGCAGCCGCTCCACGAGCGCCTCGATGAAGGCCTCGTTGCCCTGCGGCGGATCGTAGACGCCGAGCGCCCGATCGAACGCCGCCGGATCGCGCAGCAGGCGGCGCATGGCGCGCCGGAAGACCCGGTTCGCTTCGGGGATCGCGGCGGGGTTCCCCCCGCCAAGCATGGAGACCCGCACGCCGGGCCGCAGCCCGGCCGCGAGGTCGTCCATGAGCCGGCCGATCGCCGAAACCGCCCCCGCCTTGTCCGCGAAACAGGAAAACTCCATCGTGGCGTACCCCTCTCCTTCACCGGCGGCGCCCGCTCAGGGCTGAAGCCGTGTCCTTTGCCAGCGCCCGTCATCCGTCCGGCTGTAGCGGACCCGGTCGTGCAGCCGGTTCGGGCGCGCCTGCCAGAACTCGACGGCGTCGGGCCGTACCCGGAAACCGCCCCAGTGCGGCGGGAGCGGCACATCCCGGCCGCGGAATTCGGCGCGCAGGCGTCGCACCTCGGCGTCGAACGCCGCCCGGCTCTCCAGCGGTTCGCTCTGTCGCGAGGCCCAGGCCCCGATCCGGCTTTCGCGCGGTCTCCGGCGGAAATAGGCTTCCGCCTCCGGCGTCGGGACCCGTTCGACCGTCCCTTCGACGCGGACCTGGCGCAGCAGATCGGACCAGTGGAACGTCAGCGCCGCCGACCGCGTCTTCTCCATCTCGCGCGCCTTGCGACCCACGGTGTGCGTGTAGAACACGAAGCCGCGGTCGTCCACGCCCTTGAGCAGCATCATCCGCCCCGCCGGCCGCCCGTCGGTCCCGACGGTGGCCAGGTTCATCGCGTCAGGCCAGCCGCAGCGCACGCGCCGGGCAAAGGTGTACCAGCGCTGAAACTGGCGGATGGGATCCGCCTCAAGGTCCTTCTCCGCAAGACCTCCGAGCAGCGCCGGAAGCGAACACAGTCTGGCCAGCCAACCCATGCGAATGCGCGCCCCCGCCTCTCTGGCCCGGACTCTAGCACAGCCATCCCCCGGTGTCAGCGCACACTGGCACGGTCTTGCCCGGCGGCGGGGGTTCTGGTAGGGTAGACGACGGCCGTGCTAGACGGGGCGTTAGCGGTGCCTTGAAGTCCGCCTTTCGGTGGATGGACCTGCAACCCGCTGCAGCAGGGTTTAACCCCCCGCCGAGGCGGCCGCGGCGAACGGAAGGGCGACGCTTCGAGACGTAGACGGCCGGGCCCCGTGCGACGGACGCGGGTGAACCCCGTCAGGACCGGAAGGTAGCAGCGGTAAGCCCGGCGGTCCGGGCGCCGCGGGTCTCCCTGGCCCGAGTCGAGAGGCGGCGAAACCCCGCCGTCGCGGTCGTCGAACCCGGGGTGCACGGCTCTTGACCCGCACCGGCAGACCGGCGGGCGGGGCCGCGAGGAGCACGATGACGCAGACCTACGAGGTCCTGGCCCGTAAGTACCGGCCGCGACAGTTCGCCGAGGTCGTCGGCCAGGCGCACGTGACCGATACGCTGCGCAACGCGATCGAGGCCGAGCGGGTCGCGCACGCCTACCTTTTCGTCGGGCCGCGCGGCATCGGGAAGACGTCGATCGCCCGGATCCTCGCCAAGGCCCTCAACTGCGCGAAGGGGCCGACCCCGACGCCCTGCGACGCCTGCGATGCCTGCCGCGAGATCGCTGCCGGCCGCGCGATGGACGTGATCGAGATCGACGGCGCCTCGAACAACGGCGTCGAGCAGGTCCGCGACCTGCGCGAGGCGGTCCGCTACGCGCCGGCCCGCGGGCCCTTCAAGATCTACATCATCGACGAAGTCCACATGCTCTCGGTCGCGGCCTTCAACGCGCTGCTCAAGACGCTCGAGGAGCCGCCCGCGCACGCGAAGTTCGTCTTCGCGACGACCGAGCCGCAGAAGGTTCCGGCCACGATCACCTCCCGCTGCCAGCGTTTCGACCTGCGGCGCATCGCGAACGCGGACCTGATCCGCCACCTGGCCGCGATCGCGGAGAAGGAGGGGGTCACGCTCGAGGACGATGCGCTCCTTGCCATCGCGCGCGGCGCCGAAGGCGGGATGCGCGACGCGGAGTCGGCGCTCGACCAGCTCATCGCTTTTCGCGGCCGCGCCATCCGCGAGGCGGACGTGCTGGCCGTCTTCGGCCTTGCCGCGCGGCGCGAGCTCGAAGCGCTGGCCACGGCGCTGACGGCGGGCGATATCCCGGCCATGCTCCGCCGGGTGGCCGCCCTCGAGGCGGAGGGCAAGGATCTGGCGCGCCTCGTCGTCGAATTGCTCGAGTACTTCCGAAACCTGCTCGTTGTGCGGCTGGCCCCGGACGCCGAGGGTCTGGACCTGCCCGAGGCCCAGCGCGGCGCGCTCGAAGCGCACGCCCGCGACGTCGAGCCCGCCCGGCTTCTGCGCATCGTCGACCGGCTGGCCGAGTCGGAGGGCCGCATCCGGAGCGCGCTCTCCCCGAAGACAATGCTCGAGATGACGCTGATCCGCTGCGCGCGTGCCGCGACGAGCGTTTCGGTCGACGACCTCCTGCGCCGCATCCGCGCGCTGAACGAAGCGCTCGGCGCCGCGCCCACCGTGCCGGACGCGGGGCCCGCGCAGGCGCCCCCACCGCCGCCCCCACCGCCGTCCACGCCGCCGTCCGCGGCGCCGTCCGCGGCGACGGACCCGCGGCCGCCCGCGTCGGACACGGACGCCGCGCCGACCCGCGTGCGCGAGGCGGCGCCGGCGCCGGACCCGGAGGCCGAGTGCGCCCGGCTGAACCGGGAGTGGGCGCAGATCACGGAGGCCGTGGCGGCGGCCGTGCCGCGGACGCGTTCGGGCCTGCACGACGCGCGGGTCGCGCGGGTCGAGGCGGCGGCCGTCGTCGTGGCGATCAGCCCGGAGTTCGCGGACGAGCGGGCGACGCTCGAGGAAACGCGAAGCGCGCGCGCGCTCGGGCGCGCGCTTTCCCGGCGGCTGGGCCGCGAGGTCACGCCCCGGTTCGAGACGCGGGCGCCCGAGCCGGAGGCCGCCGCCTCGCCTGCGCCGCCGCCGGCGGAGGCGCCGGCGGAGAGCACGCCGGAGGCGCCTTCGCCCGCGCGTTCCACGGCGTCGGCGCGCGCGCGGCTGCTGCAGGACCCGGGCGTCCAGAAGGCGCTGGAGCTGTTCGGCGGCACGATCACGGAAGTACGCAGCTGACGCGCCGCCGGCGCCGGCCGGCGCCGCGGCGCAACCCCGAGGAGACGAACCCGATGAACATCATGAAGATGATGAAACAGGCCGCCGACGTGCAGCAGCGCATGGGGCGGGTCCAGGAAGAGCTGGCCGGCCGCACGGTGACGTTCACCAGCGGCGGCGGCATGGTCACCGCCACGGCGCGCGGCGACCTCTCGATCGCGCGCATCGAGATCAAGCCCGAAGTCGTCGACCCCGACGACGTCGAGATGCTCGAAGACCTTGTCACGGCGGCCGTCGACGGGGCCCTCAAGGCGGCCCGCGACCTGGCCGCCGAGGAAATGCGCAAGGTCACCGATGGACTCGGGCTGCCCCCCGGCATGAAGATGCCGTTCCAGGGCTGAACGCCGCGTGAACGAGCCGCTCGACCGTCTGACCGACGTCTTCCGTCGCCTGCCCGGCCTCGGCCGGCGGTCGGCCGAACGCATCGCGCTGCGGCTCCTGCGCGATCGCTCGCACCGGCTGCTTCGCGAGCTGGTCGCGGCGCTCCAGGCCGTCGATGCCGAGGTGACGCTCTGCGCCCGCTGCGGCTGCGTCACCGCGCGCGCCGAGGATCCCTGCCGGCTGTGCACCGACCCGCGCCGCGACGATGGCCTGCTCTGCGTCGTCGCGCAGCCCGGCGACATCGCCATCCTCGAGGCGAGCGGGGCCTTCCGCGGGCGGTACCACGCGCTGATGGGGCGCATTTCGCCGATGGATGCCGAGGGGCCGCGCAGCCTGCGGGTCGAGGCCCTGCTGCGCCGCGTCGACGAAGGCGGGCTGCGCGAGGTGATCCTCGCGCTGGACACCGACGTCGAGAGCGACGCCACGGCCCGCTACCTCCAGGAACTGCTGGCCGGCCGGCCGCCGACGGTCTCGCGCCTGGCGTTCGGGCTCCCGGCCGGCAGCGGGATCGCCTACAGCGACCCGGTGACGCTGGCGCGCGCGCTGGAGGGGCGGCGGTGACCGGCGCGCCCGCCGCGGCCGCCCCGTCCGCGCTGCGCCGCCTCGGGCTCGTCCTCGCCACGGGGTTCGGACTCGGCCTCGCGCCGGTCGCCTCCGGCACCTTCGGCACCCTGCCCGGCGTGCTGCTGGTGGCGCTGCTCTGGCCGCGGCTCGCCGTCCCGGCGCAGGCGCTGCTGGCCGCGGCCCTCGCGCTGGCCGCCGTGCCGCTCTGCGGGGCGGCCGAACGGCACTACGGGCGCAAGGACGACGGCCGGATCGTCGCCGACGAGTACCTGGCCTTTCCGCTCGCGGCGATCGGGCTCCCGCTCGCGGACCTGCACCCGGCCTGGCTGCTCGTCCCCTTCCTCGCCTTCCGCTTCTTCGACATCGTCAAGCCGCCGCCCGCGCGCGGGCTCCAGCGGTTGCGGGGCGGGACCGGGGTGGTCATCGACGACGTCATCGCGGCGCTCTACGCGCTGGCCGCAAGCCACGCGTTCTTCCTCGCCCTCGCCGCGGTCCGCGCGCGGGGGTAGGGGCGAAGCCGCCCCGCCGCTTCGCGGCAGCGGAAACGCTGGAGGTGCACGCGGGGCGAGCGTCTGTTTCGCTTCGTCGAATGGCCCGTCGGCCTGTTGGGTAGGTCCGACCCCGGGGCCCCCGAGCACGAGGGGCGCATCTCACTTCTGCCGGCGCAGATACCGCATTGACGGGGCCTGGGGCCGATGTAGTTCGCGGCAAAGTTGACGGATACGTTAGCTCCGGTGTAGTTTGCGAATAAGTTGACGCCGTAGTTGATGGTGGCCAGTATTGTCGCGATGTCG
>PWTM01000163.1 GCA_003563855.1 PVC group bacterium | reverse complement strand
CGGGCGGGTGCGGCAGGACGATGGCAACGATTGGCGAGCAGTTCCGGGCGGCGCGTACCGCCCGTCGGATGACGGTCGCGGAGGCGGCGGAAGCCACGCGCATCAAGCCGACGCACATCGAGGCGATGGAGCGGGACGATTTCAGCGGGATGGCCTCCCCGATCTACGCGCGCGGCTTCATCAAGCTCTACGCCGAGGCGCTGGACCTGGATCCCGGGCTGCTGCTGCAGGCCTATGCGCAGACGCATGCCCCGACGCCACGCCTCCCGATGGAGGCCGATGCGCAGGGCCGCGTGCGGCCCCGGAGGCGGCCGGACGAGCGCGCGGGCGGCGTCGCCGCCTGGTACGGGCGGCTGCGGCTTCCGGATCCCGGCCTCCTGGTGCGCGGCGCCGTCTGGCTCGGCGGCGTCCTGCTGGTTCTCGGCCTGGTATCGTTCGGGATCCGCACGCTGCGCGCCCGGCCGCGGCCCGCGCGGGCGCCGCGCGGGGTCGAACGGTACCCCGTGCTCGAACCCCCGCCGGCGCCCTTCGTGGACGGCGACGCCTTCGGGGACGGCGGGGAGTCCGAACGGTGAACCTGCCCAATGCGCTGACCGCCAGCCGGCTGGTCCTGGCCGGTGTCCTGATCGCGCTGCTCTTCTCCGGCGTGCCGTTCGGCGCCTCGTTCGCGCTGGCGGTGTTCGCCGTTGCGGCGGTGACCGACGCGCTGGACGGCCGGCTGGCGCGGCGGGTCTACGGCGTCACGGCGCTGGGCGCCTTGATCGACCCGCTGGCCGACAAGGTGCTGGTCAGCGCCGCGCTCGTCAGCTTCGTGCAGCTCCAACTGCTGCCGGCCTGGATCGTCGTGGTGATCCTGGCGCGGGAGTTTTTCGTCACCGGGCTGCGCGTGCTCGCGGCCGGCCACGGCCGCAGCATCGCGGCGGGGGCCTGGGGCAAGCACAAGACGGCCTGGCAGCTCGTGGTGATCGTCACGCTGCTGGCCGGGCTGGTCGTGCAGCGCGACGTGCTGCCGCGGGTCGCCCCCGAGCGCCTCGTGGCCTTCACGCCCTGGTTCGAGGCCGTGGCCTTCGTCGTCGGCGTGGCGGCGGCCCTGATTACGGTCGCCTCCGGCGGCATCTACGTCCACCGCCACCGCGACCTGCTCCGCGCCGGCGATTCGGGTCCCGGGGATTCGGGTTGCGGCCCCGCGGGCGCACGGTAGACTGAGCGGCTGTTGCAGCGAGGAGACCCGTCTATGCGTACCATCCGTTCGATATTCGCGATCCTGTTCCTGGCCGGTCTGCCGGGCCTGGCGGCGGCCACCGCCCCGGAGGGGGCGGCCGTGGAAGCGCAGGCGATGACCGCGCGCGAGCTGATCGAGGCCGGCGGTCTCCCGATGATCGCGCTCGGCCTCCTCTCCGTCGCCGCGCTTGCCTTCGTCATCTACCTGGCCGTCGTGCTGCGCATGCAGGCCGTCTTCCCGCGCGGGTTTCTCAGCGAGCTGCGCGCCACCCTCGAAGCCGGCCGCGCGGACGAGGCGCGCCTGCTCTGCGGGCGCCAGGCTACGGCAATCGGCGCGATCGCGGGTACGGCGCTCGCCTTCACCCAGCGGCACCCGGATCCCGATCCGACCCTGCTCAAGGAGATGATCGAGGGCGAGGGCAGCCGCCAGGCGGCGCAGTTCCAGAACCAGACCCACTACCTGCTCGACATCGCCGTGATCGCCCCGATGGTCGGCCTGCTCGGCACCGTCATGGGCATGCTGCAGGCGTTCAACGCCGTGGCGCTCGATATCGCCAAGGTCCGGCCGATGGTCCTGGCCGACGGCGTCTCGCAGGCGCTGGTCACGACGGCGGCCGGGCTGCTCGTCGGCATCCCGGCCATGGCCTTCTACGCCTACTTCCGCGGGCGCGTCGCCCGGCTCGTCGCCACGCTCGAAACCGGGTCGGCGGAAATCCTGAGCCTGCTCACGGAGCGGCGCTCGTGAACTTCCGCGCACGGCTTCGGAGCCAGTCGCCCGGCTTCCAGATGGCGCCGATGATCGACATCGTCTTCCTGCTGCTGACCTTCTTTGTCGCCAGCCAGATCTACGCGCAGTGGGAAACCGCGATCGGGATCACGCTGCCGACCGCGCGCACGGCCGAGCTGCCGCGGCGGCTGCCCGGGGAGGTCATCCTGAACCTGCAGGCCGACGGCACGGTGATCGTCAACGAACAGGTGCTCGAGGAGACGCAACTGGCCGCGATGCTGCGCCGGCTCGTCGAGCACTTTCCGGGGCAGCCGGTGGTCCTGCGCGGCGACCGCGCGGTGCCGTTCGAGGAGGTCATCCGGGTGCTCGATCTCTGCCGGGAGGCGGACCTCTGGAACATCTCGTTTGCCACGGCGATGCCGGGCGCCGACGGCGGGCCGGAGGCGCCGTGAGGTCGGGGCCGGCGCATTGCGCGCGGCTGGCCGTGCTGGGGCTCGCGCTGGCGGGGCGCGTGCTGGCGGGCGGCGGCATGGACCCGGACGACCGGCTGGCGCTGGCCGACGGGCTGCTCGATCGTGGCCTGCGCGACCTGGCGATCCGCGAGTACCTCGACCTCGCCCGCCGGGATCCGCCGCACCCGCGGCTGGACCGGATCTTCTTCCGGCTGGCCGAGGCGTACCGCGGGGCCGGCAACCGCGCGGCGGCGGACCTCTTTTACCGCCGCCTGGTCCGCGAGTTCCCGGAGAGCCCCGAGCGCGCGCGCGCGGAGTTTCGCCGCGCGGAGCTCTTCATCGAGGCGGGCCAGCACGGGGACGCGGCCGGGCTCTTCGAGGAGCTGCTGGCCCGGGACCCGCCGGCCGGGCTCGCCGCCGCCGCGCGGTATTACCTCGGCCGCGCGCGCGCGGCGCTGGGCGAGGCGGAGGCGGCCGAGCAGGCGTTCCGGGACGCGCTCGATGCCGACCCGGAGGCGCCGCACGCCGACCTGGCGCGGCTCGAGCTGGCCGAGTTGCTGCGCGCGGCCGACCGCGCCGAGGACGCCGCCGCGCTCTACCGCGAGACGGCGCAGGCCTCCGACCCGGCGGTCGCGGCCGAGGCCTGGTTCCAGCTCGGCGATCTCGCCTTCCGCGCCGGAGCGTACGGCGAGGCCGCGACGGCCTACGCCCGGCTGCGCGAGGCCTATCCCGACGATCCCCGGGCGGCCGAGGCCGTGCCGCAGGCGGCCTGGACCTTCTACCGTACGGACCGCTACGCCGACGTGCTGGCCCTCCCCCCGGCGCCGGAGGACGCACCCCGGGCCGTTCGCGCCGAGCGCCTCTACCTGTCGGCGAACAGCCGGCGGAAGCTGCTCGACTCGGAGGGCGCGCTGGCCGACTACGACCGCCTGCTGGCGATCGACCCGGAGGGCTCGTTCGCCGAGGCCGCGGCCTACGAGAGCGCCCTCGTCGCCTACCGGCGCGGCGCGTTCGAGGACGCGATCCGCCGCGCCTCCGGCGTGCCGGCCGACGGTGAGCGCGCGGCCGACCTGCACTGGCTCCTGGCCGAGGCGCACGCCGGCGCGGGCGATCCCGAACGTTCGATCCAGCATCTCCAGGTCCTGGTCGACCGTTTCCGCGACCACCCGCGCGCGGGCGACGCGGCCTACCGGCTCGGGCGGCTCCTGCAGCAGCGCGGGCAATGGGCGGAGTCCGCCGTGGTCCTCCGGCGCTTCATCGCGCGCCATCCGCGCCACGCCGAGGTCCCGGCCGCCCTGTTCGCCTCCGGCCACGCGCTGGCCCGGGAAGGCGATTTCGAGGGCGCGGCCGCCGACTGGACCCGTCTGATCGAGCACGCGCCCGACCATGCGCTGGCCGAGGAAGCGCTCTTCCGCAAGGCGCTCGCCGAGATCCGGCTCGAACGGCCGGAGGAAGCGCGCGACACGCTGCGCGCCCTGCGCGCGGCCTATCCGGCTTCGCGCTTCGGTGCGGAGGCGGGCTACTGGCTCGGCGTCCTGGCGGATCGCGCGGGCGATCCGGCGACGGCCGAGGCGGAACTGCGCGCGGCGCTCGAGGCCGATCCCGCGCCCGAATGGAGCCGGCGGCTGAGCTACCGCCTGGCCGGCGTGCTCCAGCGGCGGGGCCGGCCCGACGAGGCGGCCGACCTGCTCCAGGGCCTGCTGGACGGGCCGATGCGCGAGGCCTTCACGCCCGGGCTCCTGGCCTGGCTGGCCGCGCACCGGCTGGAGGCCGGCGCGCCCGCGCAGGCGGCCGAGGCGGCCGCCGCGCTGCGGGCCCACCCGGAGGCCGGCGACGGCGGGCGCCTGCACGGCGCGCTCCTGCTCGG
>PWTM01000138.1 GCA_003563855.1 PVC group bacterium | reverse complement strand
GTCGGGGCAAGCAGAATCGTCTCCGTCGGCCTTTCGTGCGCCGACGCATGGCCATGCGCACATGCTAAGATAGCCGCCGCGAGGCCTTTCGGGCAGAGACCGCCAGAAGTGAGATGCGCCCTGGGTAAGGTTTACGCGGCAGTTTGGGTTGACGCAGGGCGCGGCTTTCGCAAGGCTCATCGGGCGCCCCGCACAGGGGACCGGAGGAAGGCCATGGAGCAGAAGCCGTTGATCGTCATCGGCGAAAAGATTCACTGCACCCGCGTGTTCAAGACCGCGGGGGCGCGCGTAAAGGCGCTCGGCGACGGGGCGTTCGCGCTGACCTACCGGCGTGGCGGCGAGGCCCGGACCCTGCCGGTGCCGGCCGACGTGGCCGCGGGTCCCGAGTGGGCGGCCGGCAAGGTGCGCCACTGCGCGGTCGCGGCCCGGCAGTTCCTGCACGGGGACGCGGACGCCTCCGCCCGCGGCGCCGACTACCTGCAGGCGCTGGCCGAGGAGCAGGCCGAGGCCGGGGCGCATTTCCTCGACGTGAACGTCGACGAGTACAGCGGCGACCCCGCCGAGCGCGTCGAGGTCATGCGCCGCGTCGCGGCGCTGGTGCAGAAGGCGACGCCGCTTCCGCTGAGCATCGACTCCAGCCACCCCGACACGCTGCGCGCGGGGCTGGAGGCCTGCGACCGTCCCCGCGGGCGGCCGATGCTGAACTCCGTCTCGCTCGAACGCCTCGGGGCGCTCGACCTCGCCGCGGAACACGACGCGGCCGTAATCGTCTCGGCCGCCGGCGCGGCGACGATGCCCCGCACGGTGGACGAGCGGCTGCGCAACCTGGAGGACATCGTCGGGCGGCTGCGCAAGCGGGGCCGGCCGGACGAGACCCTCTTCATTGACCCGCTGGTCTTCCCCGTGGCGACGGACGGGGCGAACGGAAAGGCGTTCATCGAGGCCGTGGCGGCCGTGCGCGCCGCGTTCGGGCCGGCCGTGCATATCACGGGCGGGTTCAGCAACGTCTCCTTCGGCCTGCCGAACCGCAACCTGATCAACGAGGTCTTCACCTGGCTCGCCGTCGAGGCCGGCGCGGACAGCGGGATCGTGGACCCCGCGCAGATCAACGGCGCGAGGCTGGCCCGGGTGGACCCCGGTTCCGAGGGCTTCCGCCTCGCCCGCGCGCTGCTGATGAACGAGGACGAGTTCGGGGCGGAATTCATCGCGGCGTCGCGCGAGGGACGCATCTGAGCGCAGCGCGCCCGCGGCGCGGGGAGAGTCCGATGAACCTGGATCCGACGCGGATGAAGGACTGGCAGATTGCCGAGGCCGCCGAGGCGGAGGCGAAGCCGATCGAGCGGATCGCCGACGAGGCCGGGCTCCGGCCGGAGGAGCTGATCCCGATGGGGCGGCTGGTGGCGAAGGTCGACGCCCGCCGCGCGCTGGCGCGACTGGACGGCGCGCCGAAGGCCCGCTACGTCGACGTCACGGCCATCACCCCGACCCCGCTGGGCGAAGGCAAGACGACCACGACGCTCGGCCTCGTGCAGGGGCTCGCGCGGCTCGGCCGCCGGCCGATCGGCACGATCCGTCAGCCGAGCGGCGGGCCGACGTTCAACATCAAGGGCTCCGCCGCCGGCGGCGGGCTGGCGCAGTGCGTGCCGATGGCGCCCTTCTCGATGGGGCTGACCGGCGACATCGACGCGATCACGAACGCCCACAACCTGGCGATGGTCGCGCTGACCGCGCGGATGCAGCACGAGCGCAACTACGACGACGCGCGACTGGCGCGCGTCGGGCTGCGCCGCCTCGACATCGACCCGGCGCGCGTGCACTGGCGCTGGGCGATCGACTTCTGCGCGCAGGCGCTGCGCCAGGTCGAGATCGGCCGTGGCGGTCCGCTCGACGGCGTCCCGATGCCGTCCGGCTTCCAGATCAGCGTGTCCTCCGAGCTGATGGCGATCCTGGCGATCGCCCGCGACCTGGCCGACCTTCGCCGCCGCATCGACCGCATCGTGCTGGCCGAGGACCGCGGCGGAAAGGCGATCACCGCGGCCGACCTCGAGGTGGCCGGCGCGATGACGGCCTGGCTGGCGCAGGCGATCCATCCGAACCTCCTGCAGACGATCGAGGGGCAGCCGGTCTTCGTGCATGCCGGGCCGTTCGCGAATATCGCGATCGGGCAGAGCTCGGTCGTCGCGGACCTGCTGGCCGTGCGGCTCGGCGACGTGGTCGTGACCGAGAGCGGGTTTGGCGCCGACATCGGGTACGAGAAGTTCTGGAACCTGAAGTGCCCCGCCTCGGGCCTGCGGCCGGACGCGGTCGTCATCGTGGCGACCGTGCGCGCGCTCAAGATGCACGGGGGCGGACCGGCCGTAAAGCCGGGCCGGCCGCTCGACGAGGCCTACGTGAAGGAGCGCGTCGACCTGGTCGAAGCCGGCTGCGAGAACCTGGCCGCGCATATCGAGATCGTGCGCCGCAGCGGCGCTCGCCCGGTCGTCTGCCTGAATCGCTTCGCGACGGACACCGCGGCGGAGGTCGCGGCCGTGCAGGCCGCCGCCGAGCGCGGCGGCGCGTTCTTCGCCGTCTCGCGCCACTGGGCCGAGGGCGGCGAGGGCGCCCGCGAGCTGGCCGAGGCGGTGCTCGCGGCCTGCGAGGAGCCGGCCGAGTTCCAACCGCTCTACGCGCCGGGCCTGTCGCTGAGCGACCGGGTCGAGCGCATCGCCCGCGACGTCTACGGCGCCTCCGGCGTGGCCTACACGGAGGCGGCGATGGAGAAGCTGCTGCGCTTCGACGCCGATCCCGACGCGGCGTCGATGGGCACCTGCATGGTCAAGACCCACCTGAGCCTCTCGCACGATCCGGACCGCAAGGGCCGGCCGCGCGGCTGGACGCTGCCGGTGCGCGATCTGCTGGTCTACCGCGGCGCCGGCCTGGTCGTGCCGGTGGCCGGCGACATCAAGCTAATGCCCGGCACGGGCTCCAATCCGGCGTTCCGTCGCATCGATGTGGACGTGGAGACCGGCCGAATCCAGGGCCTGTCCTAGGCCCGCCTCCCCGGGAGACCGCATCATGAGTGCTGCACTGCTGGACGGGAAATCCATCGCCGCCGAGATCCGGACCGAACTCGCCGCCGAGGTCACGCGGCTGCGTGCGCGCGGCGTGACGCCGGGCCTGGGCGTCGTCCTGGTCGGCGACGACCCGGCCTCGCATTCCTACGTGACCGCCAAGGAGCGCGCCTGCGCCGAGCTCGGGCTGCACTCGGACGACAACCGGTTGCCGGCCGACACGACGCCCGAGGCGCTGCGCGCCGTGCTCGACCGGCTCAATGCGGACCCGGCCGTTCACGGCATCCTGCTGCAGCTTCCGCTGCCGCGCCAACTCGACGAGACCGCGGCGCTGACGGCGATCCGGCCGGAGAAGGACGTGGACGGGTTTCATCCCGTGAACATCGGGCGCATGCTCGTCGGCCAGGACGCCTTTCTTCCCTGCACGCCGCACGGCATCCTGCAGATGCTGGCCCGTCGCGGCATCCCGACGGCCGGCGCGCACGCGGTCATCGTCGGCCGCAGCAATATCGTCGGCAAGCCGCTGGCGAACCTGCTGCTGCGCAAGGACCCGCTGGGGAATGCCACGGTGACGGTCTGCCACACGGGTACGCCGGATATCGCCGTGCACACGCGTCGGGCCGACATCGTGATCGCGGCGGCCGGGCGGCCGAACACGATCCGGGCGGACATGGTCAAGGAGGGAGCGGTCGTGGTGGACGTGGGCGTCAACCGCGTGCCGGACGCCTCGCGCAAGAGCGGGTACCGCCTGGTCGGCGACGTGGACTTCGAGGCGGTGAGCCGCAAGGCCTCGTTCATCACGCCGGTGCCCGGGGGCGTCGGGCCGATGACGATCACGATGCTGATGTACAACACGGTGCAGGCGGCGGTTCGCGCGGCCGGCGCCGCGGAGTAAGGCCATGTTGAGGGAAGCCCTCGAGCGCGGCGAATTCGCGGTGACCTTCGAGATGGTCCCGGGCCGCGGGCCGTCGGGGCCGGCGCTCGATGCGCCGGCCGCCTTTGCCCGGCGCGTGCGCGAGGCGGGGCTTGGCGTGCACGCGCTGAGCCTGACCGACAACCCGGGCGGCGGCGCGGCCATCCTCCCGGATGCGGTTGCGCAGGAAGTGCGCGAGGCGGGGCTCGACGTGCTGGTCCACCTGGCCGGCCGCGACCTGAACCGCAATGCCTTCGAGGCGCGCGCCAGCGCGCTGGCGCGCCGGGGGCTGGATTCGGTGCTGGCGC
>PWTM01000186.1 GCA_003563855.1 PVC group bacterium | reverse complement strand
CTCGTGAGCAAGGCGCGGCGGTCGGCGCTGGACTCGTGTCCGCGCCGCGCCGCCGCAACGCCGCTCACGGGGCCTTCGCGGACGCGAGCGGCACGGCCTGCCGCACCACGCCGCCCGGGAGAACCCCCCAGCACCCCGAAAACTTGGGAATGTCCTCGACGGGGTGACCCCCCCGCCTACCCGCGCGCGCGACGCACGAGGGTGAAGAAGCGGTCCTGGTACTCTTCGAAGAGTCCGTGGTGGCGCAGCGCGGCGGCCAGCTCGTCGATGCGGGCGGGGTCGCGCGCCGCCGCGCGGAAACGCTGCTCGATCTCGTGCCGCGCGCCGGTCGGGTCGGCGCGCAGTTCCCGCGCATGGTGCGGACCGGAGCGCTGCACCATCTCGACCATCAGCTTCAGCAGGCAGACCTCCCAGGGCTCGTCGACGCCCCGGACCAGCGCCGCCAGGGGATCCGCCCGCTGCGCCATGTCCGCCTTGATCCGGTCCACCACCGCGTCGATCGAATCGCTGAGCACTTCCTCGCGCTGCCCCTGCATGCGGATGCGGAACCCGTACTGGACCAGCATGAGGTCGGCGGCATGCTCGCGCAGCCAGTCGAGGTAGGCGCCGGCGGCCTTCTCGCGAAACCCCTCGAGCGCGGTCTCGTTGAGCGCGCCGGGCGCGACGATCTGGGGCCGGAACGCGTGGATCCGCCCCTCGCGGACGCGCACCTTGTCGACCGCGTCCATCGGCTCGGTCACGAGCCGGTAGTTCAGCGTCGTGGTCCCGAACGTCTCGAGCCGGCGCGGCGGGACAACCACCAGCGTCGTGTTCCGAACCGCGTACCAGAAGTCGAGCGGATCGCGCGCTGTCATGGCTCCGCCCCCGCCGTCATCCGAGCGCCACCCAGCGCTGCTCGCGGTGCGAGCGGTACAGCGCGAGGACCAGGTCGACGGCGCGCCGGGCCTCGACGGCCGGGATGCGCGGCGGGCGGCCCTCGCGGATGGCGGCCACGAAGTCGAGGATCAGCTCCGCGTGCCCGGCCCCGTAGTAAGTCTTGCCCGAGGGCAGTTGCCGGGGCTCGCGCGTATCGAGAAAACGCGCCTCGACCTCGGCCTGGCGGGCCGCGTCCTTCAGCGCGATGCGCTGCACCGAGCCGTTGCGGATGTCGATCGAGCCCGCGCTGCCGTAGACGTAGAAGCTCGGCTCCCAGTGCAGGTTGCTCGACGAGGTGGCGGCGATCGTGCCGAGCGCACCGTCCCGGAACCGCAGCGCGGCCACGGCCGTGTCCTCGGTCTCGATCGCGCCCGCATGGGTCCGGTTCGAGAACGCGCCCGCGATCGCCGCCGCGCCGCCCATGATCCAGTCAAGGATGTCGACGAAGTGGATCGCCTGGTTGATCATGACCGAGCCGCCTTCCTCGGCCCAGGTCCCGCGCCAGCAGTCGGCCCGGTAGTAGGCCGGCGTGCGCAGGCACTGGACCTGGAGATTCGCGGTCAGCGGCGTCCCGAAATCCCCCTCGCGAACCAGGTCGTGCAAGAGGCGGTACAACCGGTCGAACCGGTGCTGGAGGACGCCGGCAAAGACGCGGTCGGGACGCGCGCGATGCGCGGCCAGCATGCGATCGAGCCCGGCCGTCGTGGCGGCCAGCGCCTTCTCGCAGAGCACATGCTTGCCCGCCTCGATCGCGGCGACGGCGATTTCCGCGTGGCTGGCGTGGTCGGTGCAGATCGAGACCGCGTCCAGCTCGGGATCGGCCAGCACCGTCCGGTAGTCGGCCGTCACCCGCGGAACGCCGAAGCGCTCGGCGAAGGCCTTCGCCTTCGATTCGACCAGGTCGCAGGCCCACCGCAGCCGGATGCCCGCGCCCTCGCCGTAGCCCTCGGCGTGGGTCGGCGCAATGACGCCGCACCCGATGATGCCGATCTGCAGCGGCGCCTCGTGCGCCGCCTTCCGGACGCTCTGCCCGTTGCCCTGTGGCCTCATGCTGCACCCTTCGCATCCCGCCCTCGCCGCCCGCGGGAAAAGCGACAGTCTAGCCGCCGGTCTCACAGAGGCAAGCGCCGAGGCATTGACGGTCGTGGCGCGTTGACGCTTATCTCTCTTCATTCAAGGGCGGCCCCTGATCGCGACGTTCCATGCGGCGGGGCGGAGGCTGGCGAGGTGGAGCGGTTCCGGTCTATGGGAGGGCGGTCGCTGGAGGATCCGGTCATGGCGGCAGGGGCAGGCCGTGGAGGCGGGCTTCGACGGGAGGCGGCGGGCCTGGTGCGGGAGGCCTGGCAGACCGCCTGGATGCTTTTCCGCATCCTGATCCCGCTCGGCCTGGCCGCGCGGCTCCTGGTCGCGCTCGGGGCCGTCGAGTGGATCGGGCGCGCGCTCGCCCCGGTGATGGCGCTGGTCGGTCTGCCGGGGAGCATGGGGATCGTCTGGGCCACGGCGATGCTGACCTCGATCTACGGCGGCATGGCCGTCTTCGTCGCGCTGGCGCCCGCCGAGCCGATGACGGTGGCGCAGATCACGGTGCTCGGGGCGCTGCTGCTGACGGCGCACGGGCTGCCGGTCGAGCTGCGCATCGCGCAGCGGGCCGGCGCCCGGCTGCGCGCAATGCTTCCGCTCCGGGTCGGCGGCGCGCTTCTGCTGGGCGCCGCCCTGAACGCCGTCTACCGCGCCGGCGGCTGGCTGCAGCAACCCGGCGCGCCCCTCTGGACCCCGCCCGCCCGCGCGGACACCTGGCTGGCCTGGGGAGTCGGCCAGGTTCGCGGCCTCGTGGCGATCTTCGGGATCGTCCTCGCGCTGCTGGTCCTGATGCGGATCCTGCACGCGACCGGCTGGACCGCGGTCGTCGCGCGCCGGCTGGCGCCGGTGCTGCGCCGGCTCGGACTCGGCGCCCAGGCGGCGCCGCTGACGACGATCGGGCTCGTGGTCGGCCTGACGTACGGGGGCGGCCTGATCATACGCGAGGCCGAAGCCGGCCGGCTCGCCCCGCGCGAGGTCGTCGTCTCGCTCGGCCTGATGAGCCTCTGCCACAGCCTGATCGAGGACACGCTGCTGGTGATGCTGCTCGGGGCGCGCGCCTCGGGCGTGCTCTGGGGCCGGCTCGCCTTCGCGCTCGCGGCCGCCGCCCTGGCGGCCCGACTCCTCGCGCGACTGCCCGATCGGGTCCTGTTCCGCCACTTCTTTCGCGCCACGCCTGCCACCGCCCGCCTTTCCGGCTCGCCGGCGCCGAAGGCGGGCGCTAGACTTGCGTCGGAAAGGACGGCGCATGCGCGCCTCCGTCACGAGGGAGAAGGGCCATGATGAAACGCATCCTGGTCGGGCTGGACGGCTCGGCGTTCGGCGAGACGGCCGCGGAATACGCATTGGCGCTGGGCCGGTTGTTCGGCGCGCGGGTCGACGGACTCTATGTAGTCGACGCACGCACACTGGAGGGGCCGCTGATGGCGGACATCTCCGGCTGGGTCGGCGCCGCCCCCTACGCGGCGAACCTGCCCCGCTTCCGCGAACTGTTCGAGGAAAAGGGCCGCGCCGTGCTCGAGGCGTTCGCGAAGCGCGCGCGCGAGCTGGGCGCGCCGCACGAGACGCGGCTCGAGAACGGCTACCCGGCGCGCGTAATCCACGAGCTGGCCGAGCGCTACGACCTGCTGGTCCTCGGCCGCAAGGGGGAGCACGCCGAGCTGGTCGGGCACGCCGCCGGCTCGACCGTCGACCGCGTCGTGCGCCACGTCGAGAAGGCTTGCCTGGTGACCCCCGGGACCTACCGGCCGGTTTCCAAGGTCCTCGCCGCCTACGACGGGAGCCCCCACGCGAAGGACGCCCTGGCCGCCGCGGTCCGCTGGGCGAAAGCGTTTGACGTCGAGCTGATCGTCCTGACCGTTGCCGCCGAGGACGATCCGCGGGGCGGGGAGACCTCGGCCGAAGGCTGCGCGATAGCGGAGCGCGAGGGCATCCGCGCCGTTCCGCTCCTGGTCGACGGCCGCCACGGACCCGCCGTGGTCGAGAACGCCAAGGAACAGGGCTGCAACTTGATCGTGATCGGCGCCTTCGGTCACAGCCGCCTGCGGCGCTGGATCGTCGGCAGCACGGTCGCGCACGTCCTCGCGCACACGGAGGTCCCGGTGCTGGTCGTGCGTTGAAGACGGCGGATTTCGACTACGCGCTGCCGCCGGACCGCATCGCGCAGACGCCGGCCGAACCGCGCGATGCGGCGCGGCTCCTGGTTCTGCCGCGCCGTGCGGGCCCGGTTCGGCACGCCTTCGTGCACGACCTCCCGGAATGGCTGGCGCCCGGCGACCTGCTGGTCGTGAACGACACGCGGGTGATCCCGGCGCGGATGGCCGGGCGCCGGGAACCGACGGGCGGCGCGGTCGAGGTCTTCTTCTGCGAGCCGCTCGGCGCGGACCGATGGGCCGTGCTGCTGCGCGCGCGGCGCCGCCCTCGGCCGGGCGAACGGATCCGGCTGGGAAACGGACGCGCAGCCGCCGTCCTGGTCGAGAACCTCGACCTGGGCCGCGCCGTGGTGGCGGTCGAGTCGCCCGTACCCGTGGCGGACCTCCTCGAAGCAGAGGGTCAGACGCCGCTGCCGCCCTACATCCGGCGCCGCGCGGCCAGCGCGGCGCAGACCGCGGCCGACCGGCAGCGGTACCAGACGGTCTACGCCGCGGTTCCGGGCGCGGTCGCCGCCCCGACGGCCGGTCTGCACTTCACGCCCGAGCTGCTCCGGACACTCGAGGCGCGCGGCATCGGCCGCGTTGCGCTCACGCTGCACGTGGGGCCGGGCACCTTCCGGCCCGTCGCGGCGGAAGATCCCGCCGCGCACCGCATGGACGAGGAACGCTACGAGATCGGCCCGGACTGCGCGGCCCGCATCCGCGCGACCCGGAAGGCCGGGGGACGCGTGGTGGCGGTCGGGACCACGACGGTGCGCGCGCTCGAGACGGCGGCCGCCGAGGACGGCGAGGTGCGGCCCGGATGCGGGCGGACGGACCTCTTCATCCGCCCCCCGTTCCGGTTCCGGGCCGCAGATGCGCTGATGACCAATTTCCACCTGCCGCGCTCGACGCTGCTGATGCTGGTCTGCGCCTTCGCCGGCCGCCGCCGCGTGCTGGCCGCCTACCGCGCGGCCGTGGACGCCGGCTACCGCTTCTACAGCTACGGCGACGCGATGCTCCTCCGCTGAGCGGTCTGCGCGCGGGCGAGCCGGAGCACCAGCGGCGAGACCGCGATCAGGGCGAGGCTCAGGAGCTGGGCCCCGCTGAGCCCGGCCGCAACCGGTGGCGTGTCGCCGCGAAGGAACTCGAGAAAGAACCGACCCGTGCCGTACCCGGCAAGGTAGACGGCCAGCGTCAGCCCGGGCCGGGGTCGGGTGCGGCGCAGCCAGAGCGCCCAGAGGCCGCCGTAAAGCAGCAGGTTGAACCCGGCCTCGTAGAGCTGGACCGGATGCCGGAGCGCGCCCTCGAGGTTCACGGCCGGGGCCCAGACCGGTGCGGCGTGGCCGTAGCAGCACCCATTCAGGAAACAGCCGAGGCGCCCGAACGCATGGCCGAGCGGAAGCGCCGTGACGGCGAAGTCGCCGAGCGGCCAGAGGGACGTGCGCCGGCGGCGGGCCAGCAACACGACCGCCGCCACCCCGCCGATCAGGCCCCCGTAGAAGACCAGGCCGCCGCGATCGATCCGCAGCATCTCGATCGGATGGCTGCGGTAATGGTCGAGGTGGGCCAGTACGAAGAAAAGCCGGGCGCCCACCATCCCGCCGACCATCGCCCAGAGCGCCAGGTCCGCGCCGCGGTCGGACGGCTGTCCCGCGCGCGCCGCGAAGCGCGACCAGTGGACCAGTGCCGCGAGGAAGCCGGCGGCCACCAGGATGCCGTACCAGTAGATCGGCCGGCCAAAGACGTGAAACGCAATGGGGTGCATGGCCGTATTCTACGCGGGGGCCGGGGCTCCGGTCGAGGCATGCCGGCGGCGGCTTCGACTACACCGGGGGCCCCTACTGCGGCGGAAGCACGCCTTCCCGCACCAGCATCGCGTCGTCTTCCGGCGTAAGCTGAACGGGCAACGGGGGCAGCCCCTGGCGGATGACCTCGACCGAATACTGGCGCAGGTGCGCTTCCATCTCCTCGCGCGTCATGCGCGGCCGGCCCCGGTCCTCGCCGTCGTCGTCCGCGTCCCCCGCCGCACGCCGCCGTGGCCAACGGCCCCGGGGCGAGGACGGGTCCGCCGCGTCCGTCCCGGGCCGGCCGCGTGCGGCGCGCGCGGCGGGCGTCGGAGCCCGTGGCCCGGCCTGCAGGCGGAGCACCGCCTCTTCCCCGCCGCGCCGCAGCACCACCGTCTCGTCGCGGAAATCGGCGCGGACCAGCTCGATGCCCTCAATATCGTCGCCGACGCGCAGCAGGTAGCTGCGCCGGTTCGCGGCGTCGGCGAGCCCGACGCGGACCCCCTGCGCATCCTCGATCAGCGTGCTCACGCGCAGGTTCTGCGCGAACGCCGCATCCTCCGCGGGCGCCGCCGGCGGCGGCGCCGCCGGCGCTTCCGGACGGCCGAACGGATGGCGCTCCAGGATCACCCGGTACCGCTCCATGCCGTCCGTTTCCCCGGCCAGCGCGCCGGCCGCGACCAGCGCAGCCACTATCCCCGGAATGCCATGGCGAATCATGTGCCTCTCCCCGTACGCAGCTCGTACCTACCTTACAGCCAACGGAGACGGTACCGCAATTGTTTTCCGGGTCAAAACGGGGAAAGTCCACACACGTTCCTTAGGGTTCCCTGCGCCCGCGATCGGGAGTAGACTCGCGCCGCTGCACGCCGGCTTCCGGGTGGGAGGAATGGGACATGCCGAGCCATGAAAGCAAGCGCCACGCAAGACGGCGCCTGGCGCTCTTGCGTCGGATCGGCCGGGGCGACCGCGCCCGGGCCGCGTGGATCACGAACCCGCCGGACATCCGCTATCTCGCCGGCTGCCGGGAAGGCGCGGGCGGCCTGCTCCTCCTCCCCGGCGGCGGGGCCGTGCTGTTCACCAGCCCGATGTTCGAGCACACGATCCGCGCCGCGGCCCCCGGCGTCGAGGTGTGCGTGCCGGGCCGCGCCGCGCCGCGCGCGGCGGCGGCGCGACTGAAGACCGACGGCGTGCGCGGCGCGCTCGCCTTCCAGGAGGACACGATGCGGGTGTCCGTCGCCCGCGCGTTCCGCCAGGCGATGCGCGGGCGGCGCCTGGTCGAACTCGGGCGCGCGGTCGCCGAGGAACGGGCCGTGAAGGACGAGGCGGAACTCGCGCTCATCCGCCGCTGCGTGCGCATTGCCGAGGCCGCCTTCCGCGGCCTCCTCGCTGGCGGCGCCCGGTCCGCCCTGGGCCGCACCGAAAAGGACCTGGCGGCCGACCTGGAATACCGCATGCGACGGCTCGGCGCCGACCGCCAGGCATTCCCCGCCAACGGGATCATCGTCGCCGCGGGGCCCGGCGCCGCCGACTGCCACCATGAGCCGACGGACCGCAAGGTGCGCGCCGGCGAGCCGCTGCTCTTCGACTGGGGCGCGGAGCTGGATGGCTATCGCTGCGATATCACGCGCACGGTCTTTCCGCGCGAGGTTCCGCCGGAGTGGCGGGCGTGCTACGCCGATGTCCTGCGCGCCCACCGCGAGGCGGCGGCCCGGCTGCGCGCCGGCGCGCGGTGCCGCGCGGTGCACCAGGCTGCCGTCGACGTGCTGAAGAGCGCGGGTCGCGGACCGATGCGGCACGGGCTCGGCCACGGGATCGGCCTGGAAGTCCACGAGGCGCCGGGCCTCGGCGCCCGGCCGGGCAAAGGCCGCGACGCGCGGCTGCGAAAGAACATGGTCGTGACCGTCGAGCCCGGCGTGTACCTCGACGGCAAGGGCGGCATCCGTATCGAGGACGACTACCTCGTCACCGCCGGGGGCGCGCAGCGACTGACCCGCCTGCCGCAGACCCTGGCCCGTGCAGTGTTGCCCTGAGACGCCGTCGCGGGGAGCCCGCCTGACCGAGAAATCCGATCGCATCGATCCCCTCGATTCGATCGATTCTCTCGATTCCCTCGACTCACGCGCCGCCTTCCCCGGCGACCTCCATGGCGATCCGCTCCCAGTGGGCGAGCCGGGCGGGGTCGTTACGGACGGTGCTGACGTCCTTGAGGATCAGCTCGCAGGGCGTGCGATGGCGGCGGCAGATCTCCACGGTCTCGGCCAGGTCCCGCCGCACGAGATCGGCGTCGAACCGGTCCATGGCGACGTAGGACGGGTTTGGCTTGGCGGAGAAGACGTAGTCGCCGCCAATCCGTTCGGCCGCCTTCGTCTTGTTCGCCCAGGGGCTGACGGAGATCTTCCGCACGTTCCGGATCTTGCGCACGAGATCGATCTTGTCGTGCAGCGGTTCACAGCAGCCGTAGTAGACCAGCCCGTAGCGCTCGAGGAGCGGTTTCATCGGCAGGATCTCGAACGCCTCGTGCATGGCGGGAGAGACCTCGGAGAACATCTGCGCCATCGCGAAGGTCCAGGTGTCCCGCGCCCGCGCCTTCCCGCCGTCGTATCCGGCCGAGGGCAGCTCGTCGCAGAATGCGCCGGTGCAGTGAATCTCCGGCGGCGCCGCCTCGAGCAGGCCAAGCGCCTCGAACTGGTCCAGGATGGCCCCCTCCAGCTCCACGAATTTTCCGATGAGCGCGGCAATGTACTCCGGGCGGTCCGCCAGGTCGTAGAGCACGTTCTCGGGGGAGACCTTGGTGGTGATCATGTCCCAGAGCCCGGAGTGGCGGATGTGTCCCGTGAGCCGAACGGGCAGTACGCCGTCGAGGAGTTCGCTCGCCTCCTCGAGGCGGCGGCGGTCCAGCTCGGGGTCGGCTTCGACGACTGGCGGCCGCAGGGCCTGCACCTCCTCGATCGTGCCGAGCTGCGCGCGGTAGTGCTGCGAGAGCCCCTTGCGCTCAACATCCATGGCCGGACCGAGACCGGCGTTCCGGACCGTCCTGGTCAGGCCGAACCAGGGGAGCAGAACGCGATCGGCCTTGAAGTGCTCCCAGGCGAAAAGCTCCCGGCGCAGCCACCCTTCGATCTTCCGCGGGAGCCCCTCCCGGTTGAGCATCCGGTCCTCGCCCCAGTCGATCTCGTGCCAGGGGAGTTGTTCGATCCGCACCATGGGCCGCGTGGGCCGAAGCCCGTTGAGCGCGCGCCAGGCGTCGATGGTCTCCTGCTGTCGCGGCAACGCCGCGATCTCCGCGTACCGCCGCGCGAGGTCCCGAAGGGCCTCTCGTTCTGCCGCGCTCATGATTCCTCCGCGTCCACCGCCGTCGGGCGGCCCGGCTGCCCGGGGCTCCGCAACACCTTTACGCCGCACCGCTCCAGGTCCAGGGCGCCGGCGACGGCCTCCCCACCCAGGAGATCGGTGTACGCGGCGTCGAGCTCGACGCGGGCCGGCCGGTCGTTGAAATTCAGCAGGAAGACGTACCGCGTCTCGCCGTCCGTCCGAAGCTGCGCCGTCACGCCGGGGGGCAGGTCGGCATCGAGCGCGCGCCGGAGGCCGAGATCGGCCGCCAGCCGCCCGTAGAGCGCAGCGAGGAACGGGGCCTCCGTACGCGCGGCGACGTAGAGGGCGCGCCCCTTGCCGAAGCGGTTCAGGGTCAGCGCAGGCGAGCCGGCGAAGAACTGGTCGGTGTAGGTCGCCAGCACCTCGGCGCCCTCGGCGTGGACGACCGAGCACGTGTCGATGCCGCGAAAGGCGCCGGCGAGCCCGAGCGCGTTCCCTTCGCGCATGGCGATGCCGACGGTTTCGTGGGCGTAGTAGCTCTGGCTCTCCTCCTCCCAGACGCCGAACACCTCGCGCAGGCCGTCGCCGGGCACGCCGCCGAGGAAGCAGAGGTCCGATTCGTCCACGACGGCGCTCCAGTAGGTCATCACCGCCGTGCCGCCCGCCTCGACGAAGGCCCGCAGCCGCGCGGCGAAGCCCGGGCGCAGCATATACGCGAGGGGGGCGATCGCCAGCTTGTAGGCGGACAGCCCGGCGGTCTGGTCGATCACGTCCACCGGGATACCGGCCTCCCAGAAGGGCCGGTAGTGGGCCTGGCAGTCCCCGCGGTATTTCGTGTGCTCGCCGAGGTAGATCCGGGCGCCTTCGCGGATGGCCCACTCGTTCTCGCCGTCCAGGATCAGCGCGACCTCGGGTTGCACGGAGGTCCCGACGATTCCGTCCATCTGCGCCAGTGCGGCGCCGACCTCGGCCACCTCGCGGAACTCGCGGGTGCGCTCGGACCCCTCGTGATCGACCACGGCGCCGTGGAACTTCTCCTTGCAGCCGCGGCTCTTGCGCCACTGGAAGTACTGCACCGTGTCCGAACCGTGCGCCACGGCCTGCAGGCTGGAGAGCAGGTGCATCCCGGGCTCCTTACGCTTCTTCACGCGGCCCCGCGTCGGGATGCTGGGCACGCTCTCCATCAGCATGAACGGCTTCCCGCCCTTCATCGCGCGGCACCGGTCGTGCTGGAGCGCCGTCTTCACCGCCTCCGCGACGTCGTCTCCGGTCTCGTGCCAGTTGGGATAGGAATCCCAGGATACGACGTCTACGGCGCGGGCGAAGGCCCCGTAGTCGAGCGTATCGTGACTCGGCATGAAATTGGTGGTGACCGGAATACCGGGGGTGATGGCTTTCAGCGGCGCGGTCTCGGCCTTGAAGAAGTCGATCGTCTGGTGCGTCTTGAAGCGCTCCCAGTCGAGCATGAGCCCATGGATCCCGCGGTCGGTCGGGACCACGGCATCCCAGTCCGGGAAGGTGTGCGACCAGAACGACGACCAGTAGGCGTGATTCAGCCGGTCGAGGTCGTTGTCGTAGCGCTGCCGCAACCACGCGCGAAATGCCGCGATGCACAGTTCGCAATGGCAGTCGCCGCCGTTGTACTCGTTCGACGCATGCCAGACGAGGAGTGCCGGGTGCTCCTTGTAGCGCTCGGCCAGCCGCGTGTTGATGGCGACGCATTTCTCGCGGTAGACCGGCGAGGTCCGGCAGTGATTGTGGCGCCCCCCATGGGGTTGCCGGGTGCCGTCGGCGTTCACCCGCCGGACCTCCGGGTAGGCGCGGCTCAGCCAGGCCGGCTTGGACCCGCTGGGCGTGGCCAATACCGCGAAGCCTTCATGGGCGGCCAGCTTGTCCATGATTGTATCGAGCCAGTCGAACGTGTAGCGACCCTCCTCGGGCTCGAGCGCCGACCAGGCGAAGATGCCGACCGACATCGCGTTGCAGCCGGCGAGCTTCATCAGCCGCATATCCTCGTCCCAGACCTCCGGGGTCCGTATCCACTGGTCCGGGTTGTAGTCGCCCCCGTGCAGCAGGTGCGGGCACTTCGGGTGAATCGGCTCGAATCGTCGGCTCATCTTCGACTCCTTCTCCGGCCCCAGGCCGGTCTTCCCGGCGACCCGGTCTCTCCCATTGTCGCGCAGCACAGTCTACAGGCGCACGCGCGACCAGTGCAACGCCCGCGCGTGCAACGGAAAGGAGGGACGGAGAGCTTGTCGCGCGCCCCCCTTGTTCCGCATTCTGCGTTCCGCGTTCGAGAAAGGAGGGACGGAGAATATGTGAAAGAAGGGGACGGGGAACTCGTGCCCTGCCACGGTGCCACGGGGAAGAGGGCTCGGCCCGGAGGTAGAATGCGGGGAATGGCCCTTGCGGACCAGCGGGACGCCCCGCGATTCCTGAGCGCGGTGCCGCGCGGCAATGACGAAGACCTGATACCCGGCGGCATGACGGGCCACGGAGACAGACCGGGTTCGGTGCGGAAGGTGGTGAGGGCGGATCTCTTCGGGCTGCGGCGGGCAGAAGGCGCCCCCCCGAATGAGCGGATCAGTTCAGGTCAACGCGCAGTCGTCGCCATGCATGGAGCGGATCGCCGGAAAGCTCCGGGCGTGATCGTGCCAGGCGGTGTCGGCGCGCCTCCTCTCGGGAACGCACGCGGCTCATGATCCCGCGCACGAAGAGCTCGGAGCCGATCACGACCCCATCGCGCCAGAACCGGACCCGCCGTCGGGCCGTCAACACGAACCCCGCTTCCGCTCCGGCGGGCGCCGCATCGTCGCGGTTCTCCACGGCCAGTTCACGGCGAAGCTTTCGGCAGAGATCCTCGATCGTTTCCGCGCCAAGCAGCGGTCCGAGGGCCGGTAACAGCGCGGAAAGCGCATTGGCCTCCAGCGGATGGCGCCCCCGTTGTGCCCAGCGACCCAGGCTGCCGAAGCGATAGTCGGCCGCGTCCGCCACGAGACCGGCACGCACGGCGTTATTCTCCACGTAGGCCCAACATCGCCAGAGTGCCTCGCCGCTCTCGATCAGCGTGTTCTTGAACCGGTCCGCCCAGAGCGGGCCGCGCCGGCGAACGGGGCGTGTGCGGTTGTACCAGACAGTGAAACGCTGCTGCAGCAGGCGCTGGAACCAGCTCACATCACGCAACCGCGCCTGCCAGATCCGGCACGCTTCGGTGCCCGGTTCGATTCTGCGCTTCCCGCCGTAGTACTCGGCGTAGCGCCGGCAAGTCTCGTCCTCGCTGGGCATCAGCTCCGGGGTACGCAGCAGGAGGTGATAGTGCGTGGACATGATCTGGAAGGCTACGGGCTGAACACAGAAGAAGCGGCTCAGGCGCAACAGGATGCGCACGAACATCTCCTTCTCGACCGGCCCCAGTGGTCGGTCCTGTTCGGTACCGACGGCGCGGTTGTAGCAGTGATGCCACATATCCTCGCTGTCCGGCTTGATTCGGCTCATCCGCATGGGGGCTCTCCTTCCCGCTCCGGAAACCCCGCCCATCGGGGCCCCTATATACTGAGAAGGGACGAACCGGGCACTTTTCCGAGAAAAGATCACAACATATTCTCCGCCAATCGCTTACCATATATATCATTCTCTCCGTCCCTGGGGAGAAAGGGTTTCTCACATTCCCTGTCCCTGAGGTTCGCGAATGGACGCGACTGATGGCAGGCACCGGGGGCGGTCCCTGCTGGAAGCCGCGCGGACTTGACGTCCGCCTTGGCGCGGGCTACCCGTTCACGCGTCGCAGGAGTGTGGCGCGTCCGCCGGCCGGATCGGTCGCCCTGCCGGCACCCGGCGGGCGCGCATCCGTCCGGCAGGGAGGAATCCGATGAAGCCCGAGCCGAAGGGTGCCCCGCGGCGGACGGTCTTGACGATCGAGGGTGAGTCATTTCTCTTCAACGGAAGGCCGACCTGTGAGGGGCGCGTCTGGCGGGGGTTCCCCGTCGAGGGGCTTCTCTTCAACGCCCGCATGGTGCAGGGCATTTTCGACGACCTGAACCCGGAGACCTCAGGCCGGTGGGCGTACCCGGATACGGGAGGGTGGGATCCCGAGCGCAATACGCGCGAGTTCGTCGCCGCGATGCCGGACTGGCATCGCCACGGCCTGCGCTGCGTGGTCGTCAATCTGCAGGGCGGCAGTCCCCTGGGCTATTCGCGCGAGCAGCCCTGGCACAACTCGGCGATCCGGTCCGACGGCACGCTGCGGCCGAACTACATGAGGCGGCTCGCGGCGGTTCTCGACCGGGCCGATGCGCTGGGGATGGCGGTCATGCTCGGCCTCTTCTACTTCGGCCAGGACCACCGGTTCGCGGACGACGCGGCGGTCGAGCGCGCCTCCGATTTCGTGCTGCTGCACGGCAACGGCGTGCGCGACCCGGCGGCGATGGTCGCGTTGGTGCGAGCGGCCCGCGCGATGGTCGAGAGGCCGCCGAAGCCGATCCTGGTGAACGAGGACGACGTGCCCTGGCGCGAGCCGTCGCAGGGATTCGGGCCGACCGGCAACAACTTCGTCGCCGCCGTCGAGAACCGCGCCTCCTGGGGCTACTTCGATTTCCGCCGCGAGGGCGAGGGGTTCGACGAGGGCTACCAGAGCGTGCCGGTGAACTGGCGCATCTCCTCCGCGCGCAAGCGCGCCTTCTTCGACCGGCTCGCCGACATTGTCGGGGCGGGGAGAACCCTGTAGCTCCGGCGTCTTGGGCAACGCCGCTTCAGCGGAGTTGGCTCCGTCGCCGGCGGAAGGGGGGCGAAAACGGACAGAAGCATTGGGGGGGATGCCTCTCATTCTCCGTCCCTGAGTGAGGATGCCTCAGGTTCTCTGTCCCTGATACTGCGCTTCCTTCCTTTCAGAGTCCACTGGATGCCCGCGTCCCCTGTCATGCCGACCGGACGGTCGGCGTTCCCGGCGGTTCCACCATCGCTCCGCCCAGGCCCCCTGGCCCGGAGGGAAAGAGGTTCCTCACGTTCCCCGTCCCTGAGGCTTCTCCATAGCCGCGTTGACGCGCCGGGGGGATTCCGGCATCGTGACCCCTCCTTGCCGGGAATTGGAGCGACAGGAGCACCCGTGGTCATGGAAGCCCTCTTGTACAGTCTCGTAGCCGGCGCCTCCACGGTGCTTGGCGCTCTCGTCCTGGGGCTCTTCGGCCAGCCGGGGAAGAAGGCCATGGCAACGCTGCTCGGGTTTGCCGGCGGGATCATGCTGGGCATCTCGGTGTTCGAGCTCATGCCCGAAGCCGTCGAGTTCGGCAGCATGCCGGTCGCGCTGATCGGATTCCTGCTGGGCGTCGCGATGATGTACGGGATGGATCGCCTGCTGCCCCACGCCCACCTCTCGATGGACGACCGGCTCGTCGTCGAGAATCCCGGGAGCCTGCACACCCACGGCAGTCCGCTGCGGCGGACCGGATACCTGATCCTCTTCGGCATCGCGCTGCACAACCTGCCCGAGGGCCTGGCCATCGGGGCCGGTCTCGAAGCCAGCCCGGAGCTGGGGCTCGCCCTCGCGATCGCGATCGGGCTGCATAACATCCCCGAGGGACTCGCCATGGCCGGCCCGCTGCGCGCCGGGGGGCTCTCCTTCTGGAAGACGGCCCTCTTCACGCTGCTTGCGGGCCTGATGACCCCGGTCGGTACGCTGCTGGGCCTGGCGATCCTTCAGGTATCGCCCGCCATGGTCGGCGGGTCCCTGGCCTTCGCCGCCGGCGCCATGGTCTACATCACCAACGACGAGCTCATCCCCCAGGCCAACGGCATGAACAGCCACCTCTGCAACGCCGGCCTGGTCGCCGGGCTGCTGATCGCCTTCGCGCTGCTCTGACGGGGAAACGCCCCCTTCCGCCCGGATGCGGCCGTCCGACGGGGCTTCGACACCGGTCCGCACCAGCGCGTCCACGCCCAGGGCTGGCCCGTGCATCGCGCACCCTTCAGTCCCGGCACGGCAGGCGCGCCCTGAGCTCGGCCGCCGTGCGCTGCGCATAGTCCGGCGTCAGCGCGTGTGCCCAGCCGTGCCGGCGGAACAGGCCCGCCACCCGGCTGCCGTAGTTCAGTCCGTCGATCATCACTGAGTCGACGTACGGCCCGATCAGCCCGGCCAGCCGCGCGGGATCCATCGGCAACACCGGCGCGATGAACACCCAGGTCCGGATCCCCGCCTCGTGCAGCGCGCACAGCGCCGCGACCCGCGCGGCAATCGGCGGGGCCCCCGGTTCGAGGATGCGCCGGACGCGCTCGTCGTCGGTGCCGAT
>PWTM01000139.1 GCA_003563855.1 PVC group bacterium | reverse complement strand
GGCCCAGACGTGTTTGGTCCGCTCGGCGACCCCGCCCTGCCCGGCCGCTGCGCGGCCGCCCGACCCATGGAGAGGGCCGATCCTTCTCTTCCCTGGCGTGCCGCACAAGTTCCTTTCTGCTGTAGTGACCGTCAGCCGTGCCTGCAGCCATCCGCGCCCATCCGCGTAATCCGCGGTCCAAAAGAACCGGGAGAACAGGGCCGTGGAGGAAGGGGTCTTCCGCAGAAGGCTCGCCCCCGCGTCCAAGGCTCGGAAGATCAGGCGCTCGGTCCGTCCAAGCCCTGGACACATGGAATACGGCGTTCGTCCGTGGTGGGCCCCTTCTCTTTCCAGGATGAGATGCCGTAGCGGGCGGCAACGGGCTGTCGGGAGCTCCGCTCGGAGTGTGCCGGGCATGCCATCGAAGCTCTGAAGTGCCACCCTGACTTCGCCGGCAGGGGCCAAACTGGCACTAAGAGCGCTCAGGACTTGGGGCGATAAGAAGTTAGCGTAGTTCTATATATATCTGTGGCAAGATGTTGTGATTGTTCAGGTCGATATCGTCGCTGACTTGGCATGCCTTGTGCTCATTAGTGCGGCGGTTTGATGTGAAGCTGGCTGCTCCCGGCTGAGAGGCGGGGAGCCGCAAAGAAGACTGAGCGGGGTAAGCCATGTCGAAGGTATTGGGAATCGATCTGGGCACGACGAACTCGTGCATGGCGGTGATGGAAGGCGGCGAGCCGGTGGTGGTGCCGAACGCGGAAGGCGGTCGGACGACCCCCTCGGTGGTCGCGTTTACGAAGAGCGGCGAGCGCCTGGTCGGCCAGGCGGCGAAGCGGCAGGCCGTGACCAATCCGCGGCAGACAGTCTTCTCGATCAAGCGGTTCATGGGCCGGAAGTACGACGAGGTGGCCCACGAGATCACGCTGGTGCCCTACGAGGTGGTGAAGGCTTCCAACGGCGACGCGCACGTGAAGATCGGCGACCGCACGTATTCGCCGCCGGAGATCTCGGCGATGATCCTGCAGAAGATGCGGGCGGACGCCGAGGCCTACCTGGGCGAGAAGATTTCCCAGGCGGTCGTCACCGTGCCGGCGTACTTCAACGACAGCCAGCGGCAGGCGACGAAGGATGCGGGCCGGATCGCCGGGCTCGAGGTGCTGCGGATCATCAACGAGCCGACGGCGGCCTCGCTGGCCTACGGGCTGGACAAGAAGAAGGACGAGACGATCGCCGTCTACGACCTTGGTGGCGGCACGTTCGACATCTCCGTCCTCGAGATCGGCGAGGGCGTCTTCGAGGTCAAGGCGACGAACGGCGACACACACCTGGGCGGCGACGACTTCGACCAGGTGGTCATCGATTGGCTGCTGGCCGAGTTCAAGCGCGAGAACGGCATCGACCTCGCGAAGGATTCGATGGCGCTGCAGCGTTTGAAGGAGGCGTCGGAAAAGGCCAAGTGCGAGTTGTCCAGTTCGCAGCAGACGGACATCAACCTGCCGTTCATCACCGCGGACGCCTCGGGGCCGAAGCACCTGAACCTGGCGATCTCGCGGGCAAAGCTCGAGCAGCTCACATCGGACCTGGTCGAGCGAAGTGTCGGCCCGGTCCAGGCGTGCCTGCGCGACGCGGGCTCGGCCTTCTCCAAGATCGACGAGGTCGTCCTGGTCGGCGGCATGACGCGGATGCCGCGCGTGCAGCAGCGGGTGAAGGAGCTCTTTGGCCGAGAGCCGCACAAGGGCGTGAACCCCGACGAGGTGGTTGCCGTTGGCGCTTCGATCCAGGGCGGCGTCCTCAAGGGCGAGGTCAAGGACGTGCTGCTCCTCGACGTCACGCCGCTGACGCTCGGGATCGAGACGCTGGGCGGGGTGTTCACGCCGCTGATCGAGCGCAACACGACGATCCCGACGAAGAAGAGCGAGATCTTCAGCACGGCGGCGGACAGCCAGACGCAGGTGGAGATCCACGTGCTCCAGGGCGAGCGCAAGATGGCGGGCGACAACAAGACCATCGGCCGGTTCCATCTCGACGGGATTCCGCCGGCGCCGCGCGGTGTACCGCAGATCGAGGTGACCTTCGACATCGACGCGAACGGCATCCTGCACGTCAGCGCGAAGGACCTCGGCACCGGCAAGGAGCAGAAGATCACGATCACGGCGTCCAGCGGCCTCTCGAAGGACGAGGTCGAGAAGATGGTTCACGATGCCGAGCAGCACGCCTCGGACGATCAACAGCGCCGCGAGACGGTCGAGACCCGCAACCAGGCGGACAACCTCGCCTACAGCACCGAGAAGCTCCTCAAGGAGCAGGGCGAGAAGGTGGACGCGGCGAAGAAGGCCAAGGTCGAGGAGGCGGTCCGCGACCTGCGCGAGGCCATCAAGGCCGAGGACACCGCGCGGATGAAGGCGGCGATGGAGCGGGTCAATACCGAGGTCCAGTCGATCTCGGAGGACCTCTATGCCAAGGCGCGCGCGCAGCAGCAGCAGGCCGGCGACGCGCCGGGCGGTGAGGCCGCGGAGGGCGGGGGCGCGAAGGATGCGGGCGCCGCCCCGGGCAAGGAGGCCGAAGAGGGCGACGTCATCGACGCCGATTTCACGATGGTCGACGACGACAAGAAGGGCGGCTGAGCCGCGGGATTTCTGCATGGGCGCCGGCGCCGCCGGGTGGCGGACGCGGGCGCCCGGCCTGTGGAAAAGAGAAGAACCCCAACAGCAGGAGGAAAGAACACAACCCATGAAGATTCAACCGTTGGGCGATCGTGTCCTCGTCGAACCCCTCGAGGAGGGCGAGGTCAATAAGGGCGGGATCATCATCCCGGACACCGCCAAGGAAAAGCCGACGACGGGCAAGGTCATCGCGGTCGGCACCGGAAAGCTGGACGACGACGGAAAGAAGATTCCGTTCAACGTCAAGAAGGGCGACAAGGTGCTGATGCCGAAGTACGGCGGGACCGAGGTGAAGCTGGACGACAAGACGTACCAGATCATGCGCGAGGAAGACATCCTCGGGGTGATCGAGGGCTGACCGGGGCGCAGCGCAGTTCGACCCCAATATTCAAGGTAAGGAGAAACCAACATGGCAGCAAAGCAGTTGAAGTATGACGCGGACGCGCGCCAGGCGATCCTGAGCGGCGTCGAGCAGCTCAGCCGGGCGGTCAAGGTGACCCTGGGTCCGCGCGGCCGGAACGTGATCCTCGACAAGAAGTTCGGTTCGCCGACCGTCACCAAGGACGGTGTGACGGTGGCCAAGGAGATCGAGCTCAAGGACGTGTTCGAGAACATGGGCGCGCAGATGGTGCGCGAGGTGGCGAGCAAGACCAGCGACGTGGCCGGCGACGGCACGACGACAGCGACGGTGCTCGCCGAGGCCATCTACCGTGAGGGCCTGAAGAACGTGACGGCCGGGGCGAACCCGATGAGCCTGAAGCGCGGCATCGACGCCGCGGTCGAGTCGTGCGTCAAGAACCTCGGCAGCATGTCGAAGAAGATCAAGGACCGTTCCGAAATCTCGCAGGTCGCGACGATCTCCGCCAACGGGGACACGACGATTGGCGAGATCATCGCCGACGCGATGGAGAAGGTCGGCAAGGACGGCACGATCACGGTCGAGGAGGCCAAGAGCATCGAGACCTCGCTCGACGTGGTCGAGGGCATGCAGTTCGACAAGGGCTACCTCTCGCCGTACTTCGTCACGAATGCCGACGCGATGGAGTGCTCGCTCGAGGACGCCTACGTCCTGATCCACGAGAAGAAGATCTCGAACCTGCAGGACCTGCTGCCGCTGCTGCAGAACGTGGCCAAGTCCGGCCGGCCGTTCCTGATCATCGCCGAGGACGTCGAGGGCGAGGCGCTCGCGACGCTGGTGGTCAACCGCATCCGCGGAACGCTGCAGGCCTGCGCGGTGAAGGCCCCGGGCTTCGGCGACCGCCGCAAGGCCATGCTCGAGGACATCGCGATCCTGACCGGCGGGCGCTGCATCACGGAGGATCTCGGGATCAAGCTCGAGAACGTGCAGATCAGCGACCTGGGCCGGGCCAAGCGCGTGACGATCGACAAGGAGAACACGACGATCGTCGAGGGCGCGGGCAAGACGTCGGACATCAAGGCCCGGATCGAGCAGATCCGCCGCCAGATCGACGAGACGACTTCCGACTACGACCGCGAGAAGCTTCAGGAGCGGCTGGCGAAGCTCGCGGGCGGCGTGGCGGTCATCAACGTCGGCGCGGCGACCGAGTCCGAGATGAAGGAGAAGAAGGCGCGCGTCGAGGATGCGCTGCACGCGACCCGCGCGGCGGTCGAGGAAGGCATCGTCGCCGGCGGCGGCGTGGCGCTGATCCGCTGCCAG
>PWTM01000362.1 GCA_003563855.1 PVC group bacterium | reverse complement strand
TGACCGGCGAGCTGCGCGGATTGCTCAGGGGGAAGCCGGTTGCGGAAGAGGACTACCGCCGGCGGCTTCGGGAGAAGCATCTTGCGGGTGCTGGTTGACACCAACGTGGTCCTCGACGTGCTGCTCGACCGCGCCCCTTTCGCCGATCTCTCCGCGCGTGTTCTTGCCCTGGTCGAACAGTCGCGGATCGAGGGATTCCTCTGCGCCACCACGGTCACGACGCTCGATTACCTGCTCGGTCAATCGTTGTCGCGCGCGGCCGCGCGGCGAGCGTTGCGGACCCTGCTCGATCTCTTCGAGGTCGCCCCGGTCAACCGTCCGATCCTGGAGCAGGCGCTGCAGAGCGGGCTTGCGGACTACGAGGACGCGGTGCTGGCGCAGTCCGCTCGCCTCGTGGGGGCCGACGTGATCGTTTCCCGCAACACCGCAGACTTCGCGAAGTCGCCTGTGCCCGCCCTGGACCCCGCCGGCTTCCTGGCGAGCCTGGCGGCGGTCGATTGAGAGTGACTGCATGCGACATGCCACTCGGGGCAACTGCGAGACGCGCGAAAGGCTGAGCAGTAAGCAGTGATCGGTGGGCAGTCGATGGGGGCGGGCGGCGCGGGTAGGCAAGGGCGGTGGGAAGTAATCAGTGAGCAGTGAACAGTGAGCGGTGCGCGGTGGTGAAGAGGGGGTGCGCGGGGAACAGTGGCGAAGATGTCGCCGACCGCAAGGAACTGATCACCGATCACTGTTCACCGATCACTGTTCACTGCTCACTCGCGCCCCGTACCTGTTCCGACGCCGACGGAAGGGGGCACGGCGATTAGCGGTTGCCTCGCGCGGGGCGACCCCGCACTATGGCGGCGGCGCCGGATGCGGAGGGGCTCATGGAACTCTCGGTCGTCATACCCGTCTATAACGAGGAACCGAACGTCGAGGCGCTCGGCGAGCGGCTGCATGCGGCGCTTTCGGGCATGGATCGCGCCACCGAGGTGCTGCTCGTCGACGACGGCAGTACGGACGGGACCTGGGCGAAGCTGCGCGCCGTCGCGGAGCGCTACCCGCGGTTCCGCCTGATCCGGCTGCGCCGGAACTTCGGGCAGACGGCCGCGATGAGCGCCGGCATCGCGCACGCGCGCGGCGAGACGATCGTGATGCTCGATGCCGACCTGCAGAACGACCCGGCCGACATCCCGCGGTTGCTCGCCGAGATGACCCCGGAGGTGGACGTGGTCAGCGGCTGGCGGCGCGACCGCAAAGACCCGTTCTTCACCCGTCGCCTGCCGTCGATGATCGCCAACTGGCTGATCAGCCGCATCACCGGCGTCGCCCTGCACGACTACGGCTGCACGCTCAAGGCCTACCGGAGGGAAGTCCTTCAGAACGTGCGGCTCTACGGCGAGATGCACCGGTTCGTCCCGGCGCTGGCGAGCTGGGTCGGGGGCGGAATCCGGGAGGTGGAGGTGCGCCACTACCCGCGCCGCTTCGGCGTCTCGAAGTACGGCCTCTCGCGCACGCTGCGCGTGATCCTCGACCTGATCACCGTCAAGTTCCTGCTCCGCTACAGCCTGGGTCCGATGCAGATGTTCGGCAAGATCGGCGCGGCCTTCGCCGTGCCCGGCGCGCTGATGCTCGGCGGCATGGTGCTCGCCCATCTCTCGTTCCGCCTCTTCGGAACGGCCTTTGCCGCCGACCTGATCAAGCGGCCCTTCTGGGTGGTGACCTCCTTCGTGCTCATCTTCATGGGGATGCAGTTCTTCAGCACCGGCCTGCTGGCCGAGATGCAGATCCGCACCTACCACGAGGCCCAGGATAAGGCCACCTACGTGGTGCGCGAGGTCGTCGAGCCGGCCGGGGAGGCCGGGACGGGCGACGGATGATGGCGGCCGTCTCCGCCCTGCTCGCCGGGCTCCCGGAGGGCGGCGGCCCCTGGGAAACCGTGGACCCCGGGCGCCTGGGGCGCGCGCAGGCCTTCTACTTCGCGCTGATCGCGGCCGGGCTCGCCGCCAATCTCGTCCTGGCGCTTCGGTGGCAAATCCGGCCGGTCGACTGGGCGGCGCGCGCCCGGCGGCTTGCGGCCCGGCCCTGGCAGGAGCGCGATGCGTTCGCCCTCCTCGTCCTGCTGGCGGTCGGCGTCCCGGTCGCCGCCCTGCTGGCGCGGCTGGCGGGGCTGGACGGGACGCCCGGCGCGCTGCCGATCCAGGCGGCGGTCCTGGGTGGCGCGGTGCTGGTCTACGCGGCGGTCGCGCTGCGCGCGCGCGGGGCCGGCCTGCGCCGCGGGTTCGGCGTGCGGGTCGCCACGCTGGGGCGCGACGCCGGCGCCGGCGTGGTCTGCTACCTGGCGGCGTTGCCCTACCTGGCCACCTTTTCGCTGCTCTACCGCCTGCTCCTGCAGCGCGCGGGCGTCGAGGCCGCGCCGCAGCCGATCCTGGAGGTCCTCGCCGCCGACCATCCGCCCGCCCTTCGGCTGCTGCTCTTCGCCCTCGCCGTCGGCTTCGTTCCCGTCATCGAGGAGGCGCTATTCCGGGGTATCGCCCAGCCGCTGGCGGCGCGGCGGCTCGGCATGTCGCTCGCCGTCGTGCTTGTCGCCGCCGTCTTCGCGCTTCTTCACCGGCACCCGGTTACCTTCGTGCCCCTCTTCGTCCTGGCCGTCGTTCTGTCCGTCGGCTACCTGCGCACCGGCTCCCTCGTCACCCCGACCGTCGCCCACGCCCTGTTCAACGCGGTCAACCTGGGCGTACTTGTCGCGTTGCGGTGACGCGCCGGAAGGGGGAGCGCCGTGAAACGTGTCGTCCTGATCGTGCTCGACTCCGTCGGCATCGGCGCGGCGCCGGACGCCGCGGACTACGGGGACCGCGGCGCCGCCACGCTGCCGAACCTCGCCGCCGCGGCGGGCGGGCTGCGCTGCCCGACGCTGCAGTCGCTCGGGCTCGGGAACATCCCCGGCCTGCTCCCCGGCGGACGGCCGATCGCCGGCGTGCCGCCCGTCGCGGAACCCGCGGCCGGCTGGGGCGCGATGTGCCCGCGGTCGGAGGGCAAGGATACGATCACCGGCCACTGGGAGATCGCGGGCCTCTGCCTGCGGCCCGGTTTCCGCCTCTTCCCGCCCGGCCCGCCCGCGTTCCCGCCCGACCTCATCGCGGCGCTGGAGAAGCGCACGGGACGGCCCGTGATCGGCAACCGCGCGGCCAGCGGTACGGCCATCCTCGACGAGCTGGGCGAGCGGCATCGGCGCACCGGGGCCTGGATCGTCTACACCAGTGCGGACTCGGTCCTCCAGATCGCCGCCCACACCGGCGTCGTCCCCCTCGCCGAGCTCTACCGCGCCTGCGCGATCGCGCGCGAACTCTGCAACCCCCTGCGGGTCGGCCGCGTCATCGCCCGGCCTTTCGAGGGCCGGCCCGGCGCCTGGGTGCGCACGGGCGACCGCCGCGACTACGCCTTCGAGGCGGACGAACCCACCGTTCTCGAACGCCTGGCCGAGGCCGGCATCCCCGTCCGCGCGGTCGGCAAGATCGAGGACATCTTCGGCGGGCGCGGCATCGCGGCGTCGGACCACACCGGCGACACCGCCGCCTCCCAGGCCGCGCTCGAGCGCTTCACGCGCGCGGGCGGCGGCGGACTGCTCTTCGCCAACTTCATCGACTTCGACATGCGCTACGGGCACCGCCGCGACGCGGCGGGCTATGCACGCGCGCTCGAACAGACCGACCGGTTCCTCGCCGGCTACCTGGAGAGCCTGGCGCCCGGGGACCTGCTGATCCTCACGGCCGATCACGGCAACGACCCGACCTTCGCGGGCACCGACCATACGCGCGAGTTCGTGCCGCTGCTGGTCCGCGGGGGCGGCGTGCACGCCGGTCGTTCGCTCGGCGTCCGCGACGGGTTCTACGACGTGGCCCAGAGCCTGGCCGCGTTCTTCGGCCTCCCGCCCCTGCCGCGCGGCGTCGCCTTCCTCAGAGGATGTTCGCCGCCAGCTCGGCCAGCTCGGAGCGAACCCCCTTGCCCAGCGTGACGTGGGCGGCCAGCCCGTATTCGCGGAACCGGCCGACCGCCTTGGACAGGCCGTTGGAGAGCGCATCCACGTAGGGGTTGTCGATCTGGTAGATGTCGCCCGTGAGCACGATCTTCGTGCCGGGCCCGACGCGCGTGACGATCGTCTTGACCTCGAGCGGCGTCAGGTTCTGCGCCTCGTCGATGATCATGTACCGCTGGTGGATGCTGCGGCCGCGGATGAAGGAGAGCGGCTCGACGCTGACCCGGCCCGAGGCCGTCAGCGCCTCGGGCCCGCGGCGGCCGCCGCCGTTGCGGTCGGACTGCAGCAGCTCCATCGCGTCGAAGATCGGTTGCATCCAGGGGTCCAGCTTCTCTTCGAGCGAACCGGGCAGGTACCCGAGGTCGCGCCCCATCGGCAGGGTCGGCCGCGAGACGAGGAGCGACCGGTAGCGCTTGCGGTCGACCGTGCTGTAGAGGCCCGCGGCGACCGCCAGCAGGGTCTTGCCCGTGCCCGCCTTGCCGATGATGGTCACGAGCGTGATCCGCTCGTCGAGCAGTGCGTCCAGCGCGAACGACTGCTCGCGGTTGCGCGGGCGGATCCCGCCCATCTCCCGCGGCACAGGCCGCAGCGCGAGGATCTCGGTCCCGGCCGGGTCGAGCCGGGCGAGCGCGGTCCGCTTCGGATCCTGCGCATCGCTCAGCGTCAGGTACTCGTTCGGCGGGCGGGCCTCGCCCTCGTAGGGGAGGCGGCCCTCCGCCTGGAAGCGCGCCAGGCGCTCGGGCGGGAGCGCCAGCGCCGAGTGGCCCAGGTAGAGCTCGGCGGGCGTGACGCGGTCGCTGGCGTAGTCCTCGGCCGCCACGCCCAGCCCGTCGGCCTTGATCCGCAGGTTGATGTCCTTGCTGACCACGACGCAGGGGGCGTCGGCCTCCTCGCGCTGCAGCCGGCGGGCCAGCTCGAGGATCTCGTGGTCCGCCCCTCCGCCGCCGGCCGGCGGCCGGCCCTCCGCCCACGTCATCGCCACGCGCAGCCGGCCGCCGTTATCGAGGTCGACCCCCTCCGAGAGCTTGCCGCGCTGGCGCAGCTCGTCGAGCCCGCGCGAGGCCTGCCGGGCGTTACGGCCCAGCTCGGAGAGGTCGCGCTTGAAGTGGTCGATCTCCTCGATCACGCCGATCGGGATGATGACCGTGTTCTCCTCGAACTGCTGGAACGCACGCGGATCGTGCAGCAGCACGTTCGTGTCGAGAATGAAGTTCTTCTTCATGATCCGGCGGCGCGGCGGCGCCCGACGAAGCGGGCGATCCGGGCCATGGCCTCCTTCAGCTCGTCGAGGCCGGTCGCGAAGGAACAGCGGACGTGCCCGGCGCCGGCGGCGCCGAACGCGTCCCCGGGGATCACCGCGACCCGTTCCTCCTCCAGCAAACCTACCGCGAACGCGGACGCGGTCAACCCGAGGCCTTCAATCTTCGGGAAGAGGTAGAAGGCGCCGCCGGGCCGGCTGCAGGGCAGGCCCAGGTCCGCCAGCGCGGATCGCGCGTAGTTGCGGCGCGCCTCGTAGGCCTCGCGCATCGCCGCCACTTCCGCGCCCGGACCGGCCAGCGCCGCCGCCGCCGCTTCCTGGACCGGCGTTGCGGCACAGAGCATGCTGTACTGGTGAATCTTGGTCATCGCCGCGATCATCGGGGCCGGCCCGCAGGCGTAGCCGATCCGGAACCCCGTCATGGCCCAGCTCTTGGAGAACCCGTGCAGCAGCACGGTGCGTTCCCGCATCCCCGGGAGCGCCGCCAGGCAGGTGTGCGGTTCCCCGTCGTAGGTCAGCTCGGCGTAGATCTCGTCGCTGACTACCGTCAGGTCGCGCGCGCAGGCGAACGCCGCCAGCGCCTCCGCGGCCGGCCGCGGAAGCGCGGCCCCCGTCGGGTTGTTCGGGTAGTTGAGCAGCAGCAGCCGGGTCCGCGCGTTCGTCCGCGCCGCCAGCGCCTCGGGCTCGATGCGGAAGCCCGCCTCCGCCCGGGCCGGCACCGCCACCGGGCGGCCGTGCGCGAAGGCGACCAGCGGTCCGTAGGCGACGTAGGAGGGCTCCGGATAGAGCGCCTCGTCGCCCGGGTCGAGCAGCGCGCGCACCGCGAGGTCGAGCCCCTGGCTGACCCCCGCCGTCACCAGGATCTCGGACTCCGGGTCGTAGGCCACCCCGAACGTCCGCCCGACGTACCCGGCGATCGCGCGGCGCAGTTTCGGCAGCCCCGCGTTCGCGCTGTAGTGCGTCGCCCCGTGTTCGAGCGCGTAGACGGCCGCCTCGCGAATCGACCAGGGCGTGTCGAAGTCCGGCTCGCCGATCCCGAGGCTGATCACATCGGGCGTCGCGCTGACCAGGTCGAAGAACGCGCGGATGCCCGAGCGCGGCGCCTCGCGCACGTGCCGCGCGACGCGCCCCTCAGGGCGTGACCTTGAGCCGGGCATAGGCGTCGGGCGACTCCATGAGCAGGCCGTGGTTCTTGTAGGTCTTGAGGCGGAACGCCGTCGACGTGGCCGTCACGCCCTGGATCGTGGCCAGCTTTTCGCTGACGAACGAGGCGACGTCCTTCAGGCTCGCGCCCTGCACGAAGAGCATCAGGTCGGCCTGGCCGGACATCAGGAACGCGGCCGTGACTTCGGGAAAGCGGCTGACGCGCAGCGCCAGCCGGTCGAAGCCGCCCTCGCGCTCGGGCGTGAGCTTGACCTCGATGACGGCCTCGACCCGATCCTGCTCGACGAGGTCTTCGTTCAGCACGGCGCGGTAGCCGCGGATCACGCCCTCCTGCTCGTAGGCGCGGATGCGGGCGGCGACCTCTTCCTCGCCCAGGCTGAGCATCTTCGCCAGCGTTGCGTCGGACTCGCGCGCGTTCGCCTGCAGCAGCTTCAGCAGATGGTCCATCGGGCCCTCCCGAAGCGAAGAATCGCGGCCCGTACGGGTCGCGATTCTTCTACGGGCATCTTCCGTCCGCGGTTACTTCTTGCCGAGCACGGCGTCCTTGGCCGCCTTCGACACGCGGAACACGAGCTTCTTTCCGGCCGGCTTGGCGGCGATCATGATCTCCTCGCCGGTGGCCGGGTTGCGGCCCTTGCGGGCGGGGCGCCGCGGGGTCTTACGGACGACCAGCTTGCCCAGACCCGGGACGGGGAAGCCGTCCTTCGCGCCCTTGTAGGCCAGCGCCGTCAACGTCTCCAGCGCCACGGCGGCCTGCTTCTTCGTGATGTCCGCCGCGTCGGCGACCTTCGCCACGATCTGCGTCTTCGTCATCGCTTTCGCCATGTGCGACTACTCCTTTGCGGGTTCCGGCCCCGGCACATGCCGCGGCCACGGTTGCCGGCCGTCAACCTGCGTCCGAATCCGTCCGAACGCAACACAATTCTTCAGGTATTTCGCGGCCGCGCGCCGGGGCGGCCCCGGCGGCTGGCCCCCGCCGGGCAGCGTGTGTCCCCCGCCGGAGATCGCGCAACCCCGCCAGCCCAAAGCGGCGTCGCCGGGCTTCGCCCTCTGCCGCCGCACTCCATATTGCTCTCCGGGTATGGAGTGCGGTGGCAGAGTCGCGGGCGCGTCGCGCGCCCGCGACGGCGACACCGCTTTCGCCCGCGCCAGTGCCCGTGGCCCCCGCCAGCCCGGTTTTACAACCCGTCTATTCATGGTATTGTTGCACTGCAATGCAGATATTGGAGTGCGCGGATGCACGGGATGCTGAATATTTCGGAGGCGGCGAACCTCGGGCTCCATGCCGGGATGATGCTGGCCCGGAGCCGGGGGAAGCCGGTGCCCGCACGGACGATGGCCGAAACGCTGGGGGTCTCCTATCACCACCTGGCCAAGGTCTTGAACCGGCTGGAAAAGGCCGGGCTGGCCCGGTCGCTGCGCGGGCCGGGCGGCGGGTACACGCTTGCGCGCAAGGCCAGCCAGGTACGCCTGATGGACGTGTACGAGGCCATGGACGGGCCCTTTCCCACGCAGGCCTGCCTCTTCGGCCACCCCGCCTGTCCCCGCGGCGACTGCATCATGGGCGATGTGCTGGTGACCCTGAATGCCGGGGTCCGGCGCCGCCTGGAGACCACGCGACTTTCCGCCTTTAGCGAAAGGAAGGCCCAATGAAGCGAACGGACAGCGGCAAGGATATTCCACTGGCGACCGTGATTCTCGGGATTCGCGGCGAGGCCGTGACCCCGAACCCTGCAGGAAAGGAGAACGCATGAACGCCGAAAAGAAAGACGCCACGGCCCTGCTGCCCGACGGGCCCCAAGACCTGGCCGCACTCGCCGACTATGCGCCGGGCTCGGTGGTCAGTCGCACCCTGGCGGAGACGACCGGGGGCACGCTGACCCTGTTCGCCTTTGCCGAAGGGCAGGGGCTCAGCGAGCATTCGGCGCCGTTCGATGCCGTCGTGAATGTCGTGGATGGCGAGGGGACGTTTACCGTAGGGGGCGTCGCGCACCGCGTGGGTGCGGGGCAGATCCTGCGGATGCCAGCCCGCGTTCCGCACGCCGTGCGCGCGAGTCGGCCGTTCAAGATGCTGTTGATCATGCTTCGCGAAAGGTAATCGCTCAGGTACCCGCCCGCGGCAGGCGGGCGCCTGATCAAGGGGCCGGTGGCCGGGTCAACCGGCCAGGCGGCGGAGGAGCAGCGCCACGGCGATGCCGGTGAGCATGCCCATGAACACCTCGGTGCGCGTGTGGCCCAGCAGTTCGGCCAGCTTCTGTTCGGAGAGGTGGTGCTGCTGGAAGAGCTCCTCGACGATCTGGTTGAGCAGCCGCGCCTGCTGGCCGGCCGCACGGCGCACGCTCTGGGCGTCGAACATGACGATCCCGGCGAAGGCGAGCGCCAGGGCGAAGACCGGGGTTCCGAAGCCGGCCTCGAGCCCGATCGCCGTGGCGAGGGCGCAGACCATGGCCGCGTGGGCGCTGGGCATCCCGCCCGTGCTGACCAGCACGGCGAAGTCGACCCGGCCGGTCTTCCGGTAGCGGGCGATCATCTTCAGCGACTGCGCGAACAGCCAGGCCACGAGCGCGGCCCAGAAGGCGCGGTTCTGTCCGAACGAGGGCGCGTCATTCATCCGGCCCTATTAGACGCCCCCCGCAGCGCCTGTCCAACGAAAAGGGGCGGCGGTGCGCCGACAGCAGCCGGTCCAGCTCGGGCCAGGCGGTGAGCACGGCGTCCGGTTCGACCCCGCGCACGGCCGGGTCTCCGGCGCGCAGCCGCAGCGAGCGGCGGTCGCCGGCGAAGAGCGCGGTCCGGAATCCGGCGGCGGCGGCCGCCGCCACGTCGTTACGGAGGTCGTTTCCCACGTAGAGCGCGCCGGCGGGCGCGATCCCGCGGCGCGCCAGCGCCTCGCGCACCGGCGCGAACAGCCGCGGCGAGGGCTTGGCTTCCGCAAGCGCCCACGACCAGGCGCAGAGGGCCGGATCGAACCCCAGCGCCTCCGGCCGGCCGCCCAGCAGCGCCTCGAAGAAGAGCGGCGTGTAGAACTGCGCGTTGGAGACGATCCCGAGCGGAATCCTCCGGCGCGCCAGCGAACGGATCGTCCGGCCCGCGCCCGGCATCGGCCAGACCGGGTTGACCCGCGCCTCGTAGCCGACGGCGACGGCCGCCGCCGCCTCGGGGTCCGGCGTCCCGCGCAGCAGCCCCTCGTCCGCGAGGCCGCGCAGCACGCCGGCCCAGAGCGTGCGGACCTCCACCTCGGGAAAGGCGGTCCCGGCGGCCCGGCTCGCGGCGTGCGCGGTCCGGATCGCCGCGTGAAACCGCGCGACGCCCTGTGCGGCCGCTTCTTCGATCCGGCCCGAGAGCCCCGCCTCGCGCAGCGCCGCGGCCAGCGGCGCCCCGCGCTCCTCCGCCAGCAGCGTGCCGACATCGCCCGACCCGGAGATCAGGAGCGTGCCGTAGATGTCGAAAATCACGGCGCGCAACCCCGGCAGGGGCGGCAGCCGCGGGGCCAGCCCCGTCGGTTGCGGACGCATCGGCCGGCTCAGCCGGCGGATCGTCTCGACGGCCGACTCGCGCATGGCGTATCTCCCTTCGTCCGGCGGGTCGATCAGGCGATGGCGAAGATGGCGAGAACCGTCGCGCCATAGAGCGCGAGGTTCATCCACGTCGGGCGGTCGGTCAGCAGCAGCAACTCGGGCGCGCCGCCCTCGCCTTTCCGGTAGAGCAGCACGAGGTATCGGCCGATGCCGAACGCGACGAAGGGCACCGTTGCGGCCATGCCCCGCGTGCCGAACTTGGCCACCGTTTCGGGCCAGAGCGTGTACGCGGCGTAGGCGGCGACGCAGGCGGCGGCGGCAAGCGCGATCAGGAGGTCAATCGCCCAGGGTCGGTACCGCGCCAGCACCGGCCGGCTCCCGGCGCCCGCCTGCCGGGCGAGGGTCAGCTCGTGGCGCCGCTTGCAGAGCGCGAGGAAGAGCGCGAGCAGGAAGGCGCAGAGCAGCAGCCAGCGCGAGATGGGTACGTCAATCGCCCGTGCCCCGGCCAGCGCGCGCAGGACGAAGCCGGCGGCAATCGCCCCCACGTCGAGCAGGGGGATCCGCTTGAGCGCCAGGCTGTAGGCGGTCTGGAGCGCGAGGTAGGCCGCCGCGACTTCCAGGAGCGGGCGCGCGACTGCCGCCGACAGCGCCAGCCCGGCGGCCGCCGCCGCGCCCGCCGCGGCGAGCGCCTCCCTCCGCGTCACGAGGCCCGCCGCCACCGGCCGGCGCCGCTTCAGCGGGTGGCGGCGGTCGCGCTCGATGTCCACGGCGTCGTTGGCGAGGTAGACCGCGCTGGCCAGCAGGCAGAAGGCCAGCGCCGCGAGCGCCGCGAAGACCCCCTGGCGCCCGGTGACCTGCTGTGCCCGGTCGCCGAGCGCAAAGAAGAAGGCGGCCGCGACCACGGCGTTCTTGGTCCACTGCACGGGCCGCGCGGCCCGGACGAGGGCGCGGGCATTCACGGCCCGTCCCCCGCGCCGTTCGCGCGCTCGTTGCAGGTCGGCACGATGACCAGCGTGGATTCCATGCGCGCGGAGTCTACCCCGGCGCCCCCTTCCCAGCCAAGGTTTCGGCTCGGGAATCGCGCGCGATGGGCTCTGCGCCGTGGCAGCGCTTGTACTTCCGGCCGCTGCCGCAGGGGCAGGGCGCGTTGCGCGCCGGCCCGGCGCCGCGCGGTTCGGGGCTCGAGGCGCGCGCCTCCGCCATGATCCCGTCCGCCGGCTGCCCGGCCCGGACGCGCGCGGCGATCCGGCGCAGCCACGGGTCCGCGTGCCGGAAGAACTGGCGGTAGCCCTCGCAGAGGTAGTTGCGAGGCGTCTCGCCGGGCGCCGCCCGCACGAACCGGTGTTTCAGGCAGCCGCCGTTGCAGGCGAACCGGTACGGACACGCGCGGCAGTCCTCCGGCAGGTCCGCCTGCTTCGACGCCCCGAACGCCTCCTGCGCCGGCGCGTCGACCATCTCCGCCAGCGGCGTGTCGAGCAGGTTGCCGCGCCGGTAGGCCGGGTAGACGTAGTGGTCGCAGGCGTAGACGTCGCCGTTCGCCTCGAGGACCAGCGCCCGGCCGCAGACCGGCGCGTAGACACAGAGTCCCGGCGGGATCCCGGCCCAGCTCCCGACCGCGATCTCGAACGTCTGGACGAATACGCGCCCGACATCCTGGCGCAGCCAGGTGTCGAAGATATCCGCCAGGAACCGGCCGTAGTCGCGCGGCGCCACCGACCAGGGCATCATCGCCTCGCGGTCGCCCGGACGATCCGCTTCCGGCGGCGTGGCCAGCGACAGGCCCAGCGCCTCGGCCTCCGCGTCCGGCCGGCGCTCGACCGCCGGGATGAACTGCATGTGCTCCGCGCCCAGCTCGCGCAGGAACCGGTACACTTCGAGCGGGCGCCGGGCGTTCGCCTCGTTCACCACCGTGAGCGTGTTGAAGGGCACGCCGTGGCGCCGCATCCGGGCCACCGCCGCCACGACCTTGTCGAACGGCGCGCCGCCCCGTCGGTCGCGGCGGTAGCGGTCGTGCAGCGCGCGCGGACCGTCGATGCTGATGCCGACCAGGAACCCGTGCTCGGCCAGGAAGGCGCACCATTCGTCGTCCAGGAGCAGCCCGTTCGTCTGGAGCGCGTTCGCCACGGACCGCCCGCCGGCGTGCGCCCGCTGCAGCGCGACGGCGCGGCGGAAGAAGTCGAGTCCCGCCAGTGTCGGTTCGCCGCCCTGCCAGGCGTAGACCAGCTCCGGCGTGGCGTGGGCCTCGGCGACGCCGCGCACGTAGGCTTCGAGCACGGCCTCGCTCATGCGCGGCCCCCCGGCGCCAGGGGTGAAGAGCGCGTCCTTCTCGAGGTAGAAGCAATACCGGCAGGCCATGTTGCAGCGCGGCCCGACCGGCTTGGCCATGAGCTGAAACGGAAGCCGTGCCAGCCGCCGGCCGGCGTCAGCCGGGGTCCTCGTCGCGGCAGTGAGGGGAACGGCGCTCATCGCCGTCTACCCTCGCACGCCCGCCCCGGCCGGTCAAACGGCGGCGCCGCGCGCGGCTTCGGCTTTCGCGCGCAGGCTGCGGCGCGGGGAGAGCATCATCTGGACCGAGCGCCCCATTTTCGTGGGAATCTGGTCCGGCTGCGCGATGTCCTCGCAGTCGTGCATCACGCGCTTGAGCACCTCGAATCCCAGCTCCTGGTGCGCATTCTCGCGCCCGCGGAAGAAGAGCGAGACCTTGACCCGATGTCCCTCCGTGATGAAGTCACGCGCATGCCGCAGCTTGGTCCGGTAGTCGTGGTCCTCGACGTTGACGTGGAACTTGACCTCCTTGAGCCGGCCGGCCGCCGAGTGTTTCTTCGCGTCCTTCTCCCGCTTCTCCTTGTCGTACTTGAACTTCCCGTAGTCCATGATACGGCAGACGGGCGGGCTGGCGGTGGGCGAGATCTCGACCAGGTCGAGTCCTTTCGACTCGGCGAGCTGGCGCGCCTTCGAGGTCGGCATCACGCCGATCTGCACGCCGTTCTCGTCGATGCACCGGACCTCGGGAACCCGGATCCGGAAGTTGGTTCGAGCAAGTGTCCTGATGGCTGCCTCCTGGGTTCGGGGTGCGCCGGGGTCCTTCGCTACGCCGGGCCGCGGAGCTCGGCCCCGGCCGCCGCCTCCGCCCGGATTCGTTCCACAATCTCCGCGACCGGCATCGGGCCCAGGTCGCCCTCGGACCGGCTGCGCAACGCCGCCTGCCCGGCCGCCGCTTCGCGCGGGCCCACGACCAGCATGTAGGGCACCTTGTCCATCTGCGCCTGCCGGATCTTCGCGCCGATCTTCTCGGAGCGCTCGTCGAGCGTGACGCGCACGTCCGCCGCGCGCAGGGCGTCGGCCACCGCGCGGGCCGGCTCCAGGACCTTGTCGCTCAGCGGCAGCACCCGCGCCTGTTCCGGGGCGAGCCAGACCGGGAAGGCGCCCGCGTAGTGTTCGATCAGGATGCCGAAGAAGCGTTCGATGCTGCCCAGCAGCGCCCGGTGCACCATGTAGGGCCGGTGCGGCTGCCCGTCCTCGCCGACGAAACGGATGTCGAACCGCTCGGGCAGGTTGAAGTCGAACTGCACCGTGCTCATCTGCCACTCGCGCCCGATCGCGTCCCGGACTTTCAGGTCGATCTTCGGCCCGTAGAACGCGCCGCCGCCGGCGTCCGTTTCGTACGGGATGCCTTCCATCGCGAGCGCCTGCTCGAGCGCTGCCGTGGCCTGCCGCCAGCGGGCCGGCTCGCCGACCGCCTTCTCGGGCCGGGTCGCCAGGTAGGCGCGGATGTCCTCGAACCCGAAGACGGCCCAGATCGCGCGCGCGAACCGGATGCAGGCGGCCACTTCGGCCTCGACCTGGTCGGGCGTGCAGAAGATATGCGCGTCGTCCTGCGTGAACCCGCGCACGCGCAGCAACCCGTGCAGCACCCCGGCCTTCTCGTAGCGGTAGACGGTGCCCAGCTCGGCCCAGCGCAGCGGGAGGTCGCGGTAGGAGCGGATTTTCGAGCGGTAGACCTGGATGTGGAACGGGCAGTTCATCGGCTTGATGAACACCTCGTGCTCGTCGATCGCCATCGGCGCGTACATGCTCTCGCGGTAGAAATCCAGGTGCCCCGAGGTCTCCCAGAGTTCGGCGCGCCCGATGTGCGGGGTGTAGAGCAGCTCGTAGCCGTGGCGGAAATGCGCGCGCCGCCAGAAGTCTTCGATCAGGCTGCGCACGCGCGCGCCCTTCGGGTACCAGTGGATCAGCCCGGGCCCGACCGCTTCCTCGATCCCGAAGAGCTCGAGTTCGCGGCCCAGCCGGCGGTGATCGCGGCGCCGCGCCTCCTCCATCCGCTCCAGGTGCGCGGCCAGCTCTTCTTCGGTCGCGAAGGCGGTCCCGTAGAGCCGCTGGAGCATCGGGTTCGTCTCGAGGCCGTGGTAGTAGGAGCCGGCCACCGACAGGAGGCGGAAGGCGCCGATCCCGCCTGTGTCCTCCACGTGCGGCCCCCGGCACAGGTCGGCGAAGTCGCCCGAACGGTAGAAGGTGACCGGCTCGCCTTCCGGGATCTCGGCCAGCCGGTCGAGCTTGTACGTCTGCCCCGCCAGCCGCCGCCGGGCCTCCTCGCGGGAAACCTCCTCGCGCTCGAAGGGCTGGCGCTCGGCCGCGATGCGCCGCATCTCGGCCTCGATCCGCGGGAAATCCTCGGGAACCAGCCGGTGCGCGAGGTCGAAGTCGTAGTAGAACCCGTCGTCGGTCGCCGGGCCGATGTCCAGCCGGACCCCGTCGAAAAGCCGGCAGACCGCCGCGGCCATGACGTGGGCGGCGCTGTGCCGCATACGGTCGAGCTCCGTGTGCCCCTTTTCGCTCATCACGGCCGCCGCCGTCCGGCAGCTTTCAACTCCATCCTCTCGCGCCTTTCCCCATCGTCCGACTCCGCCAGCCCGTGGCCCCTCGACCGGCCCGGTGTCCGGGCCGCGACATGCGCCGCCCGCGGCCACGCGCAAACACTGTTCCACCTTAGACCCGCGCGGCCCCCGCGGCAAGAGACAAGTGCGCCAAGGGCTGGTGGGCGCTACAGGACTTGAACCTGTGACCCCTACCATGTCAAGGTAGTGCTCTAGCCAGCTGAGCTAAGCGCCCCAGCGCGAACGGCCGTCACTCTACCGAAGCCCCCCCCGCCGGGTCAACCCCGGGGTGCGCGGCTTGACACGCGAGGACATTCCCCAGTTTTCGCTGGCCGGTTGGCGTAGAGTGTTGGAGTGGGTCGGCTTAGCGCGTTTCCGAAGGGCGAGAGCCCGGAGGTGGCGCGCAGCGTGGTTCTCGGGGTGGTTCTCGCGCGGAGGGAGGCAGGCGTGGGGCGTCCGCCTTCGCCCCCGAGGCGGGGGCTACGGCGCGACAGGCCGGGCATCGCGGCTCGCGCGCCCGGTCACCCCGTGCGCGGCGTTATCGGGCTGGGGGCGGACCAGGAGGGAAAAAGCTGAAACGCTGAAAAGCTGAAACGCTGAAAGGGGAAGAGCGGAGGCTGTCGTGATCCGGAGTCTGTAGTCGTCGACCGAAAAGAACATGCCTCGAAGAACTGGGGAAATCCACGCTGCGGGCCGGGGACATTCCGCAGTCTTCGTAGCGCGACACCGCTTCGTCCCACCAGACACCGTGTGACCACCGCTAACCGAAAGCGGCGTCGCCGGGCTTCGCCCTCTGCCGCCG
>PWTM01000331.1 GCA_003563855.1 PVC group bacterium | reverse complement strand
GTGGGCGCTTCCGTATAGGAATGGATTCTCGTGCGGAAACGACATCGCGACAATACTGCCCACCATCGACTACGGCGTCAACTTACTCGCAAACTACACCGGAGCTAACGTATCCGTCAACGTTGCCGCGAACTACATCGGCCCCAGGCCCCCGTCAATGCGGTATATGCGCCGGCAGAAGTGAGATGCGCCGCTCCCCCGTCGTCCCCGTTCTTCGTCCTCGTCCTCGTCCTCGTCCTCGCTCTTCCCCCGGGCCTTTCCGGTCGAGGACGAGGACGAGGACCGCTCGCTTCGCTCGCTGAGGACGAGGACGATGGTTTCGAGCGGCGTCGTGACGAGGCGCAGGACCGCGCCGCTCGCCCGATCTCCGGCCGCTCTCAACCGGCGCGGCTATCGGTAGACGTCGCGCCGGTTACCGACCTTGACGACCGTGACGATGAGCCGGTCGTCCTCGATCTCGTAGAGGATCCTGTAGCGCCCCTGTCGAAGGCGGTAGCGCTCCTGCGCGGAGAGCTTCTTGACGCCGGCGGGGCGGGGATCCGCGGCAAGGGACTAGATGGTCTTCAGGATGCGGCGGACCTCCGTCTTCGGGAGCCCCCTCAGATCCTTCGCGACCGACGTGCGGACGACAACCCTATAGCGTCCCATCGCGCTTCAGCCCTCTCACGAAGACCTCGAAATCGAGGGCCGGCTCGCCTGCTCGCTCCTCGAACGCGGCGAGGTCTCGTGCGTCCTCGGCCAGTTCGCGCCGAATGGCGTCGTTGATGAGTTCGGAGACCGACCGCGACGTCTCGATGGACTGCAGGCGAAGCGCCTTGTGCAGGGCGGGGTCCAGGTAGACGGTAGCGCGTTTGGTCAGCGTGCTCATGATGTCTCTCCCATGCCCACGTTATTCTAGCGTTATAGCATCATGACGTCAAGAAGACCGGGGGAAGCCTTCACCCATCCGCCGGAGGCCGACGCGGTTGACCGGGGCGGCGCGCGGGGGTTGAATACGCGGCGATGGATGCCGCCGACTATGCCGACTGCCGACTCTGTCCGCGCGCCTGCGGCGCCGACCGCCGCGCGGGCCAGCACGGCGTCTGCGGCGAAGGCGCCGAATGCCGGGTCGCGCATACCGGCCTGCACTTCGGTGAGGAGCCGCCCCTCTCCGGCACGCGCGGCTCGGGGACGATCTTCTTCAGCGGCTGTTCGAGCCGATGCTTTTTCTGCCAGAACCACCAGATCTCGGTCGAAGGGATCGGGGATACGGTGTCGCCGGAAGCCCTCTATCATCGCGCGCGCCAATTGCTGGACGCCGGGGCGCACAACCTCAACTTCGTCACGCCCGACCACTTCTGGCCCCACGCCGAAGCGCTCGCGCGCCGCCTCCGGGCCGAAGGCTGCGACGCGCCGCTGGTCTTCAACGGTTCCGGCTATCATGCGCCCGCGCTGCTCCGCCGGGCCGCGCCGTGGATCGACATCTTCCTGCCCGACGTCAAGTTCGCCGACGGCGCGCTCGCGCGCGAGGCGATGGGCGACGCGAACTACCCCGAAATCGCCCTGGCGGCGCTGGACGCGATGATCGAGGCGCGCGGCTTCCTCGAACCCTGGGATCCCTCCGGCCGCACGCCGGCCCGGCAAGGCGTTCTCGTGCGGCACCTGGTCCTTCCAGGCGAGGTCCCGAACAGCCTCCGCGCGCTCGAACGGCTGCGCGAAGCCTTCGGTCCCTACCTGCCCCTCTCCGTCATGAGCCAGTTCCGCCCGACCCCCGGCTGCGTACGGCGCGGGCGCTTCACCCGGCCGGTGTCGGCCGGGGAATACACCGCGGTCCGCGAGCACGTCCGCGCGCTCGGCTTCCGCAATGTCTTCATCCAGGGCGCGCCCGAGGCCGATGCGCCCTACCTGCCCGACTTCGCCCGCGCCGTTCCGTTCGCGGCCCACGCGCAGGACAGGGCAACGGACACCTCCTCCCCGGAGGCTTTCCCCAGCTCTTCGCGGCCGTCCTCATCTCGGTCGACGACGACGGCGACGACTGCGGTGGACGATGGGACGCATCGCCGTCGTAATCCGTAGTCGTCGCCGTAGTCGTCGACCGAAAGACACCCGCAAGAACCCGCCACGATAAGGAAGAGAGCGCCAGCCCCGCGCCCGGTCGACGACGACGGCGACGACTACGGTCTACGACTTCCTTCGGTCTCTTCTTTGTCCTTCCAGTCATGCTTAGTCGCCACCCTTAAGCGCCACTCTTAGTCGTTTACACTTAACCGTATACTCTTAGTCGGTCCACTTGAAACGGCGCCATCGTCTTCGTGGAAGTCAGCATTTCAGCGTTTCAGCGTCTTCCCCATTCCCTTCGTTCCCCGCGCTCTCGCGCGGGCCGGGCCGGGTGAAGAGCACGTCGACCACGGCCCGAACGAGCTGCTCGTCCGGGAGCGCGGCGACGGCGGCCTCGGGAAAGCGCGCCACGCCGCGAAGGTGCGTCGCGATGTCGCGGAAGAGCGCCACGCGTGCGCGCGGTTCCAGTCGGTCGCGCCGCAGCACGGCATCGAGCGCGATGGCGGCCTCCCGCGCGCTGACGTTGCGCCGAAGCCGCGCGACGAGCGCGGGGTGTTCGCGCAGGGTATTGAACGACGGCGCCGCCGCCTGCGTGAGGTCGGGCGCCCGGGTGCGCCGGGTCCGCACGACCAGCGTCCCGGCGGCGATGTCGCCCAGCCGCTGACCCAGCGGGCTCAGCAGGCAGGCCGCGCCGCCGACGCCGTAGAGCCCGGGCAGCAGGTCGACCGCCCGCAGCAGGTTGCGCACGACCACCTGCCCGAGGCCGAGGCGGAGCCCGTCGATGTCGATCACGCGCAATCCAAGCGCGCGCTTGCCCAGCGTCTGCCCCCGGTTCCAGCCTTCGAGCAGGATCCCGTAGCCCATCCAGAGCGCAAAGTAGAGCAGGATCGTGAGCGCCGTGGCCGCGTCGGCGAGCAGGGGCGCAACGCCGACCAGCAACCGCGACCCCAGGCCCCCGGCCGCCAGGATGACCGCCGTATCGATAGCCACCGCGAGGAACCGCGCGACCGGGCCGGCGAGCGGCCAGGCGAAGACCACCCCCTCCGGCGTACGGACCTCCACGACGGCGGCGCGCTCAGCCATCGGGCGTCTCCCGCCGGCCCCGGCCGCGCCCGGTGCGCTCGAGGTAGAGGAAAAGCGCCAGGCCCTGCGCCAGGCCGAACGCGATCTTCCAGCCGTAGGGAACCACCGGCGCGTGTCGTTGCGAAAGGAACGCCTCGACGATCGCGGCCCAGACGAGCAGCGCCGAAACGCCCGCAATGAGCGTCAGGAGGTCGGGCCGCACCTCGCGCAGCCGTTGCCGCAACGGCGCGCGCCGGCCGCGCGGCAGCAGCGCGCCGCCCAGCAGCAGCCCGGCCTGGCCGGCGATGAGGATCGCCGGGATCTCAATCGCCCCGTGCGGCAGCAGCCAGCCGAGCAGGAACACCGTCTCGCCCGCGGCCACGTAGTCGGCGCAGACCGCGCCCAGGATGATGCCGTTATAGAAGAGCAGCCAGAGCGTGCCGAGCCCGAACGTCATCCCCAGCCCCATCGCCAGGACGGAGACCCGGATGTTGTGCGTCATCAGGTGCGCGGAGAAGGTCATCTCCATGCCCGCCGGCCCGGGGGTCTCGGCGGCTTCCTCGGCCCGGACACGCTCGGACGGATGCTGGTGCAGATGCGGGAACGGCATCAGCACCGCGCGCGCGCCGGGATCGAAGAGCACCGCGGCGGCGCCGAAGAGCGCGCCGGCCAGCACGGCGGCGGCGGCGAGCCGGAAGGCCGACCGGCGGCGGCGGAAGGCGATGGGAAAGGCGCGCAGCGCCCGGCCGACGCCCGCGCGGGCCCGGGCGCGGCCCCGCGGCGGCGCGTGCAGCTCGGCATAGGCGCGCGCCACCAGCGCGTCGAGGTGCGCCCGCATCTCGGGCTCGAAGGCGAACGCCGCCAGCTCGACAAGGTCGGCCGAGGCCCGCTCGTAGAGGTAGTGCAGCCGGCGCGTCTCTCCAAGCGAGAGGCGGCGCATCGGATCGCGGTCCAACGCGGCGAGCATCGTCTCGAGCTCGGACCAGTAAGCCCGCTCGGTGCCGAGGAAGCGTTCCAGGTCGAGGATCACAGCCGTTGCCTCTCCTTGACGCGCATGTAGCGGCTGACCAGCTCGACGGCCAGGCGATCGCGCTCGAGCAGCGCGAACGAAACCCCCTGGCGCCGCAACTGCAGCCGCAGCGCCTGGAGCCCCTGCCAGCGCAGGTGCCCGCCGAGCCGCCGCGGCAGGTCGGCCGGCGTTCCAACGTCGGACGGGTCGGCGAACGGCGCCCGCACGTCCG
>PWTM01000135.1 GCA_003563855.1 PVC group bacterium | reverse complement strand
CGCGTGCATCCACAGCGCGACGAGCTTCGCCTGGCGGTCGGCGACGGCATCCAGCAGGGCCAGCGGCGGGTTGGCGGCTTCCGCGGCCTCGGGGAAATGGCGCCGGATGGTGTAGTCCGACAGCGCTGCGAGCACGGGGAGGCCGCACCGGGCCGCGAACTCGAAGGTCCCGACGCGGATATGGCTGGCCGCCGTGCGGGTCAGTACGGCGCCGGCGAGGACCTCGTCGCGTACGACGGGTTCTCCGGTCAGGACCACGGCGAGGCTGCGCGTGGTGGGGATGCCGAGCGCATGCATGGCCTCGCTGATCACGTACTCGCGCAGCATGGGGCCGAGCGCGGCCCGGCCGTCCCCCTGGCGCGAGTAGGGGGTGTGGCCGGAACCCTTGAGTTGGATATCGATCCGCTGCCCGCCGGGGGCGATCTGCTCCCCCAGTACGATGGCGCGTCCGTCGCCGAGCATCGTGAAATGGCCGAACTGGTGTCCGGCATAGGCCTGCGCGATGGGTTCGGACCCGGGCGGCAGGGCATTCCCGGCCAGCAGCGCGGTTCCGGCCTGTCCCGCCAGGGCGTCCGGGTCGAGGCCGAGGGCTTCGGCCAGCGGGGCGTTCAGCAGGACCGGCCGCGGGTCCGCGACAGGGATCGGCGCCCGGCGCGCGAACAGGCACGCCGACAGCCGGGCGTAGGAGGCTTCCAGCCGCCAGCCGGCAGGGTCCGCAGGCGCGCTCCTGACGGGTTTTTTCATCGTGGCAAGCTACGGCATACGGCGATGTCTCGCCAGAAACCGGATCGAGGTGCGGCGGAGAGGGCGCGTGGTGCGGAGGCTGAGGGGGCGGAACCGCGAATGGACGCGAACGGATGGTGGGGATGTCGCAAGCCTCGTAGTCGCAATCGTAATCGCAATCCTAGTCGGGATGGGGCGGAGCCCGACGGGGGAGAGGCGAAGACTACGATTGGGACTACGATCGGGACTACGATGAGGCGCGCGCTCTCTTCCTCGTCCTCGTTCTCGATCTTCCTCGGGGTCTTCCCGGTCGTGGACGAGGACCGCTCGCTGCGCTCGCTGAGGACGAGGACGAGGACGAGGACGAGATGACGGGGCGCTGCGGGAGGGGAGAGCGCTGGAGGGTGCGGCTGATGGGGCCGTCGCCGCGGCAAGCCGCGGCGAACAGAGGTAGCGGCGCCGAGGCGCCGCAGTCCAGGGCGCCGCTGCGCGGCGCGGGGAGGCCTGTCGGTCGTGGCCGCTCTACTCCCGCGTCGCGAAGCGACGCCCTGGACTGCGCGAGCTTGCTCGCGCTCTCCGCGGCGCGGCTGGCCGCGCCGCCTTGTTCGCGCCAGGAAGAGACGGACGGGGCTGCGGGGAGCGCGGTCCAGAACGGAGGGTGGTGCGTCGGGTCGTGACGCGGCGGAACAGGGCGGCGACACGGTGCCATTGCGGGGTCAGCTGCGCCTCGCGGGTCGGGCCGTATCTCGGTTCGGGCGGGCGTAGCTGGGGTGCTACTCCTTCCTCTCTTCTCCTTCTCCACCAGATCTTCCGTGAGCGACATCGTTGTCGCTTCATCAGCCCAGGAATCACAGAAGTGTCGTTGTATTGCTCGCCAGCACGGGCGGATCGCAGTATTTGGTACGTTTTTGGCGGTTTCTTCCCGCTTTGGCTGGACTTGGAACGCGGCTTGCTAGGGTAGGGGCCGTTGTTCGCTGGATGGGGGATGTACATGGACGAAGATGGGCAGCCGGGGCAGAGGCCGGCGGTCGATGGGGCGAGGGAGAACTGCGGGTTGATGGGGGCGTTCGGCGTGCCGGATGCCGCCTCCGTCGTCTTCCGCGGCCTTTTCGCCCTGCAGCATCGCGGGCAGGAGGGCGCGGGGATCGTCGCGTCCGACGGCCAGCGGGTGCAGTCGATCAAGGGGATGGGCCTGCTGGCCGACGTCTTCGCCCGGCGGCCGGCCGGCGGGTTGCCGGGCACGCTGGCGATCGGGCACGTGCGGTATTCGACGACCGGCTCCACGCGGATCCAGAACGTGCAGCCTCTGGTCGTCGAGTGCGTGGACGGGATCTGGGCCGTCGCGCATAACGGGAACCTGGTCAATGCCGCCGACCTGCGCCGCGCCTACCAGCAGGCGGGCGCGATCTTCCAGACCAGCACGGACAGCGAGGTGCTGGTGCACCTGCTGGCCGACCCGATGTTCCGCAACCGGCCGCGCCGCGTCGAGCGGGCCCTGGGCGAGCTGCGCGGGGCGTTCGCGTTCCTGCTCCTGACGCGGGACAGCGTCATGGCGGCGCGCGATCCCTACGGGTTCCGGCCGCTCTCGATCGGACGGCTCGGCGACGGCATCGTCTTTGCGAGCGAGAGCTGCGCGATCGAGCAGGTCGGCGCGGAGCCGGTCCGCGACGTGCTCCCCGGCGAGCTGGTGGTGGCCGAGGCGAAGGGGATCCGGAGCAGCAGTTTCTGCGAACCCGTGACCGGTGCGCTCGGGCAGTGCATTTTCGAGCAGGTGTACTTTGCGCGGCCGGACAGCCGGCTCTTCGGCGAGTCGGTGCATGCCGTGCGTTCGGCGCTGGGCGAACGGCTGGCCGCCGAATCGCCGGCGGACGCGGACGTCGTGATCCCGATCCCGGACAGCGGGAACTGCGCCGCGCTCGGCTTCGCGCGCGCCAGCGGCATCCCGCTCGACTACGGGTTCATCCGCAATCACTATGTCGGGCGGACGTTCATCATGCCGGAAACGGACCAGCGGGAGGGGAGCGTGGACCTGAAGCTGGCGCTCGTGCCGAGCGCGGTGCGGGGCCGGCGCGTGATCGTCGTCGACGACTCGATCGTGCGCGGCACGACCGTGCGCCGCCGGGTGGGCGCGCTGCGCCGGGCCGGCGCGACGGAGGTTCACCTGCGCATCGCCTGCCCGCCGATCCGGCATCCCTGCCATTTCGGCATCGATTTCCCCTCGCGCACCGAGCTGGTCGCCGCGCGCCTCGGGATCGAGGAGATCGCGGACTTTGTCGGGGCCGACAGCCTGGCGTACCTCAGCCACGAGGGGCTGCTCGGCTGCGTCACGCAGCCCGGGGACTACTGCTCCGGCTGCATGACGGGGCGCTATCCGATCGACGTCGCCGGCGAGCGCAGCAAGCAGGACCTCGAGCACGGGAGCCCGGTCACCGATGCCTAGGCGCGCGCAGCACGACGCCAAACGCGGGGATCGTCCGGCCGCGGGCCGGCCCCCGGCGCAGGGGCTCTACGACCCGCGGTTCGAGCACGACGCCTGCGGGGTCGGGTTCGTCTGCCGGATGCGCGGCGAGCCCTCGCACGCGATCGTGGCCGACGGCCTGCGGATTCTCCGCAACCTGACGCACCGGGGCGCGACGGGGTCCGACGCCCGGACGGGGGACGGCGCGGGTATCCTGATGCAGCTCCCGGACGCCTTCCTGCGGGCGGCGGCCGATGCCGAGGGGATCCGGCTTCCGGAACCCGGCGCCTACGGCGCGGGGCTCGTCTTTCTGCCGCCCGATCCCGCGCAGCGGGCGGAGGTCGAGGCCACGATCGCGCGGGTCATCCGCGCGGAGGGCCAGTCCCTGCTCGGCTGGCGGGACGTGCCCGTGCGCCCGGAATGCCTGGGCGACATCGCGCGCGAGGCCGCGCCCTGCATCCGGCAGGTCTTCGTCGGCCGCGCCGCCGGGCCGGACGATGCGGCGACGTTCGAGCGCCGGCTCTTCGTCGTCCGCAAGACGCTCGAGCGCGTCGTGCGCGAGAGCGGGCTTGCGCAGCGCGGGTTCTTCTACATTCCGAGCCTTTCCGCGCGGACGCTGATCTACAAGGGGCTGCTTCTTGCCGAGCAGATCGAGGACTTCTTCCCGGATCTCGCCGACGAGCGGATGGTCAGCCGGCTCGCGCTCGTGCACCAGCGTTACAGCACGAACACGTTCCCGACCTGGGATCTCGCGCAGCCGTTCCGCTTCCTCTGTCACAACGGCGAGATCAACACCCTGCGCGGGAACGTCAACATGATGCGCGCCCGGGAAGGACTCTTCGCCTCGCCCCTGTTCGGCGCCGACATGGCGAAGCTCTTCCCGGTCATCCCGCCGGGCGCGAGCGACTCGGCCGCGCTCGACAACGCCGTCGAGCTGCTGACGCACACGGGCCGCTCGCTGCCGCACGCCGTGATGATGCTTATCCCCGAGGCCTGGGAACACCACCCCGGGATGTCGGAGTCCAAGAGGGCCTTTTACGAGTACCACGCCTGCCTGACGGAGCCGTGGGACGGGCCGGCCTCGGTTCCCTTTACGGACGGGCGTTGCATCGGCGCCGTGCTCGATCGCAACGGGCTGCGCCCCTCGCGCTACACCGTCACGCGCGACGGGCGCGTGATTCTCGGGTCCGAGACCGGCGTCCTCGACGTGGCGCCGGAGGACATCGTGCGCCGCGGCCGGCTCGAGCCCGGCCGCATGCTGCTCGTCGATCTCGAGGCCGGCCGGATCGTCGAGGACGAGGAGCTCAAGGAGGAGATGGCCGCCCGCCGTCCCTACGCGGCCTGGCTACGCGCCCACCGCCGCCGGCTCGGCGACCTGCCGCCGGGGGCCGAGGCGCGGCTGGCGACGGGGCCCGAGGTGCTGCAGCTCGAACGCGCCTTCGGCTACACGGCCGAGGACCGGACGATGATCCTCGGGCCGATGGCCGTCAAGGGCGAGGAGCCCACGGGCTCGATGGGGACCGACACGCCGCTGGCCGTGCTCTCGGAGCGGCCGCAGCCGCTGTTCGACTACTTCCACCAGCTCTTCGCCCAGGTGACCAACCCGCCGCTCGACGCCCTGCGCGAGGAGGCCGTGACCTCGCTGCACATGTTCCTCGGCGCGGAGGGCGACCTCTTCGAAGAGACCCCCAAGCACTGCGCGCGCCTGCGCGTCGAGTCGCCCATCCTGACGGGCGAGGACCTCGAGCGCATCCGCGCGCTGGACGAGCGGCCGCTGCGCGCGCGCACGCTCCCGATGCTGTTCCCGGCCGGCGGCGACGGCGCGGCGCTCGGCGCGGCGCTCGACGCGCTCTGCGCGGAGGCGGACGCGGCCGTCGACGCGGGGTGCAGCCTGCTGATCCTCTCCGACCGGGGCGTGGACGCGGCGCGGGCGCCGATCCCCTCGCTGCTGGCGGTCGGGGCGGTCAACCACCACCTCATCCGCGGCCTGCGCCGCACGCGTGCCTCGCTGATCGTCGAGAGCGGCGAGCCGCGCGAAACGCACCACCTGGCGCTGCTCTTCGGGTTCGGCGCCGCCGCCGTCAACCCGTACCTGGCCTTCGACGCGATCCAGGAGATGGTGCGCGAGGGGCTGATCGCCGACGTGGACGTGGGGACCGCGCTGGACCGCTACCGCAAGGCGCTGGCCAAGGGCGTGCTCAAGATCATGTCCAAGATGGGCATCTCGACGCTGCGTTCCTACTGCGGGGCGCAGATTTTCGAGGCGGTCGGGCTCTCCTCCGAACTGGTCGAGCGCTGTTTCGCCGAGACGCCGAGCCGGCTCGAGGGCATCGGCCTCGACGGCATCGCCGCGGAGGCCGCTGCCCGGCATGCGCACGCCTTTCCCGAGCGCGAGATGCCGGAGGACCCCGAGCTGACCCCCGGCGGCCACTACCAGTGGCGGCGCAACGGGGAGCCGCACCTGCTCGACCCCTTCACCATCGCCCGGCTCCAGCAGGCCGTGCGCGCCGACGATCCGCAGGCCTACGCGGCTTTCGCGGCCGGCGTCAACGAGGCCCAGGAGCGCTGCTGCACGCCGCGCGCGCTCCTGCGCTTCCGGGCCGGGGCCGACCCGGTTCCGCTCGACGAGGTCGAGCCCTGGACCGCGATCGTGCGGCGGTTCAAAACCGGCGCGATGTCCTACGGGTCGATCAGCCGCGAGGCGCACGAGACGCTGGCGCTGGCGATGAACCGGCTCGGCGGGCGCAGCAACAGCGGCGAGGGCGGCGAGGACCCGGAGCGGTTCGGCCCCGACCCGCGCGGGGGCTGGCGGCGCAGCGCGATCAAGCAGGTCGCCTCCGGCCGGTTCGGCGTCACGAGCCACTACCTCGTCAATGCGCGCGAGCTGCAGATCAAGATGGCGCAGGGCGCGAAGCCGGGGGAGGGCGGGCAACTGCCGGGCTTCAAGGTCTACCCCTGGATCGCCCGCACGCGCCACTCGACGCCCTACGTCACACTCATCTCGCCGCCGCCCCACCACGACATCTACTCGATCGAGGACCTCGCCCAGCTCATCCACGACCTCAAGAACGCGAACCCGGAGGCCCGGGTCGACGTCAAGCTGGTCTCCGAGGTCGGCGTCGGCACCGTCGCGGCCGGCGTCGCCAAGGGGAAGGCCGACGTCGTGCTGATCAGCGGTTACGACGGCGGCACGGGCGCCTCGCCGCTCTCCTCGATCAAGCACGCCGGGCTTCCCTGGGAGCTGGGCCTGGCCGAGACGCACCAGACGCTCGTGCTCAACGACCTGCGCAGCCGGATCGTGATCGAGTGCGACGGCAAGCTGCTGACCGGGCGCGACGTCGCCGTCGCCTGCCTGCTCGGCGCCGAGGAGTTCGGCTTCTCCGCCGGCCCGCTGGTCAGCCTCGGGTGCATCATGATGCGCGTCTGCCACCTGAACACCTGCCCGGTCGGCATCGCCACGCAGGATCCCGAGCTGCGCCGGAAGTTCAGCGGCAAGCCGGAGCACGTCGTCCGGTACTTCCGGTTCGTCGCCGAGGAGCTGCGGCGGATCATGGCCGAACTCGGGTTCCGCACGATGGACGAGATGGTCGGCCGGGCCGACCGGCTCGAACCCGATTCCGGGCGGTTCCCTCCGAAGGCCCGCGGGCTGGACCTCGCGCCGCTCCTGGCGCCGGCGGCCGCGCGGCCCGGGGTGGGCATCCGCTGCACGGAGGCGCAGGAGCACGGGCTCGACCGGGCGCTCGACCACGAGCTGATCCGGCGGGCGGAGCCGGCCCTCGAGCGGGCCGAGCCGGTCGCCTTCGACATCGACGTGCGCAACGTGAACCGCACCTTCGGCACGATGCTCAGCGGGCGCATCTCCGCCGCCTGGGGCGAGGAGGGCCTGCCGGAGGACACGATCGCCATCCGCGCCTTCGGCGCCGGCGGGCAGAGCTTCGGCGCCTTCGCCGCCCCGGGCCTGACCATCCGGCTCGAGGGCGACGCGAACGACTACTTCGGCAAGGGGCTCTCCGGCGGGCGGCTGATCGTCGTGCCGCCGCGCGCGGCGCCGATCCGGGCCGAGGAGCACATCCTGATCGGGAACGTCGCGTTGTACGGCGCGACCCGGGGCGAGGCCTTCATCCGCGGCCGTGCCGGCGAGCGCTTTGCCGTCCGCAACAGCGGGGTGCGCGCCGTGGTCGAGGGCGTCGGCGACCACGGCTGCGAATACATGACGGGCGGCCGTGTTGCCGTGCTCGGGCCGACGGGCCGGAACTTCGCGGCGGGGATGAGCGGCGGCATCGCCTACGTGTTCGACGAGGCGGGCGACTTCGCCCGGCTGCGGTGCAACCCGGCGATGGTCGAGCTCGAGCCGCTGGAAGACCCGGCCGACGAGGCCGAGCTTCGCGCGCTGGTCGAGCGCCATCGCGCGCTCACCGAGAGCGCCGTGGCCGCGCGGCTGCTGGACGACTGGGACGCGGCGCGTGCGCGCTGGGTCAAGGTGATGCCCGTCGACTACCGGCGCGCGCTGGCGATCCTCGCCAGCGAGGCGGCCGGGGCGGCGGCGGACTGAGGGGCGGGAAACGGCGATGGGCAAACCGACCGGATTCATGGAGATTTCCCGGGAACTCCCCGCGGAGCGCCCGGTCGCGGAACGGCTCAAGGACTACCGCGAGATCGTCCGCCCGTTCCCCGACGAGAAGGTGCGCGCCCAGGCCGCGCGCTGCATGAACTGCGGCGTGCCCTTCTGCCACGCCGGCTGTCCGCTCGGGAACCTGATCCCGGACTGGAACGACCTGGTCTACCGCAACCGCTGGGCACATGCGTTGCGGCAGCTCCATGCGACGAACAACTTCCCCGAGTTCACCGGCCGCATCTGCCCCGCCCCCTGCGAGGAAGCCTGCGTGGTCGCCATTCACGAGCCGGCCGTCGCCATCGAGCTGGTGGAGAAGTCCATCGTCGAGGTCGGGTTCCGCGAGGGCTGGATCGTCCCTCGCCCGCCCGCCCGCCGCACCGGCCGCCGCGTGGCGGTCGTCGGTTCGGGACCGGCGGGCCTCGCCTGTGCCCAGCAGCTCAACCGGGCCGGGCACGCCGTCACGGTTGTCGAGCGCGACGAGCGCCCCGGCGGCCTTCTCCGTTACGGCATCCCCGACTTCAAGCTCGAGAAGTGGGTCATCGACCGCCGGCTGCGCCTGCTCGAGGACGAGGGGATCGTCTTCGAGACCGGCGCCGAGGCCGGGCGGAACCCCTCCGTCGAGACGCTGCGCGCCTTCGATGCCGTCGCGCTCTGCGGCGGCGCGGCGCGCCCGCGCGACCTGCCGATCCCGGGCCGGGAGCTGCGCGGCATCCGCTTCGCCATGGAGTTCCTGCGCCGGCAGAACCGCCGGGTGGCCGGCGCGGCGGGGGATGCCGATCCGGACCTCGACGCGCGCGACCGGCACGTGATCGTCATCGGCGGCGGCGACACCGGCAGCGACTGCGTCGGCACGGCCGCCCGCCAGGGTGCGCGGTCGGTGGTCAACTTCGAGCTCCTGCCCATGCCCCCGGAGGACCGGCCGTCCGGCCAGCCCTGGCCCTTCTGGCCGATGCGGCTGCGGACCAGCTCGTCCCATGCCGAGGCGGGCCGCCGTTACTGGAGCATCGTGACCGAGGCCTTTCTCGGGTCCGGCGGGCAGGTGCGCCGGCTGCGCACGCGGAATGTCGAGTTCCTCCCGTCCCCGTCGGGGGGGCGGCCGGAGATGCAGGTCGTGTCCGGCACCGATTATGAGTGGCGGGCCGACCTCGTCATCCTGGCGCTCGGCTTCCTGGGCCCCGACCCCGACGGGGTCGTCGCGCGGCTCGGCGTCGAACTCGACGAGCGCGGCAACGTGCGGACGGATGCGGACTACCGGACGAGCGTGCCGAACGTCTTTGCCGCCGGCGACATGCGCCGGGGCCAGTCGCTGGTGGTCTGGGCGATCTCCGAGGGGCGCGAGTGCGCCCGTGCGATTGACGCGGCGCTCATGGGCCGCAGCGCGCTGCCGGCCAAGGGCGGATCGGACTTGCCGCGGGCCTAGGGTCGGGGCCGCGCCTCAGGCGATGTGCCGCCGCGTCGCCTGCGTCAGCGCCTTCCAGAGATCCTCGGGCGACTCTGCCTCGATCAGCTTCCTGCGCGCTTCGGCCCGGTCGAGGCTCTTGATCAGGCCCGAGAGCAACTGCAGGTAGAAGGCGCTGGCCGCGCTCGGGATGACGACCAGGAAGACCAGGCGGGTCTTCGTGCGCAGCTCGGGGTTGAACGCGATCCCGCGCGGACTTGCGGCCAGCGCGAGGCTGAGGCCGCCCCCGTCCGCGCCGCGCACGTGCGGGAAGGCCAGCCCGTTCTCGATCGCGGTCGAGGAAATCGCTTCGCGGCGCAGCGCGGATTCCGCCAGCCGGTCGGCATTTTCGGCGAACTTCTCCGCGACCAGTTGCGCGCACATCGCGCGGATCGCCTCCTCGGCCGTGGACGCCTGGAACCCCGGCATCATCAGCGCCGGCGCGGAGAAGCGCGCGATGCCGGTCGACGTCCGGGGTACGGGCCGCCGCCGGGGCGCCGCCGCGCGGCTTCGCGGCGAGGGCGGCTTCCGGCGCGGACCCGGGTCGGGCGCGAACAGGAAGCGCGAGCAGGAGGGGCACTGGTGGACCCCCCGCATGGCCCGGACATCCTGGTCGAGGCTGCCCGGCAGGGCGATCCCGCAGCCGGTGCAGACGCCGTTCACCACGGGCACGATCCCGACCATCAGCTTGCGCTGTACGCGCTCGAAGACCGGTCCGACCGTGGGCGGGAGGGCATCGAGCATCTTGCGAATGGCGGCGTCCAGGGGCGCGAGCCGGCTGCCGGGGGTCAGCGTGTCCTGCTGCAGCCGGGCCTCCATCAGTTCCTGGAGCTGCACAAGGTCGTTGATCGTCTTCTGCATAGGGCAACTCCCCGCCAACGGCCCGGCCGCGGGGGCGTACCCCCGGCGCATACCCGATTCCGACGGCGAATCCATGGGTTCTGCCCCGCCTGCAGCCGACGCCAGGCTGTCGTTCGCGACTGGCGACGCATGCTAGCGCGATGTCTACGGGCATGCAAGGCGCACTTTTCCCGTTTCCCGTTCATCCCGCGTTCCGGCGCGTCCGTCTGCCGAAGCGTGTTGTCGTCGATCCTGTAGCGCAAGTCCGCAGATCCTTGCGCTCGTGTTGCGTCAGGCAGGTTGCGATGTCCAGGCCGCTCGTTTCCGGGCGCTGCCGTCAGCGGACGATGGTGAACCCCTCCTTTTGGGCCGCCTGGATCAATCGTCGGTCTTCGCAAACAAAGGGCAGGCGGCCGGGAATCCGGTCCGCTGCGATCACGGCGGCCGCCAGTTGCTGGGCATCCGCGGCGCGCAAGGCATGAACGCGCAGGAGCCGGACCGCTTCCCGGCGCAAGGCCTCGGAGGGTTGGACTTCGCGCCAGCCTTCCATATCCGTTTCCAGGGCGCGAATCGCTCCGTCCAGGTCGTCCGCGGACAACGCCCCTTCACGGTGCAATCGACAAAACGCCGAGACGCATTCGAGGCGACTACCCCACCAGAGGACCGCATCCGGATCCTGCTTGATCCGTGCGCGGCAAGCCCGGGTTCGGGTCTGGGCGACATAGAGCGGCGCCAGCGCGGAGGCATCCCAGAATCTCATCGCCCTTCCTCGCGTTCCGCCAGCAGCACCGCGACGACGTCGGCGCCATTCGCAGGGCACGGCAGTGTTCGCCCGGAGAGGACCCGCGCATCCGGGCGCCGACGGGGCCGGGACAGGACACCGCGTTGCTCCAGATCGGCGACCCAGGCGTCCGCCGCCTGCGCGGACACGGGCTCCAGCCGTGCTACCGGAACCCGCCGGTCCAGAATCAGAATGCTTTCGCCGCGCGCCACCTGCCCCAGCAGCTTGCTCAGGTGATTCTTGGTATAGGATATATTGGCCGTCTTCATAAGGCCAAGTTAGCCTTATTTATGACTCGTTGCAAGTCCTGTTTCCCCGCTGGCGGTGCAAGGCGGGATTCACGCAGGGGGTTGCCGCTTTTCGCTGCGGGGCATCCTGCCCGGACGCGCATTCGCGCCCCCCCTCGCGCCCGCTGCTCCGTCTTCACGGTCCTGGCTTTCGGCCTGCGCCGGGGGGGGCGGCGGGTCTTCGCCTCCGCACGGATGCGGTTCCTTCGCGCTAGTCGCGCGGCACGGGCGCGTGGGGGTCCGTCTCCCTGGGCCGCCGGCGCCGGCGCTCGGGCTCCTGACCGGTCAGGCGCAGCACGCCCTCGTCGGCCGCCACCCGGCGATGGATCAGCTCGCCCTGGGTGGGAATCCCGCTGTCCCCGGCGAGCCCCTCGGCGTCGGCCAGCGCCAGGGTCACGAAGATGATGACTTCCTCCTGCGAGCGGCGTGTGCTCTGGTGCCGGAAGAGGCGGCCGAGCAGCGGGATGTCGCCCAGGAACGGCACCTTGTTGACCGTGTCGCGGTCCTGCGTCTCCGTCAGCCCGCCGATCGCGACCGTGCGGCCGCTCGGCAGGTGGAAGTGGCTGGTGATCGTCCGCGTGGAGAGCCGGGGGATCGTCACCCGGCTGTCGCCGGTCTCGACGAACCCGATCACGCGGCTGAGTTCGGGCCGGATCTGCACCGAGATGATTTCCTCGGTATTCACCACCGGGGTCACGTCGAGCTTCACGCCGGACTCGATCCAGGCCTCGCGCTGGTAGGTCAGCCGGCCGCCGAGGTTGGTGTCGGCGACCGCCTTGATCTCGGGATCCTGCTGGCCGACGTGGATGCTCGCCGTCTGTCCGCTGGCGACGATGATCCGCGGGTTCGAGATGATCCCGGTCCCCGCGCTCTGCTGCAGCGCGCTGAGCGTCAGCGCGAAGGCGTCGGCGGTGAGCACGGCCGACTGGAACTCCGTGTAGGCGCGTTCGTCCGTGCGCGTCGCGTCCCGGGCGCGGGTGCCGAGGATCTCGCGGGTCGGCGTCCGGCGCGTGGTCATGACGAAGTTCCCCGATCCGGGCGGCATCTCGCGGACTTCCGTGGCCTCTTCCTCTTCGAACTGCCGGCCGCGCATGTCGAAGAACCGCTGCGTATCGTCGCTGTCGGCGACCCGGCCGGTGATCCGGTCGGTGATTTCACGGTTCGTGCCGAAGCCCCAGGTCAGGTCGCCCACGCCGGCGGTATAGCCCTGGAGGACCTGCCAGTTGATGCCCAGGTCGCGGATCGCCTCGTCGTTGAGCTCGACGAACTTGGCTTCGATGACCACCTGGGGAACGCGCTGGTCGACGCGTTCGATCATGTGGCTCACCAGTTCGATCTGCCGGGTCGTTCCGAGGATCGAGATGCGGTTTCCCCCGGCGTAGAGCACGCTTCCGTTGGGGGCGAGCAGCCGCTCGATGCCGCGGATCAGGGCGCGGTCATGGTCCGTCGCGCGGATGAACTGCAGCTCGAAGGAGGCGACCGCCATCGGTTCCGGCGCGCCCTCGGGCCGGGGAACGATCCGGAAGAGGTCGACATCGACGCTGCTGCGTTCGAGGGTCAGGCCGTGGATATCGAGGATCGACTCGAGCGCTTCCCGCCAGGGCATATCGCGGATGCTGACCGTGACGCGCCCGGTGAGGTCCTCGGGCGCGGCGATGATGTTGGCGCCGGTGGTTCGGACGAAGAGGTTCACCACGTAGGAGAGCGGGGTGTCGCGCAGCGTGATGGAGATCACCTCGCTGCGGCCGTTCTCCACGGGCGCGGGTTCATCGATGTCCATCACCACCGACTCGGCGGCCGGCACTTCGGCCGCCGCCTCCTCGGGCGCCGCGCCCCCGGGTGCAGGGTCGGCGGCCGGTTCGACGGGTGCGGGCGGTTCGGGTTCGTCCGCGGCGGCGGTGGGACGGAGGGCCAGTCCCAGGGCAACCAGTAGAACGGGTACGGCGCGAAGCCAACGGGTCGTGTTCATTCGCGGGGTTCTCCTTACTTGCGGGCTCGGCGGACCGGGGTCCGCGTGGGGGTTACGGTCGCTCACGGTTCATCCTCGGGAAGCGGAAGCAGGTCGCCCTCCGGATCGTCGGCCGGCACGGCGCCGAGGCGTTCGAGGCGCGGGCCGAAGCGCAAATCGATGGCGGCCACGCGCCATCGGTAACGGTAGGCGCCGCGCCGCATTTCGACGACATCGCCCACGGCCCGTCCCTGCCCTTCGATCAGCGCCAGCGGCTGCGAACGCCCGCCGCGCACGACGCCGCGCTGGTCGAGCGCGGCTTCGGCGGCGCGCCATTCCTCGAGGTTCGGCGCGCGGGGGGCGGGCGTCTCGGGTTCGGCGGCGGGTTCGGGCGCCGCATCGGGCGCCGGGGGCGTGTAGCCCGGGGGAAGGAACGGGTTTCGCAGGTCGAGGGTCTGCCCGGGGTCCCAGCGCGAGGCTTCCGGGTCCGGCGCCGGCCCCGCGGCCGCCCCGACGCCGGCCAGCAGCGCGACCGCCCAGACCCCCGCGCCGATCCGCCGGAAAGCCGGCGTGTGCGCGCGGCGGGGATGGACGCGGCGGATCATGTCCGGTCCTCCGCGGCCTCTTCGAGCAGGCGTTTGACCCGCGCGTCGAGGGCGCCGACGTGACGCGGCCATTCGAGCGTGAGCGTGATGCGCTGGGTTTCGGGCGCGCGTTCGTCGCCGTGGATGGACAGCTGGGCGACATTCAGCAGCGGGTTATCCGCCTGCAGCGCCGCCAGGAACAGCAGCGCCTCGGAGAAGGAGACGTGGAACTGCATCTGCACGGCGAACGGCGCGAAGCGGTACCGCGGCTGCGCCTCTTCGCGGGCCGCCGTCCGGCGCCGGCCTTCCGCCGCCGCCCCGTCCGGGTCCGCCGCCCGGCGCCGGGGATCCGGCGGCTGCGCCCAGGCGGGGACCGGCCGGCTGATCTCCGCCACCGAAGGATCGTCGATGCCGGCGTCGGCCGCGATCGCGGCCACCGCCCGGGCCGCCCAGAGAAGCGGATTCTCCTCGGGCGGAAGATCGCGCCTGAACTGCGCCGCGAGCTTGGCCTGCAGCCGGCCGACCTCTTCGCGCAGTTGCGACTCGCGGCGGATCAAACGGTCGGCTGCGAGGACCCGGTCGTTCAGCTCCTCGATCTCGCGTTCGAGTTCGCCTACGCGTGCCATCCGGGGCCGGATCGCGCCGAAGACCAGCGCGCCGACGGCCACGACGGCCAAAACCGCCTTGAGCGCTGTCCGCTCTCGCCGCTCCATCTCCATGGGCGTTCACCCCACCGTAATGCTCAGCGAATCTCTCTCGGAAAACCGCTGGCGTCAAGGTCGAAAGCGCTCACCTCGGCGCCGGTCGCCCGGCGGTCGCGCTGCAGGCTCACGAGGGTGACGCTGCGGAAGGCGGGCGCGTCGGGATCGCCGGGCGCCTGGAGGCGCGCGATCAGGTCGCTGACGACGTCCTCTCCGGCCGCGTCCAGGACGCGGCCGGAGAGGACGAGCCGCGTGCGCCGCGCGGGAGGCGGCGGATCGTCGTCGCTCCTGGCCGCGCGCGCCGGCGCCTCGATCTCGTCGCGGTACTCGAGGCGGAGAAGCTGAGCCGAGCCGGGCATCTCGCGCTGGAGGTGCAGCAGCAGCCGGGGCGCGTCGCCGACGGATTGCCGCCAGCCGTCGATCTCGTCCGCATAGGCCTGCAGCGCTTCGTGCGTCCGCTGCCATTCCCGAACCGCGCGATGGCGCGGTTCGAGGGTCTGCAGGGTCGCCTCGAGATTCGTTCGATCGCCGCGCAGCATCGATTCCGTAACGACGAGGTAGGCCAGGGCCAGCAGCAGGATCCCGAAGACGAGGAACACGCCGGTCTTCACGAGGAAGCGGGGGCTGACGAGCCCTTCATGCCGCCGCTCGCTGTCCTTCAGCAGGTCAATGCGGTACGTGTTCATCCCGTTCCAGTTCTCCGATGCCGGCGCCGACCGCGGCGGCAAATCGCCACTCCTCCCCGCGAAGGCGGTCCGGGTAGCTCCCCGGCGACCGGACGAGCACCGCGAGCGGATCCCAGGTGGCGGCGGGAAGGCCGAGCAGCTCGGAGAGCGACTCGCGCCAGAGCCGGCTGCAGCCGAGGCCGCCGGAGACGAAGAGGTGGCGGACGGCGCAGGATTCCTGGCGCTCGACGAAATCCCGGGCGATGCACAACTGCTTGAAGAGCGGGCCCATCACCTGGTGAAAGGCGGCCGAGACGTCCACGGCGCCGTCGGCGAGCACGGCCTGCGCAAGGTCGCGGTCCACGCCGAGCTGCCGGTTCAGGTGCTCGATGACGGCCTCCGCCCCGCGGTCGTGCCGGCGCACGAGCACCGGCAGCCCCCCGTTGACCGCATAGACGTAGGTGGCGCGCGCGCCGGTCTCGACCAGCAGCGCCGCCGCGCCGTCGAGCGCCTCGCCGGGGCCGCGCAGGAAGGCGTTGAACGCGGCCAGCCCCGAGGGCTGCAGGGACGTGGGCGCGGGCGTCCCCGTGGCGGTCAGCGCCAGCACCTGCCGGATCTCCGCCTCCGGGATCGCCGCGGCCAGG
>PWTM01000075.1 GCA_003563855.1 PVC group bacterium | reverse complement strand
CCGTATAGGAATGGATTCTCGTGCGGAAACGACATCGCGACCATTCTTCCCACGATCAACTACGGCGTCAACTTCCTCGTAAACTCCACCGGATCTAACGTGTCCGTCAACATTGCCGCGAACTACATCGGCTCCCATGCCCCGTCCATGCGGGTGTTGCACCGCCCGAAGTGAAATGCGCCTTTTTTTGTGTCTTTCCTCTTTCCTGGCGCGAGCTTGCTCGCGCTTTCCGCGGCGCGGCAGGCCGCGCCGCCAGGCGCGCGGCGAAACGGACCTCCCACGGGGTTCCCGGGCGGGCTGTTCCCCCGCCGCGGCGAGCCGCGGCGAACAGAGCGGCGGCAAGCCGCTGCACGCCAGGGCGCCTGCGGCGCGGGAAGGCATCCGCTCGCGCGGCCCCTCATCCCGCGACGCCGAATCGTCGGGATCGTCCTCGTCCTCAGCGAGCGAAGCGAGCGGTCCTCGTCCTCGTTCCCGTTCTCGACCGGGACGACTTGGGGAAGATAGAGGACGACGGGCCTGTCCCGTCGCGGCGGGGCTTGCGCCCGGAGCGAGGGTGGCGCATGGTCGCGCGCATGGCACGGCGGACATGGATGGAGATGGGGGCGCGGGGACGGCTTCGACCGGCGCCGCACGCACGCGGCCGAACGGCGGGCGCAGCATGAGGTTCCTTCGCATCCAGGGCCTGGGCGGCGCCAGCGGCGATATGCTGCTGGCCGCACTGATCGACCTGGGCGTCGAGCCCGGCTGGATCGAGGCGCAGCTCCGTGCGCTGGGGCTCGAACCCTTCTCCATCGAGGCGGCCGTCTTCGAGAGCCACGGCCTATGCGGCCGGCAGGTGCGGGTCCGCGTGCCCGCCCCTCCCCCGCCCGCGCACGGTCACGGTCCCGCCCACGGTCCCGCCCACCTCGACTTCGCCGCCATTCGCGCAATGATCGAGGCGGCCGACCTGCCCCCGGCCGCTCGGCATCTCGCCATCGACGCGTTCCACCGCCTGGCGGTCGCCGAAGGCGCGGTCCACGGGTGCCCGCCGGACGAAGTCCACTTCCACGAGGTCGGCGCGCTCGATTCGATCGTGGACATGGTCGGCGCCTGCCTTGCGCTCGACCGGCTGGGCGTGGCGGCGGTTCGGGTCGATCCCCTCCCCCTCGGCCGCGGGACGGTGCGCTGCGCGCACGGGGTCTACCCCGTGCCGGCCCCGGCAACCGCCGAGCTGATGCGCGGGCTCCCAACCTCCGGCGACGACGCGGAGGGCGAGCAGGTCACGCCGACCGGGGCGGCGCTGCTGCGGAGCTGGATGGCGCTCGGCGAGGCGCCCGCCGCCGGCCGGCTCGAAGCCGTCGGCCAGGGCTTCGGGCATCGCCGCTACGCGGACCGGCCGAACGTCCTGCGCGCGCTGCTCTTCGAATCCGGCGACGCGCCCGCGGAAGCGCAGGATGGCCTGCAACTCGAAACGCTGATCGACGACTGCAGCCCGGAGCTGATCGGCGGGCTCTGCCGCCGGCTGCGCGAGGCGGGCGCCCTGGACGCCTGGTGCCTGCCCGCCCAGACGAAGCGCGACCGCCCGGGCGTCGCGCTCTTCGTCCTCTGCCGCCCCGAGTTCCGCGAGCAGGCGCTGGACCTGCTCTTCCGCGAGAGCACGACCCTCGGCGTCCGCGAGCATCTCGTGCGGCGGACGACCCTGCCGCGCGCCGTGCGCGCGGTCTCCACGCCCTGGGGGGACGTGCGGGTCAAGGTGGCGTCCTGGCGGGACGCGCCTGTAACGATGGCGCCGGAGTGGAGCGACTGCGAGGCCTGCGCGCGGGCGCGCGGAGTCGCGGTGCGCGCGGTCTTCGAGGCCGCCCAGCAGGCCGCGCGGGCGGGTCAGTGGACCGACGACCCGCGCCAGTGAAGCTTCTGGCGCAGCAGCGCGAAATACCGGTAGTCGGGCAGGTGGATGAACCGCGCCCCGGGCTCGGCCCGCGTGATGACCACGCCGTCGCCCTGCTCCATCGCATGCCGGTCCTGGCCGTCGATCACCAGCAACTGCCGCTTGGCGGAGCGGCTGACCTCGATCTCGATCCGGCTGCGGTCCGGGATGACCAGCGGGCGCAGGCCCAGCGTGTGCGGGCAGATCGCGTTGAGGACGAACACGGGCGCCTCGGGCTGGACCACGGGGCCGCCGCCCGAGAGCGAATGGCCCGTGCTCCCGGTCGGCGTCGAGCAGATGAGCCCGTCGCAGACAAAGTCGCCGACTTCCTCGCCGTCGATCCGCAGGCGCAGCGTCACGATGCGCGAGGCCTCGCCCCAGCCGATGACGACGTCGTTCAGCGCGCGATAGGCGCCGCCAGTCCGGTCGCCGCGCCGAAGGCGGCAGGCCATCGTGGTGCGCACCGAGATCGTGACGCGGCCGGCGTGCAGGGCTTCGAGCGCGTCCTCGAGCCGGTCGAGCGGCACGCTGGTCATGAACCCGAGGCTGCCGAGGTTGACGCCGAGCAGCGGAACGTCGGCCCCGCCCAGGACCCGTACCGCGTGGAGCAGCGTGCCGTCGCCGCCCAGCGCCACGAGCGCGTCGAGCCCCTCCGCGAAGGCGTCGGCCGGCCGCGTCTCCGCGCCGGGCACGCGCGTGCCCTCGCCCTCGCAGACGGCGAGCTCGGACCCGCGCGCCCGGACGCCGGCGGCCAGCCGCTCCAGCGCCTCGCCCGAACCGGGCTTCCTGACATTCGCAACCACCCCGAGCTTCATGCCGGTTTCTCCCAGTGCGCCAGGAACTCGACGTTGCCGGCCGGCCCGCGCAGGGGCGAGGGGCAGCACCCCAGCCAGCGCAGGCCGAGCGTCTCCGTGCCGAACGCCTGGATGCCCTCCACGGCGCGCTGCCGGGCGGCCTCGTCCCGCACGACACCGCCCCGGCCGACCTCGCGGCGGCCGACCTCGAACTGCGGTTTGATCAGCGTCACGATCCCGCCGCCCGGTTGCAGGACCTCTCTAACCGCCGGAAAGACGAGGCGCAAGGAAATGAACGAGACATCGACGGCGGCGAACGACGGCGGCTCCGGGAAGCGGTCGGGGGTCAGGTGGCGCGCGTTGCAGCGGTCCATCACGCAGACGCGCGGATCGCCGGCCAGCCGCGGGTGCAGTTGCCCGCGGCCGACATCGACCGCGTACACCCGCGCGGCGCCGTGCTGAAGGAGCGCATCGGTGAAGCCGCCGGTCGAGGCGCCCACGTCGAGGCAGATGCGGCCGGCGACGTCGAGCGGGAAGCGGCGGAAGGCTTCTTCGAGCTTCTCGCCCCCGCGCCCGACGAACCGCGCTTCGGCCAGGCGCGCGATCTCGGCGTCGAGCGGAAACCGGTGTCCGGGTTTGTCGGCGGGCCGGCCGTCGACCCGCACCGCGCCGGCGCGGATCAGCCGCTGGGCCTGCTCCCGGCTTTCGGCCAGGCCGCGTTCGACAACCTGCTGATCCAACCGCCGCGTGGTCATCCGCCCCCCCTGCCGGCCACGGAGATACTGGATCATCGGAGCCGTCCCGTACAGCGCGAAGCGGAAGCCGCCGGCGCGGCAGGGCCAGGACGCGAGCCGGCCCCCACGGGCTTGCCCCGTGGGGGAGGAAAGGTTGCGCGAAGCGCCACGCCCGCTTCGCCTCCGGAAAAGGAGGAAGAGCCCGTATGGAGAGCGCGTTTAGACCGAAGGTCCGCCCCGCGCTCAGCCCCGGGCTCCATGCCCAAGGCGGGGTGCAGCGCTCCAGAACCAGCTTTCCGCCCCCCACGGGGCAAGCCCGTGGGGACGCGCCGTTACTGCCGTTCCTTTGTGGATGCCCGCCCCCCGGGAACGCCACGCTCCAGCGTGGCACGGTCCTGGTCCTTGCGGTCCTCGTCCCCATGATCGGCCAAGCGGACGCTTGGCGTTCCCGGGGGGACGCTCCGGCGTGGCACGCCCGGCGCGGCGAATCGCCGGACCGGGCTACGAGGAGCAGACAACGGCAAAGACCACGGATGACGACCGCAACCGGTCCCATCGTCCATGGTAGTCGTCCACCGAAATGAACCACTCGAAGAGCCGGGAGAAGACACCTCCGATACCCGGGGCGGCGAATCCATCTCTTCCGAGTCTGGCGCCCGCTGCCGCCCCGGGTGGCGAAGCACGGCCTGCCGCACCCCGCCGGCTCGTTCCCCCCCCACGCACACACCCACACACCCACACACGCCAAACCACGGGAATCCTCCACCATGGTTCCGCTGCCACGCGTGGGCGCATTTCACTTCGGGCGGTGCGTCACCCGCATGGGCGGGGCATGGGATCCGATGTAGTTCGCGGCAACGTTGACGGACACGTTAGATCCGGTGGAGTTTACGAGGAAGTTGACGCCGTAGTTGATCGTGGGAAGAATGGTCGCGATGTCGTTTCCGCACGAGAATCCAT
>PWTM01000122.1 GCA_003563855.1 PVC group bacterium | reverse complement strand
TATTGACGACACCCAATATCCATAGGGTGCAGTCAAGGTTCCGCTTTGCCCTTACCGGCCAACATGAATTACGTTCGGCACGATTGGGCTGGGATACTCGGCCAGAGGATCTATATGCCACACATCACAATCCTGTGTATTTCCCTGTACTACATGCCCTGCTGCACCTGAATGACATGCGCGTGACTAAAACCTGTTTCAGCCAGTGCAGCATGGCCGCTCTTCTCTTTCTTCCGGCTTTGCCTGTTGTCTGGCTCGCCACGTGGATTGAGTCGCGGCACCAGATCAAGCGTTCGCGCAAAGGCGGGCGTGACCTGCTCCGTTGGCTCATCAATGTGAACAACCTTTTCAGCGACAAGCTGATCATTTGCGCACAGAAAAGCGACCCACGGTCAGCATAGTAGGGCGCGATCGCGCCGAAGCAGTGGACTGACGTTCTCCCGAACGGTTGGTGCCTGTGTTCCGCATGCAAACGGCGGAGAGTCGGCCGGCCGGCCGGGGCGGACCCGGGTAGAATCACATCGCACCCCATACGGGGCGGGCAGGTCGACCCGGAAGGCATCGTCTACATCGGCGACGGCGCCTGGGGCGTGGGCGTGCGGAGGGTGCACGATCCCGATCGGACGTGGTACCTGGCGCGCGCCGAATCGGTCCGCCCCGCGGTGATCCTGACCCTCAACGGAGCCCGGCGCGAGGTGCGGGCCTTCGACGAAGACGGGACCCTGATCGACGCGTACGACTCGCCCCCGGACGGAGTCGCGATTCAACGCGCTCGACAGCCGCCCGAGGCGTGTGGCATGCCTGCGCAGATGACAGCCCTGCGGGACATCGTGGCGGGGGCGGGCGCCTGGGAGCTGCTGGGGGCCCGCCAGGCCGGCAACACGTGGCGCGAGGTGCATCGCGTTGAGGGGCGCTACGTCGTGAAGTCTTTTACGATTCCCCTCGCGGCGACGCACTACCGGCGCCCCTGGGTGCGCGAGCACGAAGCGCTGACCCGCGCGCCTGCCGGTTGTGCGCCGGAAAGCCTTGGTTGGTTTGAGGAGACCCGGGATGGGCAGCGCCTCATCCGTTTCGGTCGTACGTATCTTTCCGGGGCGGTCCTCGACGTCTTCACCGAAACGCATGTCGAGCCTGTGGCCCGGTTGCTGGCCAGGCTGCACCGCCACGGTATCGTCACCGACGATGCGAACCCGCGAAACTTCCTGATCGCTCTGGACGGGCGCATGCTGGTCATCGACCTGGGGCGCGCCCACTGGGGCCGTCCGGATCGATGGCCGTTCCACTGGTGGGTCGGACGCGAACTCGCCAAGGTCCGTCGCAGGGGATTCCAGTGGCGGGATCCCCCGTGGCAGGTGTTCCGGGACCGGTATTTCCGCGAACAGGCGTTCTCCCCCGCGGCCGCGGCGGCGGTGCGCGCCAGCGCCGGACTCACCACCGCGCTGCGCCAGGTTCGCATGGTGCTCCAGGGGCGCTCGCCGTGGACCTAGACGCGTGAACGTGCGGCGGGCTGGCCTCGGCCATGACCGGGCGGAATGCGCGCTCGCCCCGAAGCGCGCCTTCTAATCCATCGCTCCATTCGCCGGCTCGCCCCAGGCGGGGGGGGCGAGTTGCACATCCCAGTCGTCGAGTTCGGAGCGGTGGAAGGCCTCGTAGCGGTCGGCCACGTCGTCCCAGGAACGGAGACGGACCTCGATGCGGTCGCCGCGCCGGTGTCGCGCCGCCGGCGTCCAGACGTTGTCTTCCATGCTCCTCATGTACACGAGAGCTTGTTGGCCGCGGATGCGCTCGTCGTCGTGTTCGAGATCGACCAGGTGCACGGACACCACGTGATCCCGGTACGGCACCGTGCCGGGACGCGGCGCCGGCGCGATGTCCCGTACCCAGCCGCGGACCCGGACCTCTTCGCCCGGGTCCGGCGCGAAGAACTCCGCCGGTTCCACATCCCGCAGTTCCATGTCCATCAGCGCCCAGTCACCGATGGAGAGTTCGCGCGCGGAGAACTGCCATACGACGATCCGCTTGCCGTCGAGCCGGTCGCGGCCCCGCGCGAGTTCGCGGGCCAGCAAGGCGCGCGTGGCATGCGCGCCGTCATCGTTGCGCACCAGCCGGTCGATCGGCCGGCGCATCTCGTAACTCAACTGCTCGACGAACCCCGCCGATTCGCCCCAGCCCAGGGGTTCCAGCGAGTAGATGTTGCTGAAACTGTCGCCGAGCACGAGAATATCGGCGTCGGCCGAGGGTTGCCACCACTGGCCGTCGTCGGCGAGCACCTGCCGAATCGTCACCGGTTCCGGCGGAAAGAGGGTCTGGCCCTCCGGCAGCTTTAGCAGGTGCGCGATATCGCCCCTGGCCGCGACCTCCACCGGTTGCCGGCGGAGGGACGGGCCCGGAGCCCGGCGCGCTTCCGCCTCACGCCCGCTTTCGCCAACCCCGGGCCTTCCGTCGCCGGGGTGTCGCCCTAAGGCGGGGGATTCCACGGAGTCTCCATCCCCGTCACGGGCCTGCCGCGCCGCGGCGGGGGAGGGGCGGGGCAGATACGGGGCGAGGTACTCCGCCAACCGAGCCGCCACGTATTCGACCGTCTCCGGCCGCCAGTGTGTGTCCGCGGCCAGGAACTGCGGGTCGCCCGTCATCCGTTTCCGCGCGATCAACAGCTCCGATACATCGAACACGAGAATGCCCTCGGCTCTCAACGCCTCGACGAATTTCCGGTAGGACGGATTCTGAAGCGGCGCCTCCCCGCCCGCAAAGCGCCCGGACATCCGCTCGGGATGAATCGACGCCTTGACCGGCACCGGCATGACGACGAGCCGGATGTCCCGCTCGGCCAGCGCCGCATGGAATTGTCGAATGGCCGCGCGCGGGTCGGGCTGGGGCGCGGGCCGCCATTCGTTGCCCTCGTCCAGGCGCCGCGCCCATTGACGCGGGTCGAGAAACCCGGGTCCGGTCAGGTGATCGACGGCGGGCCGGAAGAACAGCCAGCGATCCCTTCCGATATACGCCATCTCATTGCCGACGCCCAGCCACCGCGCCATGACGTACTGGGCGGTCGGCCGGATCGCCTGGCCGAACACCGATTCGTCCTCGAGTTGGTCTTCGAAGGTGTGGATATGCCGGAGCAGCCGGCGGTTGGCCTCGACGATGCCGGCAACGGGATGCCGTTCGCCCGGGACCGGCGTGTGGAGGGACGGCATTTCTCTGAAGAAGTCGAAGGCCTGCGGCACGTACGTTTCCCGTTCGCCGTCGAAAGTGCGACGCGTCTCGACCACGGTCTGCAGGCCGGGCACACCGCCGATCACGGCGACGAAGAACAGGACGAGGACGGCCGCCAGCCCGGGGCGGATCTGTGTCTCGCCGATTTCCCGGCGCGCCGCTTCCTCGCGCGTCTGCTGCATCCGGCGGGCTTTGGTCGTCTCGGGCTTCATGGCTAGAAGATGAAATAGATGAAGGGGTTATAGGCCTGCGTCGCCAGCACGGTCACCGACAGCAGGAAGAGGACGGCGATGATCAACGCCTTGCCGTACCCGATGCGCCGTGACCAGTCCCAGGTCTGCGGGGCGCTCCACGCGATCAGCGCGGAGACGAGAAGGGTGCCGACGTAGTAGGGCTGGTAGATGACGCCGGCCAGCAGGGGCGCCGCGTCCTGGGCGGAGGCGTTGCCGAACATGCTCCCCAGGTACCGGAGGGCGGCGGGCAGGTCGCTTGCGCGGAAGAAGACCCAGGTGATGAGCACGAGGAAGAACGTGAACGCAACGCGGATCGCGCGCGGGAGGCGCCGATAGAGCGAATCCCGGCCCTGCATGCGCTCGAGGGCGAGCAGGCCCCCGTGGATCCCCCCCCAGACGATGAAGTTCCACGCGGCCCCGTGCCAGAGGCCGCCCAGCAGCATCACCAGGGCCAGGTTGACATAGGTGCGCCCGGTGCCGCGCCGGTTCCCCCCGAGCGGGATATAGAGGTAATCGCGGAGCCAGGCCGAGAGCGAGATGTGCCAGCGACGCCAGAATTCCGTGATGGATTGCGCCAGGTAGGGCGAATCGAAGTTCTTCGGAAAGACGAAGCCGAGCATCAATCCCAGGCCGATGGCCATGTCGGAATAGGCGCTGAAATCGAAATAGATCTGGAAGGCATAGGCCACGGCGCCGTACCACGCGTCGAGGGCGCCGATCGAACCGGCATCGAACGCCACGTCCGCGACCTTGCCGCACGGATTGGCCAGCAGGATCTTCTTCGCGAGGCCCAGGCCGACAAAGGCGACGCCGCGCGCGAACTTGGCGAGGGTATGCGTGCGCTGACGGAGCTGCTCGTCGATTTCGGAGAACCGGATGATCGGTCCGGCCACGAGTTGGGGGAACATGGAGACGTAGCAGGCGAAATCGATCGCGTTCCGAAGCGCGCGCGCGTGCCCGCGATAGATGTCGATGGTGTAGCTCATCGACTGGAACGTGTAGAAGCTGATGCCCAGCGGCAGCGTGATCCGAAAGGCCAGGTCGAGTTGGAGTCCGGGCAGGCCGAGCGCGTTGACCATGGCGTCGTAGTTGGCCGTGGCAAAATTGAAGTATTTGAAGAAGCCGAGGAGAGAGAGATTGGTGATCACGGAAACGGCGACGGCCCATTTCTGGGCGCGGGAGCGGACACCGCCCTGATCGAGCGGCCGGTCGATCGGGGCCGACCAGTTCCGGAATCCGTTATGCGTGATGACCCGTCCGCAGACATAGTCCACGGTGGTGGAGGCGAGCAGGAGCACGACGAAGAGCGGATTGGCCCAGCCGTAGAATCCATAGCTCAATGCGCACAGGAACAGGTGCCGGAATCTGCGCGGCGCGACAAAATAGAGCAGAAGCGCCGAGGGCAGGAAGTAGAATAGGAACAGGTGTGAACTGAAGACCATGAATCAGGAGTCCACATCGAAGAACAGCGGCAGAAAGAAGTCGTCCGATTCCTGGTCGATCCACTCGCCCTCGAGTTCCGGGCGGTCCTCAAAGGGTTCCAGCGTCATCCGGTAGACGCGCCCCGGAACGCGCGTCGCCGTGTCGAGCACCCGGTCGTTCAGGATGACCCAGTGCGCGACAAGTATGCGCTCGGCGTCCACCTGTCCCCGGTTGACGTCGACCAGCTCGTACTCGTTCGCGATCAACGCGCGGCGGTAAGGGGCTATGGCTTCGAGCGTGGGGACCTGCATGGCGTGGGCCAGGCGGGCCTCGACCACAATCTGTTCCGGCGGACTTCGGCCGGCCAGGCGTTCGGCGTAGCGTTCGTACTTGGCCACGGCTTCTTCCGGTTCGATGGCGCGGTTGTACAGCGTCACGCCTTCAATGAAGCCTGCCCAACCGGCCTGGTCTTCCGCGTCGCCGCCGAAGGCGAGGGGATAGGCGTCCCAATACCGAAAGTCGCCGTGCGCCACGTCCCGTTGCACCGCGCGCGTGCCGTTGCGCCAGGCCGAAAGCCTTCCGGGCCCATAGGAAACGATGACGTGAGTCGGCTCGTTCTCCTTCAACGGGAACAACGCCCAGGATACTGCCACGTATGGTTCCTCATGGTTGTCCCCGCTTTCGCCGAGGGACGCGGCGCCCTCCCGTGTGGAGGCGTCGTTGTCCGGGGACAGGCGCAGCTCCAGGTATAGATGGCCGTCACGTTGAAGGAGCGCGTAATTGCGGTTGCCGGGGCCGGCCGACATCCCGGCGATGAGCGCCTCGGCCCCGGGTTCGGCAGCCGTCGGCGTGATCAGGGCTTCGAAGGTGAATTCGGGTCTCTCGCGAAAGCGGTCGCGAAGTCGAGGATGCGCGTCTTCGGCGACAAACCGGCCGTGTCTCACGTCCATTTCGAAGAAGCGCCCGTACCGCGCGAGTCCCTCCGCACGGACGCTGCAGGTGACGGTGTCGCCATCGGCATCCGCCGTGGTTTCGTTGTCGCGGGAGCGATCTTCCCAGATGAAGACGAGATCGTCCCGGGTCACAGGCCAGCGGCCGGTCGGCGCTTCCGCTTCTTCAACCGCGGGGTCTTCCGCTTTCGCGAAGGCGTCCGACGCGGCCGCCGATGCGATCCAGACATCCGGAAAGAAGGCTGCGCGCTCGCTGTCCGTCAAACGCACCCACGCTTCGATTTCCGTGAATTCCTCGTTGAATCGACCGATATGGACTTCGACGTCCGGACCTCCGCCCCGCGTGTAGCTTCCGCCGACGCGGATTCTGTAGGGGCCGGTGACGGCCATGAACCGGGGGTGATTGGACCAGCGCGGATGATAGACGCGGTAGCGTCCGTCGATACCGGGTGCGGTGTTGGCGGGAACACTCCAGCTCCGGTCATTGCGGAGGTCATGGAACCGCAGGGTGCGGTGATCCCCGCGGAAGACCCAGAACAGGTGCGAATGGTCCGGGGCCAGCGACGGCCAGCATCCACGCCCGAGGCGGGTCCATGTGCCGTTGCGCAGATCGGCCACGCCGGCGTCGGGCCAGGGGAAAAGGCCGCTGGCGTAACGACCGTCCGCGGAGAGCTGAAAATTGTCCATCCCGGTCATGCGCCGATCCCAGGCGCGTTCGTACGCGTCCGGGTCATCCAGCCGATGACGGTACACGTATCGGTAGGGGAAGCCCCGGCGATCGACCCGTTCCCGTCCGACGTAGACCCATTCGATGCCCGTTTCCGGATCACGCCAGACACCCAATGCCATGCCGTCCGTGAACCGGCGACGATTGGCGCCGTCGAAATCGACGACGGACACGACCTGGTGGTGAAAGTCGGAAAACACCACGCGGTCGCCCCGCGGCGTGATCATGGGTTTGGCATAGTTCGAAAGCTCGCCAAGGATGACACGGGCGCCGAGGCCGTCGCGGGAATCGTAGCCCATCAGCCGGAGTTTCCGGATATCGCTGCGGGCGTTATAGTTGCGGTTGTCCCCGTGGTCCTCCACCCAGACCACGCGCGTATGCGAGCCGGTCAGATCCCGAACCGCCTCGGCCGTCTCACGGATCCGGATGCGCTCGCCGGACCGACAGCCGAACGCCGCCAGGCCGCCGACGGCGACGACCGCGGCCAGGAACCGCCGCGCGCGAAGCTGAAGGAATATGCGCATATGCCGATCATACTAGCGCACTTCGCCTTCGTCGCAACCCGGAAAGCCCTTTCGGCCGGCGCTTGCGTTTCCGGGAGGGCATGGCAGAATCGCAGGTGTGCCGCAGCCGCAGCGAGCCGGATGATGACGGATTGCGGCTCGCAACCCCGGCCCGGGGCGAATCCGACGAGACCTGACCCATGAGATCATTGCTCCCCGTCACGATCCTGTGCCTGTCCTTCGGGGTCTCCGCGCCGCCGGCGCGGTCGGCCGACGCCGAAGCCCTGAAGAGCGCGGCGGACGCCCGCCTGGCGGAGGCGTCACCCGTGGTCATCGGCGAGCAGGGCTGGCTCTACCTGCCGGCGGAGCTCAGGCACCTGGCGGTGGGCGATTTCTGGGGCGACGCGGCGGCCGCAGCCAGTCGCGCTACGCGGCCGGACGCGGCGGACCCGCTTCCCGTCATCCTCGACTTCCATCGGCAGTTGGCCGAGGCCGGCGTGACGCTGCTGCTGGTTCCGGTTCCGCCGAAGGTTCTGATCTACCCTGAAGGCCTCGGCGTGGCCTTCCCCGAGGACGAGCCGCCGCCGCGGTGGGATCCGTCGCACCAGGCGTTCTACGCGCTTCTGCGCGAGCAGGGGGTCAACGTGCTGGACCTGACCCCTCTCTTCCTGGCAGAGCGCGATGGCGAGGGGGGGGCACTCTACTGCCGGCAGGACACGCATTGGTCCGGGCGGGCGACCTACCTTGCGGCCAGGGCGATCGTGGCCGCGCTTGCCGAGGCGGGCGTGGAGCTTCCGGAGCCGGAGGCCGGCGTGCCATTCCACGCGCGCGAACGCGTCGTGGAGATCACGGGCGACTTGTGGCGGATGCTGCCGGAGGGCGTGGAGCGACCCAAGCGGGAGACGGTTTCCCTCCGGTTCGTCGGTACGGGCGATCCCGAGAATCCCCGGCCGATCGAACCCGATCCGGCCAGTCCGGTCCTGCTGCTGGGCGACAGTCACAACCTCGTGTTTCACGGCGGGGGCGACCTGCTGGCCGCGGGCGCCGGGTTGCCGGATCAACTGGCCGGCCTCCTCGGGCGCCCCGTCGACCTGATCGCCGTGCGCGGATCGGGCGCCACCCCGGCTCGGATCAATCTCATGCGCCGCGTTCGCGGGAACCCGGCCTATCTCGCGGAAAAGCGCGTGGTGGTCTGGTGTTTCACGGCCCGCGAATTCACCGAAACCCGGGGCTGGCGGCCGGTGCCGATCGGGCCGTGACGGCCACTCAAAAGCGGCGTCCCTCCTTCGCGCTCCGCTTGCTACGGAGGGCAGGCTGCCGGGCTTCGCCCTCTGCCGCCGCCCTCCATCTCGCGTCACCCTTCCGGCAGCGTGAGAGCCCCGCAGAAGCGTAGTGGGCGGATGTCCGCCCCCCGGGAACGCCACGCTCCAGCGTGGCACGGTCCTGGTCCGCGAGGTTCTCGTCCCCTTGGTCGGCCAGGCTGGAGCCTGGCGTTCCCTGGGGGGGCACGCTCCGGTCTACGATACCGCCCGGGAGATCACCCACCGCACGCCGAGAGCTGCGGAGAAGTCGACCTCCCGAACCGCTTGCGAGTGGTCGTCGCTTTCGGTAGTGTTGATTGCGTATAGTCGTTGCCGGGGTGCCGTAGTCGTGCGCGGCGACACCGCGGGCACCTGGGAAACGCGGCGCCCGCGAGGGCGGAGCAACGGGAGACGGAAGCATGAATGCGAGATGGCGGTGGGGACTGATGCTCTGCATCGGGCTGATCACGTGCGCCTGCGCGTTCGCGGAGACCGATGCGGACACCATTCCCCGGTATGACGGACGTGAGCCGGACATGAGCAAGCCGGTCCAGGTCTTCATCCTGCTCGGGCAGTCGAACATGCTGGGCTTCGGCCGGACGTTCGGCAACAGCGAGGGCTTCCTCGAGTACGCCGTCCGGGAGAAGGGGCTCTACCCCTACCTCGTGGACGAGGAGGGCAACTGGGTGACGCGCAGGGACGTGCGGAACGTGCGCGTCATGAACGAGCGACAGCTCGCCAACGCGTGGATGACGATCACCCGCGGAAACATCGGGCCGGAGATCGGCATCGGGCACCACCTGGGCAACGCAATCGATGCCCCCGTCCTGATTCTCAAGAGCTGCATCGGCAATCGCAGCCTGGGGTGGGACCTGCTCCCGCCCGGCAGCGAGCAGTTCGAATTCGAGGGACGGGTCTACCCCGGGTACAAGGAGTCGCCCGAGTCCTGGCGCGTGGGCACCGAACCGAACCCGATCGACTGGTATGCCGGCAAGCAATACGACAGCGACGTCGCCGCCGCCCGGCGGGTCCTGGACAACCTGGAGGACTACATCCCCGGCGCGACCGCCTACGAAGTCGCGGGCTTCTTCTGGTGGCAGGGCGATAAGGACATGCGCAACACGGCCCATTCGACGCGCTACGAGCAGAACCTCGTGCGCCTGATCCGCACGCTTCGCGAGGAATTCGACGCCCCGGACGCGCGGTTCGTCGCGGCCACGCTGGGGCAGACGACGATGGAGACAGGCGGCAACCAGGGGTTGATCCGCGACGCGAAGTTCGCGCTGGCGGACCCGGAGAAGCACCCCGAGTTCGCGGGGACGTATGCCGTGGTCTACACCCACCCGCTGAGCAAGGGCGGGAGTTCGAGCGGGCACTACAACCGGCATGCCGAGACGTACATGAACGTCGGTGAGGCGATGGGGCGGGCGATGGTCGAACTGCTGGAGGACAGGGATGGCGGGCACGCCGGGGCGGCGTCCGTTTCCGCTGGACGCCGGCCGCCCCGGCGGATCAGCCCCGAGAACTTCGCGACGATTCAACAGCACCTGCGCTACACGCTGGCCGCCCTGAGCAACGCGGGCAACCTTCGGGAAATCCCGTTGCAGATGCATTCGACGACGGCCAATGTCTGGCTGAAGGAGGCTCAGGACGACGGGACGATGACCTTCGGCGTAGTCGGCGGCGATCGCACGGCCACGGTATCCTGGGCCGGCATGTCGCAGGGAGATCAAGCCGTCCTGGCGATGCTGGCCGCACACTTGCGCCCCAATGACCGGAATGCGCAGGGCATGGCCGGCGTATACATGGAGCTCATGCGGCACACGGAGACCGCCGAGGAATTCTTCCGTAAAGCCGGGACCGCGCGCGCCCAGTGGGAAGGCCTTCTGCAATAGAACCGGGGCAGGTGCGGTGCAAGGGGGGCGGACTCCCTGGGAGTGAAGGCCATGCGGTTGGACGTGAGAAGGGCCGCGGGCGCCGCGGACGGGCCGGCGCTGGCGGGGGTGATCCAGTCGGCCGTCGACAGGGTTCACGAGGCGGGGGGCGGCGTGGTCCGGGTGCATCCGGGGATCTACCCCGTGACCACGGTGTTCATGCGGTCCGGCGTGGAACTGCGCCTGCTGCGCGGCGCGACCATCCAGGCGTGGCCGCACATGGACGAGTACCCGGAGGTTCCGCTGCCGCCGATCTTTCAGTACAAGCCCCGGGCGAACCTGGTTGCGGCCGTCGACTGCGAGGATATCTCCATTACGGGCGATGGCGTGATCGATGGGCAGGACCTGGCCTTCTGGGATCCCTGTGAATCGAAGGATGAGCGCCCGTACGGGATCTTTCGCTTCAAGGTGCGCGGAAGCCTCCGGAGCCGGCCCAGTCCGCTGGTGCAGATCGTGCGGTGCCGGAACGTGCGGCTGGACCGGCTTCGCGTGGAGGCCGCTCCGGGGTGGGCGGTGCATGTGTACGACTGCGACCAGGTGTCGGTCACCGGGCTGACGGTCCGCGGACACCCCTTCGGCCCGCATACCGACGGGATCGGGATCAACGGCAGCCGCGATGTGCGCATCTCTCACTGCGACGTGGACACCGGAGATGACGCGATCATCATCAAGTCGACCGACCCGGGAATGACGTGCCGCAATGTCACCGTGACGAATTGCATCGTGGCCTCCAATTGCGCGGGTATCGGCCTGGGCGCGGACGTGTACGGCCGTATCGACGACGTCATTTTCAGTAACTGCATCGTGAAGAAGGCGCTGCGGATGATCCAGGTGGAGATGTGGTATCCCGGGCAGGTGCAGCGCGCCCTGTTCACGGGGATCGCGGGCCGGACGTTTCCGGACGACGAGATCGAGAACGAGCGCGTGATCTACGTGGATATCCAGGAACAGAAGCGCCCCGGCGGCGAACTGGGATCGGTCCAGGACCTGGTCTTCCGGGATATCGCCTGCGAGAGCCGCGGGCGCATCCTGCTGACGGCCCAGGACGGCGCAGTCATCGACGGCATCACGCTGGCGCAGGTGGTCGTGCAGGTGCCCGAAATCGAGGATCCCGCGGTAACGGTTCCGCGCGCCACGAGCCTGCAGTTGTCCAATTTCAACCCGGCAACGCGTGCCGTCCGGGCGGCGGTTGTGGCGGACAACGCGCGGCGGCTGACGTTGCGCGACGTGGAATATCGCTGGCCCGTCGAGCCCGGTGTGGGTATGCATGGCCTGTGCCTGCGCCGCTTGGAGGACCTGGTTGACGAAAGTCCGCGCCTGCGCGCCTCGCGCGCGGACATGCCGCGTGTGTTGGCGCTGCGGTAGGGGTTCGGCAGGCGACGAGGGATGAGGGCATGAAGTCGAAAGAGAGGATCGTCGCGGCCTTGCATGGCCAACCCGTGGACCGCCTGCCGTTTTCGCCGTTTCTGGCCTATGTCTGGGAGTACTTCCCGCGCGACGTGCAGGAAGCGGGGCAACTGGCGTTTCATCACCGGATCGGCGCGGACCCCCTGTGGAGGGGGGCGCCCTGTCCGGTCATGGCGGTTCCCCCCGCCGGCGTCGAGCGGAAGACGTTTGAAGAGGCGGGGCGCGAGGTCACGGTGGTCACCACGCCGGTCGGATCGTTCCGGTTCGCGCATGCGAGGAGTCCGACGGGCAACACGACCTTCGTCGTCGAGCATCCGCTGAAGCGGGAGGAGGACTACAAGGTCCGCTTGTGGATCGAGGAACACACCACCTACGCGTCGAACGCGGAGGCGGTCGCGGAGCACTTCCGGGGGGCAGGGCGGGAAGGGCTCTCGCTGGGACAGGTCGTTCCGCGCTGCAAGTCGGCCTACCAGGACCTGGTCGAGTTCTTTGTCGGGACCGAGGAGCTGATCTATGCCCAGGCCGACTTTCCGGACGCGGTCCGCAGCCTCTGGGAGGCGATGGTCGAGAACGATCTGAAGGCGGTCCGGATGTCGCTGGAGTCGGAGTACGAGTATTTCATCTCCTGGGAGGACTCGAGCACCCAGAACTACTCGCCGGCGCAATACGACGCGTTCATCGGCAGCGAAATCGGGGAGTGGTGTCGCCTGCTGGCCACCGCCGGAAAGAAGTATGTCCAGCATGCCTGCGGGCACGTGGCGGACCTGGCGGTTCGGATGCGCGACCACGGCGTCTTCGCCATCGAGAGCCTGTCGCCGCCGCCGACGGGGAACATCACGGTCAGGGACGTCCGCGCCCGGGTAGGGGACTCGATGGGCATCATCGGCGGCATCGAGCCAACGATGTTTCTGAACCTGAACGACGCCCACCTCGATCGCTACGTGGAGACCGTCATCGCGGAGGCGCGGGGCGGCCCCTTCGTCCTGGCCAACTCGGACTCCTGTCCGCCGGGCGTCACGGTCGAGAAATTCAGACAGGTGGCGGAGTTCGTGAAGGGGAACCGCCCCTGAATGCAGGTCCCGGCTGGCCGCCGGGGGGGCGGCCGGGCTATGCTGACCGCATGGTGCGCGCGGATGTGAGAGACGGGGCCCGCGGGGGCGCTGGCGGAGCGGCCGGCGGCGCCGTGCTGTTCGACTTCGACGGGACGCTGTTTGACGCGTCGGAGGCGATCGTTCACGCGTTCAACGCCGCGCTGCGCAGCCGGGGGATCGAAGCATGGCCGCGCGAGCGGGTTCTGCCCCTGATCGGCCGGCCGCTGGTGGAGATGTTCCCGCGGGCTGCGCCGTCGGCCTCTTCGGGCGAGATCAAGGACATGGTCCGGGTGTACCGGGAGGTCTTCCTCCCGGTCTGCGTCTCGCTGACGCGTCCGCTGCCGGGACTTGTCCCCTGCCTGCGGGCGCTGGCCGCGGAAGGGTTCCGGCTCGCCATCGTCACGAACCGCAAGGAGGACGGCGCGCGTCGCATCCTGGAGGGCTTCGACCTGTGCGATGCCTTTGATACGGTGATCGGGATCGACGACGTCGCGCGCACGAAACCGGACCCCGAGCCGGTGCGCCTGGCGCTCGCGCGACTCGGGGTCGCCGCGCGAGATGCCGTGCTGGTCGGTGACACGCCGCAGGACATGCAGGCGGCGGCCGCGGCCGGCGTGAGGGCGATCGGGGTCCTTACCGGCCCCTTCCCGGCCGAGCCCCTTCGGGCCGCGGGCGCGGCCGCGGTGCTCCCGGACCTCACGGGTCTCCCGGAACAGGTCCGGCGGGTCCTCGGCCGGAAGCCTTGTCCCGGAGCCACGTCGTTGCCTGCCTCGTCCGCGTCAACGGCGGGCAACGAGGCGGCTTCCCTGCCCGGATTCGATGAGGAAGAGGAGGCGGATGTCATGGAGGAGGTCGACGTACTCGTGATCGGGGGCGGAACCGCGGGAACCGTCGCGGCCATTCAGTCCGCCCGGGCCGGCGCGCGAACGATGGTCCTCGAGCGCGGCCCGAATCTCGGCGGCACCATGACCACGGGCGGCGTGGCGTTCCCCGGGCTCTTCGACGCCTGGGGCCGGCAGATCATCGCGGGGATTGGATGGGACCTGGTCAGGGAGAGCGTGGAACTGGACGGCGGGACGCTGCCGGATTTCTCGAAAGTTCCGGAACGTCACTGGATGAACCAGGTGAAGGTGAACCCCTTTCTCTACGCCCTTCTCGCGGAGGAGAAGTGCCGGGAGGCCGGCGTCGCGATTGCCTACTACGAGTTCCCGACCCGGATCGTCCGACACGCCGGCGGCTGGCAGGTCGACTGCGCAGGGTTCGGAACCCGGCGGCGCGTTCTTTGCAGGCAGGTCGTCGACTGCACCGGCGGTGCCGAGGTGGTCGGGCTGTTGAATCTGCCCCGGCTACGCGAGCCGGAGACCCAGCCGGGCTCCCTGCTCTTCTGCCTGGGCCGGCCCTGCGAGGCGGGGCGGGTGGGTACCATTGACGCCCTGTACGTCCACGGGGCCGACTCGACGAATTCCCGCACGGCGACGGCGGCGAACCTTGAAGGCCGAAAGGATCTCCTCGCCCGGGTCCGCGCATCCGGGAAGCGGCTGATGCACGCGCAGCCGGAGGCCAGCTTTCGGGAGAGCTACCGCATCGTGGGCGAGACGGTCGTCACGGTGGACGACTACACCTCGGGGCGGGTGTTCGAGGATGCCGTGTGTTACGCCTTCTACCCGGTGGACCTGCACACGAAGGATGGCGTCAAGCCCCAACCCCTGGCCCGGGGCACGGTGCCGACGGTCCCCCTGGGCGCGCTGGTGCCGAAGGGCAGCCGCGATATCCTCGTGGCGGGCCGGTGTGTCTCCAGCGATCGACGGGCCAATTCGGGCCTGCGCGTGCAGGCCTCCTGCATGGCCATGGGGCAGGCCGCCGGCGCGGCGGCGGCCCTCGCCGTTGCGGCGAATACCACGCCCCTTCACGTCGGCCTGTGCGAACTGCGGGCCATGCTGCGCCAGCACGGCGCGATCGTGCCAGGGGCGGGGCAAGACACGCGAGGGAAAAGCTGAAACGCTGAAATGCTGAAATGCTGAAAGGGGAAGGCCGAAGGCCCTCGTGATCCGTAGTCGTCGGCCGAGAAGAAGACGCCACGAAAACAGGGGACCGCCCGCCCCCCGGGAACGCCACGCTCCAGCGTGGCACGGTCTTGGTGTGCGAGCACTCGTCGCCCGCTCTCGCCGTCCCGGCTCCTGGGGCTGGCGCTCGCTTCCTCGTCGTGACCGGTTCTTCACCGGTCTTCTTCGTGCGACGATAGGGGGCGACGATAGCGGCGCACGATTGGAGCCCGGGCTCGTCGCGCGCACGCCGTGCGCGCTCAGGGAGGCGGCGCGGCGAGCCGCGCCGCGGAAAGCGCGAGCAAGCTCGCGCCCCGTCATCCGACAGGGCAAGCACTCCGAAGCCGCTGCGCGGCGCAGGATCGCGATCAATGATTCTGACCTGATGATTCTGTCCCCCATGCCAACCGTTCTCGTCCCCTTGATCGGCCAGGCTGAAGCCTGGCGTTCCCGGGGGGGGCTCGCCTGCGCGACACGCCGGGCATCGCGGCTCGCGCGCCACCAACCAGTCCGTGCCGCGCCGGCCTACACCGACGACGGGGCGAATCATGTTTAGCGGCGCTGCCCTTGGGACTTCACCTGTGGAGTGCGGTGGCAGAGTCCCGGGCGCACCTCGCGCCCGGGACGGCGACACCGCTTTCGCCGCACCAGACACCGTGTGCTCCCCCCACCAACCCAAAGCGGCGTCGCCGGGCTTCGCCCTCTGCCGCCGCACTCCACATATCGCGACACCCTCTTGGCAGCGTAGGAGCCGCCCGTGGAAGCGTAGCAAGTGGATATCCGCCCCGGAGAAAAGAAGAATCGTGCCTGCCTCGCTACGTGACCGCCCCCTCTTCTGGATCCCCCCCCGGGGCGGCACGGAACCCTTGCAAAGTCATGGGCTCTCCCGCCCCGGGGGCGGCCCCGCGGGGTGCGGCAGGTCGCCCTACGAAGCCCGCAGGGCGAAGTAGGGTCCGTGACGGAGCGTTCGCG
>PWTM01000195.1 GCA_003563855.1 PVC group bacterium | reverse complement strand
CGCGAGCCGGTAGAGCGGAACCCCGTCGCGCTTCACCGCCGAAACCATCGGCGGTGTCTGCATCTGGTCGCCCTGCCGCCGCCGCATCGCCCCGGCCACCTGCGCGGCGGTCACGCCGCTCCAGTCGCGCTCCTCGATCACCGTCCCGTCGCCGTCCTCCGTATCCGTCGCCTGCCCGAGACGGAGCGTGCCCTCGTAAACCTTGTCGCTCCCCATGACGCGGTCGGAGAGGCGGGTCCCCCGCCCCACCAGCAGGACGAGCAGCCCGGTCGCCATGGGGTCGAGTGTGCCGCCGTGCCCGACTTTCCGCAGGCGGAAATGGTTCCGCACCTTCGCCACGACATCGTGGGACGTCCAGCCCGCCGGCTTGTCGATCGGGAGCAGCCCGTGCAGGTCGTTACGAAACGGGGGGCGATCCGGCATCCTCGTCCTCCGGGGGTTCGGGCGGCGTTTCGGGCGGAACCAGACGCTCGATCAGGTTCAGGATGCGATCGCCCTCGGCGATCGAGCGGTCCTCGACGAAGTGCAGGACCGGCGTGTACTTGAGCAGCAGGTCCCGGTTCACGAAACGCTGCAGGTGCGCGCGGTGCCGGCGCAGCAGCGCGAGCGCGGCGGCGCGCTGCGCCGCATCGCCGCGCACCGAGACCGCCACGCGCGCCGAGCGCAGGTTGGACGCCACCTCGACCCGGGTCACCGTGACGGACGCATGGTCGAACCCGGTCTCGGTCATCTCGCGAAAGAGCGCGTCGGCGATCTCGCGCCGCAGCAGCTCGTTGACGCGCCGCAGCCTCTTGCTCTGCATGGCCGCCCCCCCGCCGCGCGGCGGCGCTTAGAGTTCCTGGGCGATTTCCTGCACGTCGAAGAACTCGATCAGGTCCCCCTCGCGGTAGTCGCTGAATCGGTCGAGCCGGATGCCGCACTCCTGCCCCTCGCGGACCTCGGCGGCATCGTTCTGGAACCGGCGCAGCGAGGCGACGGCGCCCTGGTAGACCGTCTCGCCGCCGCGGCGCAGGCGCGCGCGCGAACGCGCGGTGGCGCGCCCGCTGCGCACGATGCAGCCGGCGACCGTGCCCCGCTTGCTGAGCTCGAAGACCTGCTTGACCTCGGCCTGCCCGACCGTCGTCTCGCGCTCGACCGGGGCGAGCAGGCCGACCATGGCGCGGCGCACGTCGTCGACCAGCTCGTAGATGACGCTGTAGAGGCGCAGCTCGACGCCCTCGCGCCGGGCGAGCCGGGCAGCGGCGTCCTCGGCGCCAACGTGGAATCCGAGGATGATCGCGCCGGAGGCCTTGGCGAGGAGCACGTCGTTGGCGGTGATGCTGCCCACCCCGCCGAGCACGATCTTCAGGGAGACCTTGTCGCTCCGGATGTCGGTCAGCGAGGGGCGGATCGCCTCGAGCGTGCCCTGCACGTCGGCCTTCACGACGACGGGCAGCTCGACCACGGTCTCGGGGCCGGTCTCGCTCATGAGGTCCTCGAGCGTGAGGCCGCGCTTCGGGGCCTGGAGGCTGGCCACGCGCCGCTCCTCGATCCGCTCCGCGGAGATGCGCTTCGCCTCGCGATCGCTGCCGACCGCCTCGAAGGCGGCGCCGGCCTCCGGAACGCTCGTCAGCCCGAGGCACTGGATGGCGAAGGCGGGGCCCGCCGTGCGCACCTTGATGCCGCGGTCGTTGATCAGCGCCTTCACGCGCCCCCAGTAGTCGCCGCAGAGCAGCGCGTCGCCGACCTTCAGCGTCCCGTTCCGGACCAGCAGCGTCGCGGTCGGGCCCATCCCCGGCTCGAGGCGGGCCTCGAGGACGAAACCGGACGCCTTGCGGTGGGGATTGGCCTTCAGCTCCATCACTTCGGCCTGGAGCTGGATCATCTCGATGAGGTGGTCGATCCCCTCGCCGGTCACGGCGCTGACGGGGCAGCAGACCGTCTGACCGCCCCACTGCTCGGGGGCGAGATCCGCCTGCTGGAGCTGGGTGAGCACCTGGTCCATGTTCGCGCCCGGAAGGTCCATCTTGTTGACGGCCACCATGATCGTCACCTCGGCGGCCTTCGCGTGCTGGATGGCCTCGAGGGTCTGCGGCATCAGGCCGTCATCGGCGGCGACGACGATGACGGCGATGTCGGTCAGGTTCGCGCCGCGCGCCCGCATTTCCGTGAACGCGGCGTGGCCCGGCGTATCGATGAAGGTGATCGCCCGGTCGTTCGTTTCGACCATGTAGGCGCCGATGTGCTGGGTGATGCCCCCGGCCTCCCCGGCCACGACCTTCGTCTTGCGGATGAAGTCGAGCAGCGAGGTCTTCCCGTGGTCGACGTGGCCCATGAACGTCACCACCGGCGGCCGCGGCGCGAGCTCGTCGGGCCGTTCCGGTTCCGGCGGCGGGCGCTTCGGCCCGGCCTTGGGCGGACCGGCCACGGGGGCGGCGGCGGGTTCCGGCTTGGGCGGAGGCGCCTTGCGCTCGCGCTCGACGCGGACGCCGGCCTTTTCGCCGAGCTGCTGCGCGGTGCGCAGGTCGATCGTCTCCCGGATCGTGGCGAAGATGTTCATCCCCATCAGCTGGGTGATCAGGACGTTGGGCTTGACCCCCAGCAGCGCGGCGAAGTCCTTCACGGTGATCTGGGGCTTGATGTGAAGGACCTTCGGGCGTTCGGGCTCCTCGGGCTCCGCCGGCGCCTCCGGGGCCTCCGGTTCCGCCGGCGCCTCCGGGGCGGCGGCGGGCGGCTCGGGCGCCGCGCCGGTCTCAACCTCCGCGGGCGGCGCCTCCGGCGTGTCGGCCGTTTCGGCGGCGGCCGTCTCCGGCGCGGCCGTCGCCGCCGCGGCTCCGGTCGCCGGCTCCGTGTCCGCGACCGCGGACGGCTCCTCGGCCGGCACCAGGCCGGAGAACTCGCGCCGGGCGAGTTCAAGCTGCGCGTCGGTCAGCGCCGCCATGTGGTTCTTGACGACGATCCCGATCTCCTCGAGGTCGGAGATCAGGTCCTTGCTCGTCATCTCGAGCTCTCTGGCCAGTTCGAAAACTCTCATGATTCCACCGACCCGTGTTCCTGCTCGTAGGCCTTCTCGGCGGCCGCGTGCACTTCCGCGGCCGCCGTCGCGTCAACCCCCTCGACGTCCTCGAGGTCCGCGGGATCGGCGGCCAGCAGCCCCTCGACGGTCAGGAACCCGGCATGCACCAGGGCCTCGGCGCGCTCCGCCCCGATGCCCTCGACCTTCGCCAGGTTCGCGATCGCCTGCGCCACCTTCTCCTCGAAGGAGACCTCCTCGGCTTCGCGCTCGATGTCCACGCGCCAGCCGGTCAGCTTGGCGGTCAGGCGGGCGTTCTGCCCCTTCTTGCCGATCGCCAGCGAAAGCTGGTCGCCGGCCACCGTGACGGTGACCGTGCGGGTGGCCTCGTCGATATCGATCCGCGAAAGCTTCGCCGGCGCGAGCGAGTTGGCGATGAGCGTGCGCGTGTCGTCGCTCCAGCGCACGATGTCGATCTTCTCGCCGCCGAGCTCGCGCACGATGTTCTTCACGCGCATGCCGCGCATGCCGACGCAGGCGCCGACGGGGTCGACGCGCTCGTCATGCGAGAGGACGGCGATCTTCGTGCGGAACCCCGCCTCCCGGGCGATGCCCTTGATCTCGACGGTGCGGTCGGCGATCTCGGAAACCTCGAGCTCGAAGAGGCGGCGGACGAAATCCGGGTGGCTGCGCGAGAGGACGATCTCCGGGCCGTACGGCCGGCTCTCGACGCGCAGGATGTAGGCGCGCACGCGGTCGCCGATCTGGTAGATCTCGGTCGGCACGCGCTCGGCCGCCGGGAGGATCGCCTCGGCGCGGCCGAGCTCGACGATCAGGTCGCTGCGTTCGAAGCGCCGGACGGCGCCGCTGACGATATCGCCCGGGCGGTCCTTGAACTCCTCGAAGATGATCTCGCCCTCGGCCTGGCGCAGGCGCTGGAGGATGGCCTGGCGCGCCGCCTGGGCAGCGATGCGGCCGAAGTTCCGCGGCGTGATCTCGGCCTGGATGCGCTCGCCGAGGTGGACGTTCGGATGGGTGCGGCGGGCGTCGAGGAGCGCGACCTCGCGCGCCGGATCGCGGACCCGGTCGACAACGGTGCACGTGGCGAGGGCGCGCACGTCGAACGCCTTGCGGTCGATCGAAATCCGCAGGTCGTCCGCCTGGAGCAGGCTTTTCTCGGACGCGGCGAGGATCGACTCTTCGACCATGCGGATCAGCGTTTCGCGGTCCAGCCCGCGCTCGCGCTCCAGGTACTCGAATACCGCCAGCAACTCGTTGTTCATCCCTACGGCTCCCGCGCTGCCTGAACCGCCCTACAAAACAAAGAACCCGACGCCAAAAGGAGTGGGACGATCCCCACTCCTTCGCAGAGAGCATCGACGATTCAGAGCCGGCAGGGTAACCGCGGCCGGACGGG
>PWTM01000117.1 GCA_003563855.1 PVC group bacterium | reverse complement strand
CGTTGGGCGGGCCGCGGCGGAAGAAGCCGCCGGCATCACGGGCAAGCCGGCCGCGCCCGTGTTCGAGCCCGCGGACGAGGCCGCGGACGCAGGCGCCGTGCGCGCGCCCGTCTCCGCCGCCGCCGAACGAAGCGCGGCCGGAAGGGAACACGGGGCCCTCGCGCTTCCGACCCGGCGGGTGCCCGTCCTGGGCGCTTTCGACGTTGCGGTCGTCGGCGGCGGGACCGGCGGCGCTCCGGCCGGGATCGGCGCGGGCCGGGCCGGCGCCCGGACGCTGTTGATCGAACCCCAGCACAGCCTGGGCGGCGTCGGCACGCTAGGCCTGATCGGCAAGTACTACTTCGGCTACCGCGAGGGGTTCACGCGCGAAGTCGACGAAGGCCTGGCCGCCATGTCCCCGGCCAGCCACGTCGTCAGCAAAGCCGAGTGGTGGCGGCAAGCGAACCGGGCGGCCGATGTCGAAATCTGGTTCGGCGTCCTCGCCGGCGGTGCGGTGGTCGAAGACGGCCGCGTGCGCGGCGTCGTCGTCGTCACCCCCGAGGGGCGCGGCGTCGTGATGGCCGGCGCGACGATCGACGCCACCGGAAACGCCGACGTGGCCGCCGCCGCCGGCGCGGCCTGCGAAGTGCCCGGTAGCGATCATCTCGGAGTCCAGGGCGCGGGCCTGCCCCCCCGCCGGCCCGGCGCTTTCTACACCAACACCGACTACACCTTTGCCGACGACAACGATCCGGCCGATCTCCGGCACCTGTTCGTCGCCGCGCGCGAGCGGTTTGCCGGCGCCTACGATCTCGCCACGCTCGTCGATACTCGCGAACGCCGCCGCATCGTCGGGGACGTTCAAGTCACGCCGATGGACCTGGTCGACCGTCGCACCTGGACAGACACCATCATGCTGGGCCGCAGCAACTTCGACACCCACGGGTTCACCGTGCACCCGCTCTTCCTGCTCGAGCCCCCCGACCAGCAGCGCCTTGACGCCTGGGTGCCCTACCGCTGCCTGCTTCCGCGCGGGCTCGAGGGGGTGCTCGTCACCGGCCTGGGCGTCAGCGCCCACCGCGACGCGCTGCCCGTCATCCGCATGCAACCCGACGTGCAGAACCAGGGCTACGCGGCCGGCCGCGCGGCGGCGACCGCGGTGAAAGCGGATCGCCCGTTGCGCGCCATCGACGTGCGCGCGCTGCAGCGGCACCTGGTGGACATCGGCAGTCTTCCGGAGGCGATCCTGGATCACGAGGACTCGCACCCGCTCCCGACCGCCCGTATCGAGGCGGCGGTCGCCACCCTCGCCGGCGGCCTTGGCCAACGGCCGATCCTCGTCGGTGCAGACGCCGGAGCGCCGGCGTTCGCGGCCACGGGCGCCTGGTCGGTACCGGAGGCGCAGGGCGGCGCCGCGCGCCTGGCCGGAGCGCCGGACGCGGAGGCCTGCTGGTCGCCGCTGCTTCCCGCCGCCGGCCGATACACGGTCTACCTTCGGTGGCCGGACGACGAGGACGCGGACCCGGGCGTGCCCGTCACCGTGCGGCATGCCGGCGGCGAGACCGCAATGACGATCGACCAGGCATGGCATGGCGGCGACTGGATCCCGCTGGGAACCTTCGCGTTCGAAAAGGGCCGTTCCGGCGCCGTGGTGCTGCGCGGCGGCCGGGGCGTGAAGGACGGGCGCCGGGTGTATGCGGGCGCCGCCGCGTGGGCGCCGGCCGGCGACGACACCGGCGGCGAGCGCACGACCTTGCGCGAGGCGTTCAGCGTCGTCCTCGGCCACTGGGGCGAGGCCGCGCCGCGCCTGCGCCGGGCGCTGGCCGGAACGGACGAGAAGACGGGGCGCCGGCGCGTCGCGCGGGTGCTGGCGCTGATGGGCGACGCCGCCGGGGTCGGACTCCTGGTCGAGGAGGCGGGGGCGCGGACGCATTTCGACCGTGGCTGGGATTACCGCGGCATGGGCCAGTTCGGGCTCAGCATGAGCCGGCTCGACGGCCTGCTCGTGGCACTCGGCCGAAGCGGCGACCCGCGCGCCCGCCCGGCCGTCCGCGCCTGGGCGGAACGGCTGAACGCCGACCAGGCGTTCTCGCATCACCGTGCGGTCGCCGACGCCCTCGAGTCGCTGGCCGATGTCGCCGCCGCCCCGCTGCTGGCCGCCCTGCTCGCGAAGCCCGGTCTGCGCGGCCACGCGGTGACGACGCCGGCCGAGGCGCGGGCGACCTACGGGACCGACCCGTGCGAGACCGCCGTGCGCAACGCGGCGCTGCGCGAACTGACCCTGGCCCGCACGCTTTTCCGGCTGGGCGATGCCGAGGGTGTCGGCGAGGCCATCCTGAAACGGTATGCCGCCGATCTGCGCGGTCACTTTGCGCGCTTCGCCCGCGCCACGCTGCGCCAGGGTCCCCTCGCGTGATCCGCCGCCGTCGGCGGCGTCGTTAGCCGGAAAGGGACGAGCCGGTCGACGACTACGGCTCACGACGGAGCAAGCTCGGGCCGGTCTAGGCGCTTCGCCGCGGGACCGCTGCTCCCCGCCCACGCCAGCCCCATCTCCACAGCGGCGCTGTCGCCGGGTCTTGAGCCTGTGGGAAAGTCGAGACGCCAGCCCGCGATTGCGCGCCGAGGGGGCGGTGGGTAGGATCGGGCGCATGGCCACCAAGAAAGCTCCTCGGGCGCAGACGCTCTATGCTTTCTGTCCCAGCTACGCGGTGCAGGGTCCGCGCGAGCGGGCCCGCTACCTGGCGTCCGCGCGCGCCTGGGGTCGGTCGGCCGGCTTGCGGGTCACGGCCTCGCCGCTGCTGAGCCGCTACCTGGGCGCGGGCGCCTGGCTTCCGGTCGAGGCGCGGGTTGCCGACCTGACGTCGGCGCTGTCGCACGACGTGCTCTGGGCCTGCCGCGGCGGCTATGGCTGCATCGACCTCGTGCGGCCGATCCTTGCCGCCCGACCCCGCGGCCGGCCGCGCCTGATCGGCTACAGCGATGTGACGGTCCTGCACGCCTGCTGGCGCGTGCGCGGCTGGGGCGAGACGTATTACGGGAATCTCGGCGGCGCGGAGCCGGGTACGCGCGCGGCCGCCACGCTGCGCCCTCTCCTCCGCGGGCAGGCCCTCGAGGTCGGACCACGGGAGAGCGCGGCCGTGCGCGTGCTGCGCCCCGGGCGCGCGGCCGGCCCCTGTTTCGCCGCCTGCCTGACCGTGCTGGCCGGGCTCTGCGGCACCCCCGCCCAGCCGGACCTGCGCGACCACGTGCTCTGCATCGAGGATATCGACGAGCACGCCTACCAGGTCGATTTCGCGCTCAACCAGCTCTGGCTCGCCGGCGCGCTCGAAGGGATCGTCGCGCTCGCGGGCGGAACGTTCATCGCGCAACACGCGCCCGAATACACGGGGCCGACCGCGCTGGAAATCCTCAAGGCATGGGGCGACCGGCTCGGCGTGCCCGTCCTGGCCCGGCTCCCGTTCGGCCACATGCCCGATGCGATGTTCCTGGCCAACGGCCGCCCGGTCGAGGTCAGGGCAGGCGCAGACGGCGCCTGGTCGCTGCGCTTCGCCGCCGCGCCGCGCCGCCGACAGCGGCATCCGGACCGAAAAACTGGCGGGGACGACGGGACTCGAACCCGCAACACCCAGATCGACAATCTGGTACTCTAACCAATTGAGCTACGTCCCCGCGTGAAAGCGGCGCCCGCCGCGGCGACGGGCCCGCGTCGGAACGGCGTCATCATACCGACCCGGCCCCGGGGCGCAACCCCAAAGATGTGGGCGGGCGCCAAGGGGGGGGGCAGGCCAACACTCAGGTGCCCGCCCGCCGCGGGCGGGTACCTGAGTAGTTACAACTGGGGTGGATGACGGGACTCGAACCCGCGACCACCAGGGCCACAACCTGGTGCTCTGCCGACTGAGCTACATCCACCGCCCGCGCCGCGAGAGTAGGCCGAAACGCCCGCCGGAGGCAAGTCTTGGCGATTCGGCCCGGGCGATTCCCGCGGGCTGGAAGGCCACAGCCCCTGCGGGGAAGCACGGGTTCGCCGTCCCTGCCCTTCTTCGGGCGATCCGAACAGTGTAGAGTCCGGCGCGGGCCCGCGCGGGGTGCGGCGCGGCCCCGGGGGAGCGCGGGGATGCGCACACACATCGATCTGGCCGTGCTGGCGCTCTACCTGGCTGCCGTGCTGGGCATCGGGCTTCGCGCGCGGCGGCGGGGCGGCGGCGCCGGGGAGTTCTTCCTGGCCGGCCGTGAACTGGGCGCCTGGCCGCTCGGGCTCTCGGTCATGATCACCCTCTTCAGCGCGATCAATTTCACGGCCTTCCCGACCGAGGTGGCGGCACACGGGCTTTACGTCTGGGCCTCGGTGCCGGTCTTCCTGCTCGCCGCCTGGCCGATCGCGCGCTGGTTCGTCCCCTGGTTCCGCGCCCAGCCGGGGTTCAGCGGCTATGCCTGGCTCGAGGCCCGGCACGGCCGCGGCGCGCGCCGGACGGCGGCCGGCCTTTTCCTGCTCTGGCGCCTGGCCTGGATGGCCGTTGCGCTGCACGCGACCGGTCGCGTCGCCGCGGGCATGACGGGGCTCCCCCCCGCCGCGGTCATGGCGGGGGCGACGGCGCTCGCGCTGGGATACACGGCGCTGGGCGGACTGCGCGCGGTGGTCGGCACCGACGTGCTGCAGTTCGCCGTCCTCTGCGGCGGGCTGTTCGCCGCCGTCTCCGTCACCGCCGCTCGCCTGCCGGAGGGCGCGGCCGGCCTGGCGGACCGCCTCCGGGAGGCCGGCCTGCTGCGGCCGTTCCACCCCGCCGACCGCGCCTTCTGGGGCTGGGACCCGACGATGCGGATATCCTTCTGGAGCGCGCTGATCGGGACATGGATCGCCTTCCTGGCCCGCTACGGGGCCGACCAGATGATCCTTCAGCGCTACCGCGCCGCGCGCAGCGTCCGCGCGGCGCAGCGCGGCATCTGGATCAACGCCTGGGCCGCCGTTGCGGTCATGGCGCTGCTGACCCTGCTCGGCTTCGCCGTGGCCCTCGGGCCGGCGCCGGAAACCCAGGCGGCGCCCGCCCGGCTGGCCGCCCTCTTCCGCGCGCTGCCGCCCGGCGCCGCCGGTCTCGTGGCGGCGGCGCTGGTGGCGGCGACGATGTCGAGCCTCGACTCGGGATTGCACGCCTGCGCGGTGACGCTGGCCGGCGACTTCACGCCGGCCGGCCCGCCGCGCGGCGCCGGCGCGCATCCGCGACGGTGGATGGCCGGGCTCGCGCTCCTGGCCTTCCTCCTGGCGCTCCCGCTGGGCCGGCTGGGCGGCCTTTTCGCGATCGTGAACAAGGTGGTGAACGGGCTCGGCGCCCCGCTGCTGGCCATGGTCCTGCTCGGCATCCGCCGCCGCGGCATCACGGGTCCGGGCCTTGCCTGGGGCGGCGCGCTCGGGTTCGCCTCCGCGATCGCCGTCTCCGTCTTCGTCACGGATCTCGCCCTTCACCACTACGCCGTGGTCAATTTCCTCGTCACGCTGCTCCTCTGCCGCGCGGCCAGCGTGCTCACCCGCCGCCGGGCGCCGGCCTGACCCCGCGTGGTTTCATTCCGGGGCGAAACCGCGTACCCTCCCGGGCGTGAACGCACCCGGACGCACGGAAAGCCTCGAAGCATGAACGGCCAGGGAACCCCTGTGCCCAGGCGCAGGCCCCGGGTTCGCTGGAGCCCGGAGATCGCCTTGACGGTAGGGCTGTTCCTCCTCTGCTACGCCGGCCTGGCCCTCGTGGGGTTCCTCGCCGAGACGCCCGAGGGGGGGATGGACGGGCGGTTGATCTTCGCCTGGATGGCCGCCTTCTTCCTGATCGGGTTCGGGATCGCGATTGTTTCGGTGATGAGCGGCATCGGCGGGGGCGTGATCTTCACCCCGTTCATGCTGGCCTTCACGCCCGTGGACAGCCTGATCGTCCGGGGCACCGGGATGCTGGTCGCGATGTTCAGCGGCCTGACGTCCACGGGCGGGGTCATGCGCAGCGGGCTGGCGAACCTGAAGGTCTGCGTCTACGCCTGCGTCGCCTACGGCGTCGGCGCGTTTGCGGGCTCCCTCGGCGCCATCCGGTTTGCCGCCCTCATGGGGGAGGCGGGCGAAGGGATCGTCCGCCTGGCACTGGGGGGCATCCTCCTCGCCCTGGTCGTCTTCTTCCTCCGCGGCGGACGGAGGATCGAATGGCCCCGCGTGGAACGAAGCGACCGCCTGGCCGGCGCGCTGCACCTCTCGCTCCCCTACTACGAGCCGTCGCTCGGCCGGGTCGTGGACTACACGCTGCACCGGGCCGGCTGGTTCTTCTTCGCCGTGCTGGGCGTCGGTCTGGTCGGCGGATTCTTCGGCATGGGCGCCGGCTGGGCGATCGTTCCGGCGCAGAACCTGGTCATGGGGCTCCCCCTCAAGGTCGCCGCCGCGAACAGCGGGGCGCTGCTGGGAATGGGCAACTGCATCGCGGTCTGGCCCTACATCCACGGCGGCGCGATCATCCCCCTGTTCGTCGCGCCCTGGCTGACCGGGCACGTGCTGGGCGGACTGATCGGCACCCGCCTCCTGATTGCGGTCAAGAGCGGGGTCGTACGCCTGCTCGTGCTCGGCTTCATGGGGTTCTCCGCCTACGGCCTGCTCGCGCGGGGACTGGCCTCGATCGGCGTCCTCCCGGCGCTCCCCCTGTGGGTGACGGGGCTGGCCGCCGTCGTCATCTTCGCCCTGGTGATCCTCGCGGTAGCCAGGGAACTGAAGGCCCCGGAGACGCCATGAAGAATCGGCCGCGCATGCCGGAACCTCAACGGCGCTATGGCCGCGTGATCTACGCGCTGACCCTGGCCGCCTGCATCGTCTGCATCGTCGCCCCCCTGCTCGCCATGCTCCGGCCGCAGCAGAACGTCCTTGATCCCTACTTCCTTTTCGCCCGGATTTTTGAGGGCGCCCCGCCGGCCGAGGTCTGGGGCGCATCGGGCGGAGCGTTCCCCGGCGGACACTTCTACCTCCGCCATCCGCTCAGCGGGGATGGGCTCGCGCATTTCGGGCTGGCCGCGATCGGGTGCTCCTCCGCGGCCTGGGCGCTGCTGGCGGCGGCTTTCGGCTATGTTCGCGCGCGTGACCGACTCTTTGCTGCCATGAGTCTCTTCGTGGTCCTCCTGGTCCTGCTCGCGATGAGCGGCCTCGTCGGCGCGGGCGGCTGAGCGCGGACGGCTTGCGAATCCCCGCACCTTGCGCGATAGTCAAATTTCACTTGGAGGGCGGCCGTCATGATCAGCCCCGGGCCTGAAACCACCGTTCACGAGTTGCTCGAGGTCGGAAATGATCTACAAGGAAGAGAAGATAAAGTGCAGCACTGCCACCCGCCGAAGAGCCTCGACCAGGTCAACGCGATCCTGCAGGCCTTCCGCGACGGCTCGCGCGACCGCGCGGAATTCTGGATCCCGTTCAAGGGCCAGTTCCTCTACATCACCTACCACGCCGTACGCGACGCCGACGGCCGCTACCTGGGCACGCTGGAGGTGACGATGGACGCGACACGCGTCCGGTCGCTCAAGGGCGAACGCCGCCTGCTGGAGTGGTCGTGACCCCCGGGCCAACCGGGTAACGGCACACATAGTCCAGGATCTCATCAAGGGCGATCGTGGCCGCACCGATCCAGGTGTCGCAACACCCGTGGTAGACAAACAGGGTGCCATTCTGTTCGCCCTCCCCACGGGTTGATCGAGCTGCGGGAACGAAGACCCGATGGCCACGAACCCTCTCGGCGGCACGGACCGCGGCTTCCGGGACAACGTGGCGGGAGCGGGCAGGCCATGTCAAGGGCGGCCCCTTTGGGGACGGGCGCCGCGCGATTCGCAATGGCCTCCAGAGGGCGTATCGTAACGGGTGTAGGAATGGAAAGAAACGTGGAGGAAGCGCATGAAGTCATGGGTCAACGAGAGACGACTGGGGCTGCTGGCGGCGGGGCTCGGACTGCTCCTGGGCGGGTGTCGGGCGGTCGGCAGCGAACCGGCATGGACCACGGACCTTGACGCAGCCCGCGAACGGGCGGCGGCCGAGAACCGGGCGATCCTGGTCAACTTCTCGGGCTCGGACTGGTGCGGCTGGTGCATCCGGCTCGACCGCGAAGTGTTCCGCCAGGAGGCGTTTCAAACGTTTGCCGCGGAGAGCCTTGTGCTTGTTCTCATCGATTTCCCGCGGGGAATTCCGCTGCCGGAGGACCTGGCCGAACGTAACCAGGATCTGGCCCGCCGCTACGGCGTGCAGGGCTTCCCGACCATTCTGCTCATGCGCGCGGACGGCACCGTCGTCGCGCGTACCGGATACCGGCGGGGCGGCGCAGCGGCCTATGTCCGTCACCTGGACGCGCTGCTGGAGGGTGACGGGGAAGACCAGCCGTAGCGGTCAGGACCACGAGCCGGCGGCGCGTGCTCGTCTTCGTCCTCGTCCTTCGTCCTCGAACGCTGGAGGAGGGAGAAGACGGGGACGGAGACGGACCGAAGGCGTAAGCGTGGACGCTGACGGGTATCCCCGGCCGGCGCTAGGCGCGCGACGGACGGACCGGGCGCGCGTTCAGCCGGCCGATCAGCGGAAGCTTTCCGACGAGCGGGCGCGCGTAGTCGAGAAACGCCTTCGTGACGTCGTTCCCCGCCTTGTTGATCCAGGCGGCGGGCATGTGCCGCGTCTCGCGGGCGACCTTTCGAAGCGGCACACGCTCATAGGCGACCCGGTAGCGGGACCCCCTGGCGCGGCGGATGGCCACGCTGCCTTCCTTGAAGGCGCCGGCGACTGCCAGCCGGACCGCCTCGCGGCCAACCGCCCGCGCTTCCCGCGCATCGACCTCGGAAACCAGCCCGGCGAACGACCGCTGCAGGTAGCCGAAGGTATCCGCGCGCACGCGGCCGATGGACGTCTTCTCCTTGACGATCGTGGCCAGCAGGTCGCCCAGCGCACCGGTCCCGCTGAGCTGGACGTTGCCGTGGGAATCGACCTCCTTCGTGTAGGCGGCCACGATCGGCACGCCCTTCCGGTCGGCCACGCCCTCGGAGACCGCCACGAGACAGCGGCCGAGCCGTGCAACGACGCCGTTCACGTCCTTGGCGAACCGCTCCACATCGAACGGGCGCTCCGGAAGGTAGACCAGGTGCGGCCCGTCGTCCGGGTAGACGCGCCCCAGCGCCGAGGCCGCCGTCAGGAACCCGGCGTGGCGCCCCATGACGACGTTGATCTTCACCCCGGGCAGCGCCCGGTTGTCCAGGTTGTCGCCCATGAACGCGCAGGCGACGAACCGCGCGCCGCTGCCGAAGCCCGGCGTGTGGTCGTTCTCGCGCAGGTCGTTGTCGATCGTCTTCGGGATGTGGAAGCAGCGCAGGTCGTAGCGACTCCTCTTGGCTTCCTCGTTGACGATGTGCGCGGTCTCGGCCGAGTCGTTGCCGCCGATGTAGAAGAAGTACCGCACGTCATGCGCCCGCAGCACCTCGAAGATGCGGTGGCAGTCCTCGGCCGTCGGCTTGCGGCGAACCGAACCGAGCGCCGAGGACGGGGTGGCGGCCACGCGTTCGAGATTCGCCTCGGTCTCCCGGCCCAGGTCGACCAGGTTCTCGTCCAGGATGCCTTGAATCCCGTGGAGGGCGCCATAGACCGCGCGGATGCGACCCGGACGCCGGCGCGCCTCGCGCACTGCCCCGACCAGGCTCTGGTTGATCACCGCCGTCGGTCCGCCGCTCTGCGCGATCAGCAGGTTGCCCACCGGGCTGGCGTCGCGGGGGCCGGTTGCGCGCTGTCTTCTCGTCTTCTCCGGCATCGGTTCGATCCTCCTGGGTTCGGTTCGGCTTCGCCGTCGCCGCCGCGCGGACGAAGACGTGGGCGCTGCGTGAGCGGGGCGCCTGTGTACCCGACCCCTCCCCGAATGGCAAGCGTAACCGATCAGGTGCCCGCCTGCGGCGGGCGGCGGGCGGGTACCTGGATCGTTCAGTCCCCTATTTCAAGGGCGGGCCCTCGATCAGGTCCGCGATCGCGTCGAGGTAGGCGGGGGTGCGGAGCCAGCCGACATCTTCGTGCGGGCCGGCGAGCTGGACGAAGCGCTTTGGCCCGCGGGCGGCCTCGAACAGCGCGCGCCCCTGCGCGAACGGGATCACTTCGTCGTCGGGGCTGTGCGCGACGAGCAGCGGAGCGCGCACGTCGCCGATGCGGTCGATCGAGGGGTACCGGTACTTGATCCAGCGGGTCGGAAGGCGCGGGTAGAAGACCCGGGAGAGGTCCGGAACCGAGGTGAACGTACTCTCCAGCACCAGCGCCCGCACCGGCTTCAACTGCGCAAGCCGCACCGCCACCGCGCCACCCAGTGAACGTCCAATCACCGCCACCGGCGGGTTCTCGACGCCGTCGTGCCGAACCCGGACCACTTCGTAGGCCGCGCAGGCGTCGCGGTACGTGCCCTTCTCGCTCGCCCGGCCGCGGCTCCGCCCGTAGCCGCGGTAGTCCCATAGAAAGACGTTCCATCCCCGCCCGTGCAGAACCGCCGCATCGTCCACCAGGTCGCCGACGTTGTCGCCGTTCCCGTGGCAGTAGAGCACGGTCCTCGTCGCGCCCGGCGCGGGAATCCACCAGCCGTGAAGCAGGACGGCATCCTCCGCGACGAAGGCGATGTCCTCGTAGTCCAGGCCCGCGTCGCGTGGCGTGCGAAGCCGTTCCGCGCGCGGATGGTAGAGGCTGTGCCACTCGAACCAGCGCGCGTAGCCCCAGAGTGCCGCGCCCGCCGCCACGAGTCCGATCGGAATCGCAATGCCCATGCCTATCCTTTCACCGCCGCGCGCCGTCCAGGCGAGGAGCCCACGCGTTTCATCGGGCCCCGCGGACGCGCGCCTCCATGCCCGGCCGATGCGTTCTCCCGGCGTTCAACCCCGGCGTACCGGCGGATTCCCGCCGTATCCGCCGACAGGCCAACGAGAAGTGGCCGGCTTGTTGATTTCTCAGGCGGTCCGACCATCCGACGTCCCTCCCGCACCCTCCGCTCCCGGCGCTAACGACCTGTTGCCCTGATCTTTAGCACCGAAAGACCCGGCGCCCGCCCTCACCGGCGCGGACCGTTCCCTCACCGCGCATCATAGATCATGATGCGTTCTTTTTCACCCCCCCCAATATATGGGGGTCGGAGCCTTTACGTCCGACTCAGCCGGTAATGGTCTTGCCGAACGACCGCGTTGCAGTTACACATCGCCCTTGTGTCCGGCGGTCGGAGGCATCGCCGTGTTGATAAGTTGTTCATAAGGTGTCGGCAGCGCGACGTTTTCCGGCTCGGCGTTGCGAGATACCTTTCGGTTTTTCGGGTTCGGGCATGTGACCAGCATGCGGGGGCCCGGGCCGTGGCCGGGCGGTCCGGGGAGAGAGGGATAAGCGTGTCTACCGATGTCGCCGGCGTTTGGGAAGCGGTCTGCACCGACCTGTCGCAGAAGCTCTCGGAAGACCTCTTCGCCCGGTGGATCTCCGTGATCCGTCCCGTGTCCCATCGCGACGACACGTTGACTCTCGCCGTATCCAACGATTTCTACGTCGTCTGGCTCGAGGAGCACTACCTGCCGCTTATCCGGGCCGCGGCGACGGCGGCGGCGGGAAGACCCACGACCATCGAACTCCGCGTCGATGCTTCGCTTCCTTCGCGCACGGACCCCGCGGAATCGCCGCCTTCCGCCACGCGCAAAGCCCGGTCGCCCGCGCGCCCGGGCAAAGGCAGCTGCGCGATGCCGCTGAATCGGAACCTCACATTCGACCGGTTCGTCGTCGGCCCTTCCAACAGCTTTGCCCACGCCGCGGCCCTCGCGGTCGCGCAATCGCCCGGACGCGCCTACAACCCGCTCCTGATCTACGGGGGAAGCGGCCTCGGGAAGACCCACCTCATCCAGGCGATCGGCCATCACGTCGTCGGCGCCTCGGCCCGGGCCGTGGTCGCCTACGTCTCGTCGGAGACCTTCGTCAACGAGTTCATCGACGCGCTGCTCAACAAGCGGCTCGTCGATTTCCGCCGGCGTTTCCGCCGGGCGGATGTGCTGCTCATTGACGACATCCACTTCCTCGCCGGCAAGGAGCAGATGCAGGAGGAGTTCTTTCACACGTTCAACGCCCTGCACGACCGGCATAAGCAGATTATCCTGACCTGCGACCGGCCGGCCAGCGAGGTTCCCGGACTGGCCCCGCGCCTGGTGTCGCGGTTCGAGTGGGGCCTCGTGACGCAGCTCGAACGGCCCGATTTCGAGACCCGCGTCGCGATCCTCCGTCACAAGGCCTCGCTGATGCACATCGAGATTCCGGACCACGTCATTACCTTCATCGCCGAACGTATCCGTTCGAACATCCGCCGGCTCGAAGGCGCCCTGATCCGCGCCGCCTCCTACGCCTCCCTGACGGGACGCCGGCTCGACGTCCCGGGACTCGAGACGCTGCTCCGTGACACGCTCGACGGCACCGCCGTGGAAGCGCCCTCCTGCGAAGCCATCCAGAAGGCCGTCTCGGAATACTATGACCTGCGCTTTTCGGACATGACGAGCAAGCGCCGTCCGGCGGCTGTCGCATTGCCGCGCCAGGTCGCCATGTACCTCTGCCGCACGCTGACGCCCAGCTCCCTGCCCGCCATCGGCAACGCCTTCGCGCGGAGCCACGCAACGGTGCTTCACGCCTGCCGCGCGGTCAACGACCGCATGCGCAGCGATCCGCAGCTCCGGCAGTCCGTGACCTCCCTCCGGCAGAAGCTCGGGGCCGAATGACCGCCGGCGTCCGAGCTCTCAGGCCTGTACACGGCCTGTTCATAACCTGTCACCCGCTGTCGATTTTCCGTGCACAACCGCCCGCCCGTCCACAGACCCCGAGGTTACCGACGGTCTTCCCAACAGGCGATTGATTCCCTAATCCCCTTTTCTGCAATATCTTGTACGCGGCCTTCAACACGACCAACAAACATACGAATACGGGATTTACTTTTTCTATCTCATACCTTATTAGTCCCGGCGAGGCACGCCGCTGGACACGGAGGACGGCTCAATGAAACTGAAGGTCAGCAAGGATGCGATCAACGCCGGTCTGCAGAAGGTGTTGTCGGTCGTGGTCGCGCGCTCAACGATTCCGGTGCTCTCCAACATCCTGTTCCGCGCGGAGGACGGAAAACTCTGGCTGACCGCCACGGACCTGGATATCACCGTGCGGGTTGCGGTCGAGGCGGAGGTTGCCCGCGACGGCGGCACGACGATCCCGGCGCGTACCGTGGCGGGGGTTCTGCGCGAGTCGCCGGGGCCGGAGGTGGAGATCGAGTGCGGCGAGGATGCCGTTGCGGAGATTCGATCCGGAAGCGCCGTCTTCAAGCTCCGCGGTATCGTCGAGGACGACTTTCCGCCGATGCCTTCCTTCGAGGAGGGCCCTTCCTATGCCGTGGAGGCTTCCGCGCTCCGGGCGATGCTTCAGCGGACCGGCTATGCGGCCTCGGTGGACGAGACCCGCGAGGTGCTCAACGGCGTCGTGCTGGCGTTCCGGGATGGGAAACTGACAGCGGTGGCGACCGACGGCCGTCGGCTGGCCCTGGTCGAACAGGAGTTCGAGTTTTCCAAGGAGCACGAAGGCGAGATCATCCTTCCGAGCAAGACCGTGGCGGAGTTGATCCGCATCCTCGGCGACGAGGGTACCGTGCGGATTGCCCGGGCGGGTTCGCAGGTCATGTTCCGCACGGAAGGCATGGCGCTGACCTCGAAGCTGATCGACGGAACGTTCCCGAACTACCGCCAGGTCATCCCGGCCGCGGCCGAGATGCGAATTGCGATCGAGCGCGAGCTCCTGCTGAACGCCGTTCGGCGCGTGGCGTTGCTGACGAGCGAGCGAAGCAACTCGGTCAAGCTGGCCTTCGGCCGCAACCGCCTCGAAATCTCCGCGGCGAGCCCCGATATCGGCGAAGCGTCCGAGACGCTTCCGGTCAAGCACGCGGGCGGCGAGATCGCGGTTTCCTTCAACCCGGACTTCATCGTCGAGCCGCTTCGGAACCTGGTGACGGACCAGGTCTACATCGAGCTGAGCGACGAGATGAACCCGGGGGTCATCAAGACCGATGATCCCTTCCTCTACGTGATCATGCCGATGCGGATGAGTTAGCCGCGGGGCGGGCGTTGCGCGGGCGAATCGCGAAGGCGGCGCGGAACCGTGCCGTGTGGTGCGTGGGGTGGTTGCCGGACTAGGATTCGAACCTAGACAAACAGATCCAGAATCTGCTGTGCTACCATTACACCATCCGGCAAAAGGGCCGCGGCGATCCTAGGGTGCGCGGGGGGCGGTGTCAACGGTCCCGTCCGTCTGCGATGGAGCTTGCCGTCCGGGGGTTCCGGGTGTAGGATACGACGCATGATACGCAGCAGGCCATGGCAGGTCTTCGCCGCGGGCGTACTTGCGGCGATGGCGGCGGGCACGGCCGACGGGCAGGACCGTGAAACGGCCCCGCCGGAAGGCGCGCGCTGGCACCGGGGGCGGCGCGTCTACGACCGGCGAATCGAGCTTCATCCATCGGCCCCTGCCGCGACGCGCGTGCCGGAGGTCGAGACCCCGCGCAGTCCGTTGCTTCGTGGCGAAGAACACCAGCTTCGCGTCGCCCCCGCGGCTCAGGGCCCCCGGATCGTCCGCCCGCCCCCGCGCGGACGACCACGGGTCCGCGAAGACGAGGATACGGCCGACGAAGCATGGCTGTTGCCGGATGCCGGGGTCACCGGTCCGGAAGTCCGGGACGCATGGATGCAGGAAATCGGCGACTGGGGGTGGCTTGCGAGAGATGTGCTGGCCCGGCAGCGTGAGGCGGAAGCGGACGAGGGCGAGGAGACGAGCGGCGCCGAGGGGATCGATCCGGAGCCCATTTCCGGAGCGGTGACGGGACTTATGTTCGACCTGGTTCACGGGGACGAAGGCATCGGCAGGTCGGCCCTGGTGGGTTCCGAGGCGGCGTTGGGCGGCGGCCTGATGTTTCGCGATATTCGTTTCGCCGGCGAAGAAGACGGGCCGCGGAGGTCCATGCCGGGGGATCTGCGTTCGGACGAAGAATCCGAAGATCTTTTCGATCGGCTATTCTCCCGACCCGCCGAACGAGAGGGCGAACGCGCGCGCGGTCTCGATGCCGAGCAATGGGCTCCGGATCTACGGGACGACCGAGCGGGTATGGATACGCGGCGACCGGAGCGCGACGTATCGATGACCCCCGTGTTTCCTGTGGGAGCGTCGTTGGTCGAGACGGGAAGCCCCGGAACCGTGGAAGAGCGCGGGGATATGCTCCGGGAGTTTCGGCGCGGGCACGAAGCGGCGGTCGATCCGATGGTACGGAGATGGTCGTATCCTCGGGATTCGGAGCGCATCCTGGTCGAATCGAGCTCCGCGCGCACCGAATTCCGGGACGATTCCACGGAGTGGTCTTCTCCCACAGCGCCTCGCGCGGCGTGGGAAGACCCGCAGACCCCGAGGGCCACCTTCCGGTCGGGCACCGACAGCATGCCGCGGTTTCGCGGGGCTTCCGAAGAGCGGGACCGATTTGCGACGTTCAGCGACGATTGGGCGCCGCCGCGCCTGACCCCGCGCGAGACCCGGATCGGGATCGAGAGCGACCCGCTCTTCCGTCGTTGACCCCGGAAAGAGCCGATCCCTCCGGGACATTCTCGGGCCGGGCGAGGCGCTTCGCCGCGGGACCGCTGTCGCCCCGCCCACGCCAGCCCCACTTCCACAGTGGGCGCTGTCGCCGGGCCTTCAGCCTGTGGAGTGCGGTGGCAGAGTCCCGGGCGCGCCGCGCGCCCGGGACGGCGACACCGCTTTCGCCCCCGCCAGCCGCCGCGTGTCCCCGACCAACCCAAAGCGGCGTCGCCGGGCTTCGCCCT
>PWTM01000131.1 GCA_003563855.1 PVC group bacterium | reverse complement strand
GAGAGGACCGGGAACTACGCACCTATGGTGTTCCGGTTGTCGCGCCAGCGGCACCGCCGGGTAGCCAAGTGCGGAAAGGATAAGCGCTGAAAGCATCTAAGCGCCAAGCCCCCTCCAAGATGAGATCTCCCTCCCCGCGCAAGCGGGGCTGAAGGCCCGTCGAAGACGACGACGTTGATAGGCCGGGTGTGTACGCGCAGCGATGCGTGAGCTAACCGGTACTAATCGGCCGTGAGGCTTGACCCTTATCGTTCGGTTCCCGCTCATTGAATCGCGTTCGCCCCTCATCCCGTGCAGTGTCTGTGCAACCGTTTTATCCGGTGACCATGGCGAGAAGGAAACACCCGTTCCCATCCCGAACACGGCCGTTAAGCTTCTCAGCGGCGATGGTACTGCGGCGAAAGGCCGTGGGAGAGTAGCACGTTGCCGGGTATTTTTCTGATCCGCCGGCATCCCATCGGGGATGCCGGCGGTTTCTTTTTCGGCTCAGGGCGCCTGCGCATCGCCTTGGCGGAAACGGGCCCCGGGGACGGCTGCCCGCCGGGCGCAGGTCAGCGTCGCGGGCCGGCAGGCGCGCCTCCGCGCGAACCGCAGGCCGGCGTTCGCCGCGGGCTCACGCGTCCGGCCCGACGTGGATCATGGCCTTCATCACGCCCTCGCCGTAGTCCGCCACGAGGTCAAACGCCTCGCGCGTCCGTCCGAACGGGAACGAATGCGTCTGCAGCAGGCCGATGTCCACGCGGTCCTGCTCGATCAGGTCGAGCGCCGGCCGCATGCACGCGTTCTGCCGGCGGACGTTCTGCAGGGTCAGTTCCCGGCGCCGAAGCTCGTCCATGCTGAAGTGGATCCGGTCCTCCGTGGGGATCCCGATCAGCACGAACAACCCGCCCGGCTTCAGCAGCCGGACCCCGTCGTCGAAGGCCTCCTGCTTACCGGAACACTCGAAGACCAGGTCGAGCAGCTCCGGTGTGTCCGCGGACACCGCGGCCAGGAGGTCCTCCCCGTACGGGTCCGCCGTGCACGATGCGCCCGCGCGCTCGGCGAGGGCGCGCCGCTCCGGGATCGGCTCGGAGACGAAGAAGGAATCGAGCCCCTCCGCCCGGGACGCGAGCAGCGTGCAGAGCCCGATCGGCCCCGCCCCGAGAATCGCGGCGCGCAAGCCCGGCCGCGCCTGGCCGAGCCGAGCGGCATAGATGCCGATCGACAAGGGCTCCGCCAAGGCTGCCCGGTCGAAGGTCGTCGCCGGGCCGATCGGGTAGCAGCAGGCCTCGGGCATGACGATCCGCTCGCACAGGCACCCGTCGATCTGGCCCGGGCAGCCGAGGAAGCGGAGCCGGCGGCAGGTATGCGGCCGTCCGGCGCGGCACTGGTCGCAGTCCCCGCAATGGATCGCCGGCTCGACGGCGACGCGGTCCCCCGGTTTCACCCGCGTGACCGCCGGGCCGGTCTCGATCACGGTGGCGGCGCTCTCGTGGCCGACGAGGTACGGGTACTCGACCACCTGGCTGCCGATCCGGCCCTCGACGTAGTAGTGGATATCGGATCCGCAGACGCCGACCGATTCGATGCGGAGCAGCACGTCCTGCGGTTCGCGGATGGCCGGGTCCGGCCAGTCGATGATGTCCAGACGTCGCGGGGCGGTCAGCGCGCAGGCCTTCATGCTACCGGTTCCCCCGGTGCGCCCTCGCTCCCGGGCTGTGGATTCGGCGGCGGGGGCGGAGGTTCGCTCTCGCGCAGGGCGAGCAGCAGCGCGCCCTGGCCGAAGATCAACACGAGAAGCACCAGGCCGCCGCCGATCCGCGGAACCAGCGCCAGGAGGTGGATCAGTGTAAGCCCGAGCGCAAGCGTTGCCAGCGCGCGCAGCGGGCGCAGGGTTCCCTCGCCGCGGAGGAGTAGATGCCCGGCCGCCAGCGCGGGGACCGCCGGCGCGAACCAGAGCAGCAGCCCGTAGCCGGCGGCGAGGGTCAGGGCCAGCGGGAGACCGACGACGGAGGCGGCGGTCAGCATGGCGGCCAACGGGACGAGACCGAGCGCGATCAGGCCGGCCAGCGCGCACCGCCACGGCGCGGTGCGCAGCCGGCGGGCGGCGCGGCCCGCGAAACGCGGAAACAGCGCCAGCCAGGGAAGGAAGGAGAGGTAGGCCGCGAGGAGCAGCGCGAACCGGAAACCAAGATTCGGCCCGCGCGGCGCCTCCTCGACCGGCCGGCCGATCAGGGTTTCGCCTTCGACGGTCACGCGCGGATCGAGCACGAACGGCGCGGGAACCCGGGCCGTCAGGTTGCCCGCGATCCGTGTTCCCGGGAGCACCGCCAGGTCGTCGGCGTCCACGGTCACATCGCCGTCGAATCGGCCGCCCAGACGCGCACGCCGCGCCTCGACGCGCAGCGCGCCGCCGACGCGGCCGCGCACGATCGCGTCCTCGGCCGCGATGCGCACATTCCCGTGGAGCCGGCTGGTGTCGTCGATCCGAACCGTCCCGCCGAGCAGCAGCGCGCCCGCGCCGATCTCGGCATTTTCGATCGATACCGTGCGGCCGCCCAGCCGCGCGTGCGCGCCGACGTGGCCGGTCAGGGTGACGGTGTCGCCGAGCGCCCAGAGGCCCCGTTCGAACCGGCCGCCCAGCCGCAGCGCGCTCCCGAAGAGAAACAGGTCGTCGCGGGCCGTGCCGTCGACATCGATCTGCAACGCGAGGATAGCCCGTTCGTCCTCCAGCGTCTCGTCCGCGCCGAGGTGGAACGTCTCCGCACGCACCCCTCGAACGGCGGCCGCCGGCGGGGCGGCTCCCGCGAGCAGCGCCAGGCTCAAGGCCACGGCCCGGACGCAGCGGCCCATGGTCAATCGTCCTTCTGTCCGGCTTCGCCGGCGGATTCCACCGGCCGAACGATCACGCGGGTTCCGCGGACGGCCGTCACGCGGATACGGGCGCCCGCCTCGATCCAGGTGCCCTCTTCGGCCACCACGTCGCAGCGGCGCCCGTCGATCAGCGCCACGCCGGCGGGTCGCAGCGTGCTCTGCGCCTCCCCCTCGCGGCCCTCGAGGTCCGCCCCCGGCGCGTCCAGACGGAAGTCGCGGCCGTCGCGCTCGAGCGTAAGCCGGCGGCCGGCGCGCGTGCGCGGAACCCAGAACGCCCAGGCGGCCATCGCCAGGACGCTGAGCAGCACGATGGCGACTGCGCTCAGAAGCCCCCACGGGGACGGGAAGACGAAGAACCCGATCACGGCCGCGGCCAGCAGGCACAGCCCGCCAAGCAACCCGATCACGCCCTCGGGAATATAAATCTCTACGCCGATCAGCAGCAGGCCGGCCAGCACGAGCGTGATGTAGAGGTTCAACAATCCGGGATTCACGACGGTGCGTCCTCCCCGGCCACCGGCTCCACGACCACCCGGTTGCCGTGTACTTCCACGATCCGGACCCGCGCGCCCGTCTCGAGAAAGGCGCCCTGCGAAATAACGTCGAGGCGACGTTCGCCAAATCGTGCCGGACCCGAGGGCCGGAGCGGCGCCAACGCGCGGCCGGTCATCCCCACCAGCGAGGGATCGCTCGGGCTCGCCGAAAACCCCTGGTCGCGCAGCGTGGCCTGCTCGAGGACCAGCCGCCGGAACAGCGTTGTCGACGGAAGGAAGCGGCCCGCCAGAAGGCCGGCCGCCACCGTGCCCGCCAGCGCGATGGCCAGGTTGACGAACGGCAGGTGAAGGTCGCCCCACGCCGGCAGCCAGGGGCCGCCCGGCAGGCGCTGCGTCATCGAGAGCAGCATCCCGGCCAGCATGCAGATCAGTCCGAGGACGCCGACCACGCCGAAGTCCGGGAGAAAGACCAGTTCGACGGTCAACAGCGCGACGCCGACCAGGAACAGCGCGATGTCCTCCTGCCCGGCCAGCCCGGCGATGTGGTGTCCCCAGAAGAAGACCGCGAGCGCGAGCAGCCCGAGAATGCCCGGCAGACCGAATCCCGGCGTGCGCACCTCGATGTAGAGCCCCAGCAGCCCGGCCATCAGGAACAGCGGCGCCAGGCCGGCAATGTACCGGGCCAGGCGTTCGGCCGCCGTCACCTGCAGCGTGCGCCGCTCGGCGCCCTCGAGGCCGAGCCGCTCGAGCAACGCGTCGAGGTCGGAAACGGTTCCGGCGGAGAGCAGCGGACGCCCGTCCTCGCGCAGGGGACGCGCCGCTTCCTCGTCCGTCAGCGTCAGCAACTGGCCGGCCGGGCTGATCAGCTCCCCGCCGACGCGGTACTCGTTATCCCGCCGGACCATCGCCTCCGCCAGGTCCGGATCGTGGCCGCCCTGCTGCGCGGCCGCCCGGATCATCGATGCCACGGCGGAGACGGTCTTCTCCTCGTGCGCCTCCGGCTGTTCCACCACGGAGCCCCACGGGGTGACCATGATGGGCATCGCGTCACCGATCACGCTGCAGGGCGCCATATAGATCTCGTTCGTGGCCAGCGCGATCATCGCGCCGCCCGAGATCGCGTTCCTCTCCACGAAGGTGACGGTTCGCAGCGGGAGGTTCTGAATCGTGAAGATGATCTGCTGCACGACATCGACCCGCCCGCCCGGGGTGTCCATCACGAAGACAATCGCCTCGGCCTCCGCGCGCACCGCCTCGGCCACGCCCCTGCGGATCACGTAAAGGAGCGCCGGTTCGATCAGGCCGCGCACGGGGATGATGTACACCAGCCCGGCGTCTTCTGCCGGCGCCTCCGGCTCCACGCCCCGCGTCTCGCCCGGTCGTCCGGCGACCGCGAACGCCAGGGCCAGAAGTCCCATCCGTAGACATCGTCTCATGGCCGCAGCATAGAACCGCAACCCCGCCGATGCAACGTCGTTGGTACCTTATCAGGGCTTGGCTTCGGCCTTCGGTTCCGATAAGGGTATGCGTAGTCCGCAAGGCGTACGCGAAAGGCGCGGGCGCGGAGCGCGGGGACGGGAGGACGCAGACGATGAAGCGACGGTTGCGAATGGGCATGGTAGGCGGCGGAATCGGGGCCCTCATCGGGCCGGTGCACCGGATGGCTGCGACGCTGGACGGCGAGGCCGAACTGGTCGCCGGCGCGTTCTCCTCCGACCCCGCGAAATCCCGGGCGACGGGCCGGGAACTCGGGCTCGATCCGGACCGCGTCTACGACTCGTTCAAGGCCATGGCCCGTGCCGAGGCCGCCCGCCCGGCCGGCGATCGGATCGACTTCGTCTCGATCGTGGTTCCGAACGCCGGCCACTATCCGGCGGCCGTCGCGTTCCTGGACGCGGGATTCAACGTCGTTTGCGACAAGCCGCTCGCCCTGACGCTCGCCCAGGCCAAGGCCTTGAAGCGCCACGTCGAGAAGTCCGGAAAGGTCTTCGCGCTGACGCACAACTACACGGGCTACCCGATGGTCAAGCAGGCCCGCCACCTGGCGCGTTCCGGGAAGCTGGGCACGATCAACAAGGTCGTCGTCGAGTACCCGCAGGGCTGGATGACCGGCTTCATCGAAAACCCCAAGAACGCGATCGGCCTCTGGCGGATGGATCCGAAAATCGCCGGCGGCGCCGGCTGCATGGGCGACCTCGGCACGCACGCCGAGAACCTCGTCCGCTACATCACGGGCCTCGAGATCGAGGACCTCTGCGCCGACCTGACCCGGTTCGTCCCGACCAACGGGCTCGAGGACGACGGCAACGTGCTGGTCCGCTACAAAGGCGGCGCCCGGGGGGTGCTCTACGCTTCGCAGATCTCGACCGGCGAGGAGAACCCGCTTTCGGTGCGCATCTACGGCACCCGGCTGGGCATCGAGTGGCGCCAGGAGGATCCGAACTACCTCTGGGTCAAGGACCCCGCCGGCGTACACGTGCGCTACTCCAAGGGGGAGGCCAACCTCTGCAAGGCGGCGCGGGAGGCCGGCCGCCTGATCTGGGGTCACCCGGACGGCTTTATCGAAGCCTTCGCCAACCTCTACCGCGAGGCCTTCCGCGCGATCCGGGCCGAACTCGCCGGGCGGAAGATCCCCGCCTGCGACGTGCCCGGCATCGACGACGGCGTCGTCGGGATGGCGTTCATCGAGACCTTGCTGGCCAGCCACCGTTCGCGGCTGAAGTGGACGCGGATGAAGGGTTGACCCCCGGGGGCCGCCCCCCGAGGATACCGGGTCGCGCGCGGCGTGGCGGTCTTCGCGCCGGGCGCAGGGCGCAGGGTGAAGCGCGCCGGGAGAGAGGCGATGCCGGCAAAGCTGCGGATCGGGGTGGTCGGGCTGGGCATCGGGCGGGGGCACGTCCGGGGCTACCGGTTGCATCCGCGCGCGGAAGTCGTCGCCGTCTGCGACACCGACCCGGCGCGCCTGGAGACCGTCGGCGAGGCGCTCGGGATAACCGCGCGGTACACCGACGCGGCGGCCATGCTTGCGGCCGAGCGGATCGACATCCTCAGCGTCGCGACGCCGAACGTCTTCCACAAACCGCTGACGATCGCCGGGCTGAAGGCCGGCTGCCATGTCTTCTGCGAGAAGCCGATGGCGATGAACGCGCGCGAGGGGCGTGCGATGGTCGACGCCGCCCGCCGGGCCGGACGGCGGCTGATGATCCACTTCTCCTACCGCTTCAGCGCCCCGTCCCAGGCCCTGCGCGTGGCGGTTGATCGCGGCCTCCTGGGCGAGGTCTACTTCGGCCGGACCGTCTGGCACCGGCAGCGGGGCATGCCGAAGTTCGGCGGATGGTTCGGGCAGAAGGCCCTGGCCGGCGGCGGCCCGTTGATCGACCTCGGCGTGCACCGTCTCGACCTGGCGCTCTGGCTGATGGGCTACCCGGAGCCGGACTGGGTGCTCGGCGCCGCCTACGACCCGATCGCCGGCCGGCTTGCGCGCGAGCAGAAGAAGACGTTCGACGTCGAGGACCTCGCCGCCGGCGCGATCCGGTTCCGCAACGGTGCGACGCTGATCGTCGAGGCTTCCTGGGCCGCGAACATCGCCGAGAAGGATCTGATGGAGACGCGGCTGCTCGGCACGAAAGGCGGGCTCGTCCAGCGCAACCTCGACGGCGGGTACCGGTTCGAGGCCGAGACGTTCACCGAGCGCCGCGGCGGTCGGGTCGAGACCCGCCGGCTTCCCGAGGGGAAGCGCCCGCCGCGTCCCGCCTCCTGGCATTTCGTCGAGGCCATTGTCCGCGACCGGCCGCATCCCGCCACCGGCGAGGAAGGGCTGGTCGTCATGCGGCTGCTCGACGCGCTCTATTCCAGCGCCGCGCTCGGCCGTCCGGTGAAGGTGACCGAGACCGCCGGTCGCGCGGCCCGCCCAGCCGCAGCGTCGCGGTGTCACCGCGTTGCGAAGTCACGCAAGGAACCTTCAACCCCACCACGAAGGAGATAGCCATGGCCAGACCGGTTACGCTGTTCACGGGACAATGGGCGGACCTCCCGCTCGAGACGCTCTGCGAGAAGGCGAAAGCCTTCGGGTACGACGGGCTCGAACTCGCCTGCTGGGGCGACCACTTCGAGGTCGCGAAGGCCGACGCGGATTACGTCAAGGAGCGCCGCGCGCTCCTGGCCCGGCACGGGCTCGAGTTGTTCTCGATCTCGAACCACCTGGTCGGCCAGGCCGTCTGCGACCGGATCGACGAGCGGCACCAGGCCATCCTTCCGCCTTCCGTCTGGGGCGACGGCGAGCCGGAGGGGGTCCGCGCGCGGGCGGCGGAGGAGATGATCCGGACCGCGCAAGCCGCCGCCCGGCTGGGCGTGAAGGTCGTCAACGGGTTCACCGGAAGCCCGATCTGGCACCTGCTCTACTCGTTCCCGCCCGTGCCGCCCGCGGCGATCGACGAGGGCTTCGCCGACTTCGGCCGCCGCTGGAAGCCGATCCTCGATGCCTTCCAGAAAGCCGGCGTGCGGTTCGCGCTCGAAGTGCATCCCACCGAGATCGCCTTCGACGTCGCTTCCGCCGAGCGGGCGGTCGAGGCGGTCGGCGGACACCCGGCCTTCGGGTTCAACTACGATCCGAGCCACCTCGGCTACCAGGGCGTCGACTATGTCGAGTTCATCTACCGGTTCCGCGAACGCATCTTTCACGTGCACATGAAGGACGTGGCCTGGTCGCAGACGCCGCGCCTCTCCGGCGTCTTCGGCGGGCACCTGCCGTTCGGCGATCCGCGCCGGTTCTGGGAGTTCCGTTCGCTCGGACGCGGCCACATCGACTTCGAGCGCATCATCCGCGCGCTGAACGACATCGGTTACCAGGGACCGCTGTCCATCGAGTGGGAGGATATCGGGATGGACCGCGAGCACGGGGCGCGCGAGGCCTGCGCCTTCGTCCGCAATGTCGATTTCAAGCCCTCGGACGTCGCCTTCGACGCGGCGTTCGAGCGCACCTAGCACACCACCACACCCCGCGCGGGCCGGACGGGGCGCGTTCCCGCAGGCCTGCGTATCCGATAGGACGGACCCCGCATGAGTAAACAAAAGACGTACGCGAATCCCGCCGACATCCGGGTCGGTGTCGTCGGCTATGGCGGCGCCTTCCGCATGGGGCGAAGCCATCTCGAGGAGATGAAGAAGGCCGGCATGACGCCAACGGCCGTGGCCGAGATCGACGCCGAGCGGCTGAAGGTGGCCGCGACGGAGTTCCCCGGGATCGAAACGTACAGCGACCTCGAAACGCTGCTCGAACGGTCCAAGGTCGACCTGCTGGCGATCATCACGCCGCACAACACGCATGCGGCACTGGCGGTCCGCTGCCTCGAGGCCGGGCGCCACGTCGTCTGCGAGAAGCCGCTGGCGATCACCACGGACGAATGCGACGAGATGATCGCAGCGGCGGAGGCCGCCGGCGTCGTGCTCTCGACCTACCATAACCGCCACTGGGACGGGTGTATCCTGCACGCGGTCGAACGGATCCGCGGCGGCGCGATCGGCGAGGTCGTCCGCATCGAGGCGCACATGGGCGGGTTCGGCAAGCCGCGCGACTGGTGGCGTTCGAGCCGTTCGATCTCCGGCGGCATCCTCTACGACTGGGGCGTCCACCTGATCGAGTACGCGCTCCAGTTGCTCGACGGCGATCTCGTCGAGGTTTCCGGGTTTGCGCATACCGGGTTCTGGGCGCCGCAGACGCCGTGGAAGGACGATACGAACGAGGATGAGGGGTTCGCCGTCGCCCGGTTCTCGAGCGGGCAGTGGCTGACGCTGACGCTCAGCGCGCTTGACCACCTGCCGAAGTCCGACCGCGGCCAGCTCGAGATCACCGGCACGGACGGCACGTACATTATGAACGGACGCGACTGGCGGATTGTCCGCAAGGACGGCGCGGGTGGCGAAACGGTCGAGAGCGGCCTGAATCCGCCGAGCGAGGGGTGGCGACTCTACCAGAATATCGCCGACTACCTGGTCGCCGGCGAGCCGCTGGCCATCACCCCCGCCTGGGCGCGCCGGCCGATCCACGTCCTCGACCTGGCCGTCCGCAGCGCCACTGAAGGCCGCGCGCAGCCGGCGCGTTACGGTTGAGGCGACGGCGAAGCGATGTTCGAACGGGAAACCCCAGAGAGAGGAGTACAGGCATGGCAACGAAGCAGGTGCAGGTCGTGTGGGGCGGTTGGGCCGGGCATACGCCGAAGGCGTCGGTGGATGTCTTTGTCCCCTGGCTGCGCGAACAGGGATATGCCGTTGACGTGGCGGACACGCTCGATGTCTACCTCGACACGGACCGCATGGCGGCCGTTGACCTCATCGTGCCCTGCTGGACGATGGGCACGATTACGCCGGCGCAGGAGAAGGGCCTTCTCGGCGCCGTGGCCGGCGGCGCGGGGCTGGTCGGCTGGCACGGCGGGATCATCGACGCGTTCCGGCAGAACACGAACTACCAGTTCATGACGGGCGGCCAGTGGGTCGCGCACCCCGGCGGCTGCATCCCGTCCTACCGCGTGGACATCGCCGATCCGGATCACCCCATCACCCGGGGCATCGAGGCCTTCGAACTGCGCGACACCGAGCAGTACTACATCCACGTGGACCCGGGTTGTCACGTGCTCTGTACGACGGTCTTCAGCGGCGCCCACGGCGATTCCGGGCAGTACCCCGCCGGGGTCGTCATGCCCTACGCCTACACGCGCGCCTGGGGGAAGGGGCGTGTCTTCGTGGCCTGCTGGGGCCACACGAACAAGGACTTCGAGGTCGAGCCGGCCCGCGTCATTGTCCAGCGCGCGTTCGACTGGGCCTGCCGCGCCTGAGCACCGTCTACCTGCGCGGGAGCCGTGCGGCGAGGGCGGCGGCGTCGTCGGCCGGGCCGACCCTGATCCGTACCCGCCGGGCGCCCCGGGCGGTGTAGTAGTCCGCCAGGGGCGCCGTGCGTTCCGCGTAGAGCGCGAGCCGCTGCTGGACGGCGGCCGGGTCGTCGTCGGTCCGCCGCGCCCGGTCGCCGCCGGGGTCGCCGTGCAGGCGTGCCCGGACGGTCTCCGGCTCGCAGTCGAGCTGCAGGACGCGCGCCACCCGCAGACGCGATTCGAGCCAGCGGGCCTGGTCCGCATGCCGGGGCAGCCCGTTCATCAGGAGGAGCCCGTCGTGCGTCAGGCGGTCCGCGACGAAGGCGTCCAGGATCTTGAGCGCGATGGCGAAGGTGGGCGCCTCAAGCAGGGTGCCGTGGCGCAGGACGTCGGCCACGGTGCGCCGCTCGGCCGCGTCGAGGCCCCAGGCCTTTGCGCGGCGCGGATCGGCGTCGGCCGCGCGCAGGCAGCGTCCGAAATCGAAGTGCGCGCAGGGGCGCCCCGCGAGGCCGCGGCGTTGGAGCAGGTCGCCGAGCGGCGTCTTGCCTGAGCCGGTTGGGCCGAGCAGCAGCCACGCCCGCCACGGCGGTGCGGGCGGCGAATGGCCTTCGCTACGATTCGTCGACGCCTCCACTCCGGTCTCCCCTTGGTGGGCCGTCGCGCCTGCGCCCCGCCCGCCCGCGGTCACCCCCGGTTCCGGGCGAACCCATCGTCTTCTCCCCGGCGGCGCACGCAGGTTGACGCCGCATTCCATCGGGGTCGGGGGCGTCCGCCGCGGTGCGGTCGAGCGCGGCGGCGCAGGCGTCGAAGACGGTTTCGGGCTCGATGATCGAAAGGGCGCGTTGAGCGCGGCGGCTTCGGCGCGCCACGTCGCGATCGCGCGCGATGCCGGGCGCCTGCACCAGTGTCGCGGACCGGCCGAGCGGACCGGTGCGGCGCGGATCGGTCGCGCCGAAGATGGCCACAACCGGAACGCCCAGCGCGGCGGCCAGGTGCATGCCGCCGCTGTCGTTGGCCACGACCAGGTCGCAGGCGGCCAGCAGCGCCGCCCAGCCGATCAGGTCGGAACGCCCGGCGAGGCTCAGGCCGCGCGTCCCGGCCGCGGCCGCGATGGCGGCGCAGTCCGCCGCTTCGCCGGCGGTGCCGAGTGCGACCACGCCGCATTCGCGTTCCGCGGCCAGCCGCTGCGCGAGCGCGGCGAAGCGGGTGACCGGCCAGCGCTTGGCCGGGCCGCGCGCCGCGCCGGGCAGCAGGCCCACTACCGGACGCGGCAACGGGGCGAGCGCCGCGCAGGCGGCGGCGCGCGTCCGTGCCGGAAGCGAGAGCGCGGGCGGCGGCAGCGCGGCCCCGTTGCCGTCGAGGCCGAACAGCCGAAGGGACTCCCAGGCCTGGTGCGCGCGGGCCGGTTCCGTGGGCGGGGCGATCGCGCGCGTGAGCAACGGGTCCCGGATGCCGCCCCGCAGGCCGATGCGAAGGGGAATGCCGGCCAGCCACGGCACGAGCGCCGCGCGGACGGAATGCGGCAACACGTAGGCGCGCGTGAAGGACGCGGCGCGCGCGGCGCGCGCCGCCGCGCGCACGCCGCGCCAGCCCGGCGAAAGCTCCAGCACCTCGTCGGGTACCGGGCTCAAGGTCCAGAGCGGGGCGACGCGCGGCTTGGCGAGCAGGCAGATCCATGCGTCCGGCGCGGCTGCGCGCAGGGCCTGCAGCGCCGGCATGCTCATCACGGTGTCGCCGACCCAGTTCGTGCCACAGACCAGGATGCGCTCGTCCGGCGCCGGCGGGTCAGCGGCGGAAGCAGATGCGCTCGATCCAGTCATGAAACGCCTCCGCGCCGCTGAGCATCTCGATCTCGACCCGCAGGAACAGGACCGGCAGGTCGCAGCGCTCGATCCAGGGAAACCGCACCGCATCCTTCTCGGTCGTGATCACCGCGGTCGCCCCGCGCTCGAGGCCGCGGTTGATTACGTCGAGGATCTCCTGCTGCGTGTAGCGGTGGTGGTCCGTATAGCGCTTGTGGTAGAGCACCCGGGCGCCCAGCCGCGTCAGCTCGTCCTCGAAGCTCTTCGGCATCGCGATGCCGGAAAGCGCGGCCACGTCGCGGTCCCGCAGGTAGTCCAGCCCGTGGCGGTCGCGCGTGAAGACGTCCTGCAGGTGCCGCGCGCAGTGCCGGCACTCGGAAATCTCCGCGTCCGGGTTCAACTGCCGCAGGTCCTGGCGCAACGCCTCGGCGCCGTCGCCGTTCGACTTCGTGATGAAGATGAAGCCCGCGCGGCGCACGTTGCGGATGGGCTCGCGCAGGATGCCGCGCGGCAGCAGCCGCCGGTTCCCGAAGGGGTTCGTGCGGTCGACCAGCACGATATCGAGCCGGTGCTGCAGCGAGAGGTACTGGAACCCGTCGTCGAGGATGAGCGTGTCGCAGCCGAGCTTGCGAATGGCGAACTGGCCGGACCGCACCCGGTCTTTCCCGACGAGCACGGCCACGTCCGGCAGGTTCGAGGCGAGCATGAAGGGTTCGTCGCCGCCGATCGCGCTGTCCAGCAGCAGGCGGCGGCCATCGGAAACGACCAGCGGTTCGGCGCCCCGGCGGCGGAGTGCTTTCCAGAGCCGCTGGCGAAGCGGCGGCTGGCTCTTCTTGTAGCCGCGGCTCAGGATCGCCACCTTGCGGCCCCGTTGCTGGAGCGCGCGGGCGAAGGCTTCCACGACCGGCGTCTTTCCGGTGCCGCCCACCGTCAGGTTCCCGACGCTGAGCACCTGGCAGCCCAGCGCGCGCGGGCGCAGGATGCCGCTGCGGAAGAGGGCGAGGCGCAGTTGGACGACGGCGCCGTAGGCGTGGGAGAACTGGCGGAGGATGACGCAGAGCACGGACGGCCACGCTCCGCGCCGCCGGCCTTCGATCACGCCGAGGACATAGGCCTCGGTCCGTTCCATCCAATGCTGCGCCAAGAAACCGCCCCCCCGCGCGTTGCGAGCCGGCCCGAAGTATGCCACGGGCCGCCCCCATGGACCAGCGCGAGGACTACGGATTACGACCGCAATGCGTCCGGTCGTCCATCGTAGTCGTCGCCGTCGTCGTCGACCGAAAAGAGGACGCCGCGAAGAATTGGGGGCGAGTCCAAGGGCGGAGAGATTGGGCCGGCGGGGGAGGGGTGCTACACTTCGGCCGGCTGGCGCGGGGATGCGCGGGCGGAGAGGGTATCGACGATGAGGGTGCCGGTGGATGAACGGCGTGCGGTGGAGACGCTCCTGGCGCTGCTCAGGCTCGAGGGGCTGAGCGGCCGGGAGCGGCCGGTGGCCGACGCGGTGCGGCGGCGACTGCTGGAGGCGGGGTGCGCCCCGGACTGGATCCGGGAGGACGCCGCCGCGCAACGGCTCGGACCCGGCTTCGAGACGGGCAACCTGATCGTCCGCATCCCCGGCCGGCGGCGCGGCCCGCGGCGGATGTTCTGCGGGCACATGGACAAGGTGCCGCTCTGCCGCGGCGCGGTGCCGGTCCTTCGCGACGGGCGCATCCGGCCGGCGGGCGCGACGGCGCTCGGGGCCGATAACCGCACGGCGGTCGGCTGCCTCGTGACGCTGGTCGAGACGCTCCTGCGCGAGCGGCCCCCGCACCCGCCGCTGACGGTGCTCTTCACGGTCGGGGAGGAGAACGGGCTCAACGGCGCGAAGGCCGTCCGGCCGCGCAACCTGGGGTTGCCCGCGATGGCCTTCAACATCGACGGCGGTCGCCCCGGGGGCATCGTCGTGGCCGCGGTCGGCGCGATCCGCTGGACGGCGGACGTCAAGGGCCGCAGCGCACATGCGGGCGCGCATCCCGAGGACGGCATCTCGGCGATCCTGATCGCGGCGCGGGCGATTGAGCGGATCGCCGCGCGGGGTTACTTCGGCGCCATCCGACAGGGCGCGCGGCGCGGGACCGCGAACGTCGGCGTGATCGAGGGGGGGGAGGCGACGAACCAGGTGACGGACCGCGTCCGACTCCGCGGCGAGTGCCGCAGCCACCGCGCGGCTTTTCTCCGGCGGATCGAGCGGGAGCACGCGCAGGCGCTCGCGTGGGCGGCGCGCTCGGTGCGAAACGCCGCCGGGCAGCACGGCGCGACCGACTTCCGCAGCGAGGCCGATTACGAGGCGTTTCGTCTGCCGCGCCGCGCGCCGGTCGTTCGGCTCGCGCTTTCGGCGGCGCGCGCGCTCGGCCTCGAGGCCGCCGCGGAATGCACGAACGGCGGGCTCGACGCGAACCCGTTGAACGCCAAGGGCATCCCAACGGTCACTCTCGGCGCGGGCCAGCACGGCGCGCACAGCACGGACGAGTACGCGGACGTGGCCGAGTACCTCGACGGGTGCCGCCTCGCGCTGGCGCTGGCAACCCGCGATTGAGCCGGGTGCGAGCGGTGGCGGCGTCGGCGAGCCTCAACGACGCCTCTCCCTCCGCCGGATCGCCCCGCCGACCGGTTCAAGTCATTCACCGGAACCGATGCGAAACTTCCTCGGCGTCATGCCGTAGGCGGCGTGGAAGGCCTTGTAGAGGTTGGCCAGGTTGCGGAATCCCACGGCGGGGGCGAGGTCGGCGACCGGCCGGTCGGTTGCGCGCAGCAGACGGCACAGCTCTTCCAGCCGCTTGCGCCGGAGTTCGTCGTTGATACCGCGCCCGAGGTGGCGGCGGAAGGCGCGTTCGAGCGTGCGCCGTGCGACGCCGACCTCGAGGGCCACGTCGTCGACGGACAGGTTCTCGTCCAAGTGGTCCCAGAGGTGGCGCAGCGCAGCGGCCACGTCCCGATCGGGAACGGCGAGCAGGTGGGTGCTCTCGCGCTCGGCGATGCCCGCCGGCGGGACGACGATCGGCTCGCTGGGCGGCGGCTCGCCGGCCATGAGCCGCGCGAGCAGCTCGCAGGCGGCGTAGGTCCGGGCGCCAGCGTCGGGATCGATCGAGGAGAGGGTCGGCGTCATGCTCTCGCAGATGCCGACGTCGTTACCCCTTCCGAGCACGGCGACATCGGCGGGCAGGTTGAATCCCGCTCCGGCGGCCCATAGGGCATAGCGGACCGCGCGTCCGTCGGTAGGGGCCAGAAGTCCCATGGGCTTCGGTACACCGCGCAGCCAATCGGTGAACGCCCGCTGCTTGCGCGCGGCGTCCGCGGCTGGCCGGTCCCCGGACGACCCGATCGCGACCTGGTGCAGGTGGCAGGTCATTTTCAAGGCCGTCGCCCGGTCCCGGAAACTCTCGAAGAGGGCGGCCAGCACCTGCATCGGCCGGCTTCCGATGTAGCTCACATGGCGAAAACCGCGCTCGGCGAAGTGTTCGGCCGCCAGGCGGCCCTCCGCCGCCAGGTCGCACAGGACGGCCGGCGCACGCCGGTCCCCGGCCGAAGGCGCCGTTCCGAGCCGGACCACCGCCGGGCACAGGGGGAGCATCTCGGCGGCGCGGGGGTCGTCGATCGGCACGTCGATCAGTGCGCCATGGATGGCGAGGCCCCCGGGAAGGGCGCCGCCGAAGTGCTCGAGGTGCACGAGCCGCCAGCCGCGCGCGTGTGCCTCGGCGCATAGGGCGCTGTCCGGCTGTGCCGTCAGCGCGATCGTCCGCCGACCGCGCCGGGCGGCCGCCGTTCCGGCGATCGGCTGCGGTGTCGGTTTCCGTGTCCGCGGGGTTCGCTTCATCCAAGTCCAAATATATACCACGAACGTTCCGAATGCGGGGCACGGAACGCGGAATGCGGAGCAGAGGGCGGCGGACAGCAGATCCCGGGATGCGCATCAGTCGATCGCTATCACCGGCGCGGTCGGGTCGACCTCGAAGCCGGGCGCTCCGCACGCGGGGCAATGCACCAGGTCTTCGAGACGCTTGATCTCCACGCTCGGTCCGTCGCAGCGGGGACAGGCGTAGAGGGTGAGGGTCCGACCCGTCACGGGGTCCCAGACCTGGCCGAGCGGGGTGGGGGGCGGGGTGGCCTCGCGTCGGGGCATCCCCTCAGGAAGGCCCCTATCGGGCGTCCATGACAGGTAAACGAAGCCCTGGCATCGGCTGCAATACGCAGTGATCTGGGAGAAGAACATTCCCCCCCCGAAGGTGACTCTCACCCTGTACCCGCAGCCCCGGACAGCCTGCCCGGAGGCCGGCTCCGCGGCCGGTTCAACCCCGCATCGCATGGCATAACCCGTGCCAGCGCGAACGTTTGCGCCGGACGTCAGACCGGCAGCCAGGACGCCAATGACAATGAACTTCTTCATCCGATGTATCCTTTCGATGGGGACATGAGGAGGGGCCTTAGTCTTCCCTGGCTCTGGGACGTCCGTGGCGTGCTGTGTCTTCAGGGAATTTTCGGTTCGACCTTGCCGGGGAGCGAGGAGCGAGGAGCGGTGGGCGGGGCAGCGGAGGAGACTCATCGACCGTACTCGTCGAACCTACTCGTCGACCGTACTCGCGTGGCAGGTGACGGGTGACGGGTGTCGGGTGTGTGGGTGAGTGGGTGTGTGGGGGAGTCTCGTCGACCGTAATCGTCGAACCTCATCGTCGACCGACAGGACTCTGGAAAAGGGAATGGCGCGAGCGGTAGCTCCTCCCCACACACCCACAAACCCACAAACCCACACACCCACTCACTCACACACCCACTCACTCACCCGCGCTTGCGCGGGGTCGGGGGGTATGCTATGCGGGCGTCGGACTTCTCGGAAGGGTGGCGCGCATGGCTGAACGGTCGGCGAATTGGACGACGCTGCGGGCGCTGGCGGAACGCTACGGCGAAATCGCGCGGCTCGACGTACAGCGGAAGCGTCTCGAACGCTTTCGGGATATCAACGCCCTCAAGCCGGTCCGGCCCGTGTTGCTGATCTCCGAGGTGCCCTGGGGCGAGATCCGCGACGAGGCCCTCGTCCTGACCTGCGGTCCCGAGGTCGCGGGGATCGAGCGCCGGCTGCGGCAGACCCTCTACCAGTGGGAGCACTTCCAGGGCGACATGGTTGTGCCGCCGGTCTTCGACGTTTCGAAGCGCTGGCACTCGACCGGGATCGGCCTTCGCGTGACGGAGACGGTGATCCGGGGCGACACGGGCGCGGCCATCGCATCCCACGCGTACCGGGACCAGCTCCAAAACGACGAGGATCTCGCCCGCCTGCAGACGCCGCGAATCACCTGCGACCCGGAAGCCACCGAGCGGCCCCTCGCCCTGGCGGCCGAGGTCTTCGACGGTATCCTTCCGGTGGAACCCAGGGGCACGGCGCTCTACTACAACCTCTGGGACGATATCGCGCGGTACCGCGGCGTGGAACCGCTGTTGACGGACCTGGTCGAGCGTCCGGACTTCATGCACCGGACGGTGCGCCGATTCGCGGACATCGCCGCGGCGCAGTTCCGGCAACTCGAGGCGCTGGACCTGCTCGACCCGGACCCGCTCTACCTTCATTGCACCGCCGGATCCACCCGCGAGCTGCCGGCGGCGGACTTTGCCGGCAAGGTGCGCCGGAAGGACGTGTGGGGCCGTTGCGCCGCACAGATCTTCGGCTCGGTTTCGCCGGCCATGCACGATGCCTTCGACCTGGCTTACAACGCCGATCTCTTCGGCGGGTGCGGCCTCGTCTACTATGGCTGCTGCGAGCCGATGGACCGCAAGATCGACCTCCTGCGTCAGCGTTTCGCGAACCTGCGGAAGGTCTCGATCACGCCCTGGGCCGATCCGGAGCGGGCCGCCGAGGCCCTCGGCCGGGACCTGGTGATGGCGGCCAAGCCGAACCCGGCCTTCGTGGCCTCGGCCGGTTTCGATCCCGCGCCGGTCCGCGAGGAAATGACGCGCTACCTCGAGGCCTGCCGGCGGCACGGCACGCCCTGCGAGTTCGTGCTCAAGGACATCAGCACCATCGCCAACCGTCCCGAGAACCTGACCCGCTGGGCTGAGACCGCCAGCGCCGTCATCGATCGCTACTGGGGCTGACGGCCCCGTTCGCGGCGCGTCCGTGGGTGGTCCGGCACAAAACTGCCGGACCCAGCGGTTGGCCTGCTCGCAGGTCGCGCGCGTGGCCTCCGGCTGATCGTCGGGGAAGGCCGACAGCCAGAGGGCGCGCTGCTGCAGGAAGGCTTCCGTCCAGGCGGTCGGGATGGCTTCGGGCATGGCCATCGGGAGCACCCAGACGATGCGCGCCGGGCCCGCTTGCAGCGCCTCGAGAGCGGCGCGCTCGCCGGGCGAGAAGAAAGTGCTGCACACGACGCCGTCGAAGTCGGCGAGCTCGGCCTGCAGTGCGGCGATCTGCGCGTCGGTTGCGTGGCGCGAAACGCGCAGCGCCCGCCGCGGGCCGCGGTCGCGCAGCAGCGCCAGGTTGCCCCGGTAGCGGCTCCGGCGGATGACGCCCCGCGGAACCTCCCGCAGCGCCCAGCGCCTGGGGTTGGCGCGGACGTACCGCTCGCGCACCTCCAGCTCCTCCGCGTTGAAGCAGATCACGTCGTAGTAGTTGGGCGCCCAGACGGTTCGCGGCGGGGAGGAGCCGCCGCCCCGTGTGCTCTCGCTATAGCGAGAGCCTGCCGGGGGAAGGCTCCGCCGCCACTCGCGGGTCACCGCGCCCTTGAACACGTTCATGACCTCGCCCAGGCCCTTGCCCCCGGCGCGCGTGATGCGCACCAGTCCGTGGAAGTGGTTGGGCATGACCTGCCAGGCGCCGAGCGCGATGTGGCCGTAGTGCCGCGGGATCTCCGCCCAGCACCGCGCCACCAGCCGGCCCAGCGCGTTGGGCCGCATCTCGGCGTCCACGACCGCGCCGAAAAGGTGCCGGTGGTAGTCCGCGCCGAGCGTTACGAAATACCAGCCCGGCCGCGAGTAGTCGCGGCCGGGCATGCGCAGCTTCTGCGAGAAGCTCTTCGGCAGCGCGGGCGCGTCTGGGCGGTTCATCGTCCCGCGCTCCTCTGCGCCCTCAGAACGTGTCGACCAGGCTCCGGATCCGCAGGTGCTTGCGCACCTGCGCGGCGGTGAGGTCGCGCGTCGGCGTGACCGTGACCTCCACCGCGCGACCCGGGCGCAGGTGGACGAAGTTGTCGGAGAAGCGGGCGTCGGACCCGTCCAGCTCCATCCAGGTCCAGAGCGCCGGCTGCTTCGTCGTAAGCGTCACTTGGAACGAACCATCCTTGTTTCTGGCGACCCGTGCGGTGATCCCGGGCCGGTCCGCCAGTTCCAGATGCTTGGGCCGCGCGAAGGTAACGAGGTTGGTCGAAAGAGGCTGCCCCTTCACCGACAGCTCCAGCCAGACGAGCAGGTCCCGCTTGCCGTGCTTGGCCAGCAGGTCCCCGAGGCGCAGGGTCGTCGCCTTGCGGTTCCCGTTCACGGGTGTCCGCACGCGTTTCGATCCCTGGCGCAGCCGGCGGCCGGCCGCGTCCGTGACCGCCCACTTCAGCGTCCCGCTCGCGGCCTTGCGCAGGTCGCTGGTGATATGCGCCTCGACGAGGCCTTTCGCCGGGTCCTCGAGGCCGCTGACGAGCACGGGCGCGAAGAAGTGCCGCGCCATGTAGTGCAGCGCCTTCCATCGGCCGGGATAGTCGATGGAACTCCAGCTCGCCACGGGCCAGACGTCGTTGAGCTGCCAGTAGAGCGTGCCCATGCCGCGCGGCATGCTGCGCCGCCAGTGCTCGACCGCGTACTTGATGGCCATGCCCTGCAGGATCTGCGAGAGCCAGAGCGTCAGGTCGAACGACGCGGGCATGCGGAACCAGTCCAGCAGGTACTGCAGGATTACCGTGTTGCCGATCCCGGAACGCTGGTGGTGCTCCATGACCGCCGTCGTGATGTTGCGGTCTTCCTTTGCGGTGAACCCGTAGACGGTCCGCGGCTCGGGGAAGGACTGGAAACCGAACTCGCTGTTGAACCGGTGGTTGCAGGTGCGATACCACTCGAACGGCTTTCGCCCGTGCCACACGTCCCAGAGATGTGCGTCGCCGCAGGTCGGGTTGTTGAAGTCCGACCGGTCGCCGTGGGGCGAGTGGGGGCTGCTCGGCCAGTAGTCGGACTCCGGCGCCAGCTCGCCGACGACCTTCGCCAGCAGCTGGTCGAAGAGCCGGCTGTAGTCCTTCGGCTGGAGGCGCATCCGCGCGCTCTTCGCGGCGCCCTTCGGCGGCGGCTTGAACCGGACCACCTGCTGTTCGAGCTCGTTGTTCCCGCACCAGAGCGCGAGACAGGGGTGGTGCCGCAGGCGACGAACGTTGTCGCGGGCTTCAGCCTCGACGTTCTGCATGAACGCCCGTTCCCACGTGGGGTAGGCCATGCAGGCATACATGAAGTCCTGCCAGACGCAGATGCCGAGCTCGTCGCACAGGTCGTAGAAGACGTCGTCCTCGTAGATGCCGCCGCCCCAGACCCGCAGCATGTTCATGTTCGCCGCCGCGCTGTCCTCGATCAGCCGACGATAGTCGGCGGGCGTGCGCCGCCCGAGCACCGCGTCCACGGGAATCCAGTTGGCGCCCTTGGCGAAGAAGGGCACCCCGTTTACGACGAACTGGAACGACTCGCCCCACGTATCCGCGTGCCGGTCGAGCCGGAGCGTGCGCAGTCCGATTCGACGGGACCAGGTGTCCAGGACCCGCTCCTCTTTGTCAAGCAGCGTCACCTCCAGGTCGTAGAGCGCCTGCTCCCCCATGCCGTTCGGCCACCACAGCCGCGGTTCGGCCACGTCGAGCGCCAGGTTGGCGCGTCCGCCCCGAAGCGTGACGACGCGCTCGGCCACCGTGCCCTCGTCCCCGTGGCGAAGCGTCGCGCGGACCCGGACGGTCTCCCGCCCGGCCCGCGACACACGACACCCGATCCCGACCTCGACGCGGCCGTCCGCGTGAACCTGGCGCACCTCGACGTCCTCGATTCGCCCCGTCGAGTACCCGATCAGCCGGATCGCGCGCCAGATGCCGCAGGTGACGAGGATGGGCCCCCAGTCCCAGCCGAAGTTGCAGGCCTGCTTGCGTACCCAGGAGGGATACGCGGCCCCGTGACCCTCGCCCACCCGGGAACGGATGGCCCACTCCCGATGGCGTTTCCGGGTGTACTCGTTGACCGAGTGAAACGTCACGCGGATCGTGTTCTTTCCCGCGCGCAGGAGGGGCTTGACGTCCCACTCGTACCGGCGGTGCATATTGTCGGTGCGGGCCACGGTCTTTCCGTTGATCTGCACGTGGGCGAAGGTGTCCAGCCCGTCGCATTGCAGCAACACCCGCTCCTCGCGCAGCAGGGCGGCCGGCGCCGTGAACGCGCGCTCGTACACCCAGTCGGCCTCGCCGATCCACTGAACCTGGCGCTCGTTCTCACGGATGAACGGATCGGGGATCCGCTTCGCGCGCAGCAGGTCGTTCATGACGTCGCCCGGCACGCGCGCCGGCAGCGGCGGTTCGCCGCCCACCTGCGTAAGGGTCCAACGTCCGTTCAGGTCCACGTGTTTCATGCCAGTGCCCTCCAGTAGGAGCTCATGTCCACCACCGTTCCCGTGAGGCGGGACTCGTCGATGCCCAGGCTCGTGAACGAGGCTGCGATGCCGTCCTCCAGTGTGGTCGGCATCGGCTTCCCGGCGAGGATGCAGTCGACGATATCCCGGGCCATCGGCTGCTCGCCCCCGCCATGATCGTCGCCCTTGATGGGGCGGACCTTCTCGGTCTCCGGCGTCCATCCCACGGGCGTGTATTCCAGCGTGCCGGTCAGCACGTCGCCGCGGATCGTGCCCCGGGTGCCGCACAGGACGAAGCGCCGCTCCTGCTGCGCGCTGTGCATGCAGTAGTGGAACGAGGCGTTCGCGCCGTTCTCCAGCTCCAGGATGGCGACCTGGTTGTCCACGGTGTCCTTGTCGTCGCTGAACGGCGGGACGTTGTGCTCCTGTCCCACCGCGTACCCCGTGGCCAGGCCCCGGTCGTAATACCGGTAGCCCTTCTCGCCGACCGGGTACAGGTCGTTGTAGCCCGCGTTCTCGGCCCTGAAGAAGCGAAGGCTCCCGAAGCTGGCCACGCGCGCCGGCCGGCTGCCGGTCAGCCAGTGCAGGATATCCATGTCGTGGCAGCATTTCTCGACGACCATCGGCCCGCTCCACTCCGTCCGACGCCGCCAGTTGCCGTGCATGGCCGCCCCGTGGAACGGCGACAGGGTCTCGTTGAACTCCAGGCTGATCACGTCGCCCAGCCGGCCCTCATCGATCCACTGCTTGATGGTCCGGTAGAACGCCGAATACCGAAGGACGAACCCCACGGCGAATTCGCTGTCGGGGTGCCGGCGCCGGGCGGCGAGGACATCCAGGCCCTGCGCCTTCGTCGTGACGAGCGGCTTCTCGCAGAAGATGTGCTTGCCGGCATCGAGGGCCGCGATGACGTGATCCCGGTGCATCGCGTTGAACGACCCGATGAAGATCCAGTCGAGATCGTCGCGACCCACGACGGCTTCCACGCTCCCGCAGGCCTCCAGGTCCGGGTGCGCCTTCCTTGCCCGGGTGACTGCCTTCTCCGAAGGGTCATAGAAGGCCACGACCCGCATTTCGTCCGGCGCCAGCGCGACCGCGTTGTGCAGGACGTGCGCGATCCTGCTGCCGTAACCCAACACGCCTATCCGTTTCATTCCAAGGCTCCTTTACCGGATGCACGCCGGCCGGTTCCCGGCCGGCCCTGTATAGCATCTCCGCTATGAACGGGCGATAGCCGAACGGCGACGGGTACGGTTGACGAGCATTCCTCGCTCCTCGCTCCCGTTCCGCATTCGGCGCGCTCCGCGCTTTCCCCTCAAGCGCCGGTGCGCCGGTCGTGCGCGGGCATTTCGGTGCGCGCCAGCTCGGCCAGCAGTTGCCGGAGCAGGTCGTTGAGCAGGTCCCGACACTCCGGCCGGCCGGCCAGGTTCGTCAGCTCATGAGGATCGTTCCGGCGGTCGAAGAGCAGCGTTTCCCCCAGCGGCGCGTAGAAAACGAGCTTGTAGTTGTTGGTGACGAGCGTCCGCATGTGCACGGTCTCGAATGCGCCGCGGATCGTGTCGTGCTCCACGAGCGCATTCCGCCGGCCGGGCTGCGCGCCGTCCCGGAGCACGGAGGTCAGCGCCTCGCCCGGAAGGGCCGGCGGCGGTTTTCCCTCCTCGCCGCAGGTTTCCGCGCGCCGCAGGTCGTCGGGGTGGGGCACGCCGGCCATGTGCAGCACGGTGGGCACGAGGTCGAGCTGGCTGACAATATCGTCCACGACCTGCCCCCGACGTCCGCCCGGTATCCTCGCGACGAACGGGACGCGCATGTGGCCATCGAAAGGATAATCGATTTTGTAGCACAGCCCGTGCTCGCCGAGTTGGTCGCCGTGATCGGAGATGAACATGACCACGGTGTTGTCCGCCAGCCCGGTGTCCTCCAGGGCCTTCCATACGCGGCCGACCTGCTCGTCCACGTGCGAGACCATGGCGGCGGTCTGGCGGATGCATTCGCAAAGCCAGGCGGGATCGAAGACCTTCCCCCCTTTGCCCATCCGCTGCATGGTCTCGCTGCGATTGTGGGGGCTGAGTTCCAGGGCATGCCGCGGGAGCTCGATATCGACGTCCTTGTAGAAATCGCTCCACTTCCGCACCGCCGCGAACGGCGCGTGCGGATCGGGAAACGAGCACCAGAGGAAGAAGGGTTTCGAATGCGGCATGCGGAATCCGCCTTCGCCAAGGCTACGCCGGACAAGTGCGGAATGCGGAACGGCGGAAGCATTCCGAACGGCCGAAGGCTGAGCGGATTCCTGCGCATGGCGACGAAGGAAGGCGATGGCGCGGTCGGCGATCCAGTGGTTGTAGTGCAGCTCCGGATCGATCGCCAGGGGGGCCGGATGCTCCAGGGAACACCGGTAACCGGCATAGGCCCCGGGGTGGTGCGCCTCGAGCCAGGTGACGTAGTCGCCGTAGGCGTAGTTGACGTGGCCGCCCACGGAGTCTTGCGTCTGGAAGCCGTAATAGTCGTCGGGGGCCTTGGTGTAGATACCCCCTTCCCAATGCCCGGGCCATTTCCAGTAGATGCGGCGCTCGGGGTTGATGCGGGTGTCCTCCCCCTCGGCGATGGTGCGGCCGCCCCAGGGCTGCAGGTGCAGCTTGCCCACCGAGTGGGTGCGGTAGCCCGCTTCGGCCAGGATGCCCGGAAGGGTCGGGATACGCGGGTTCAGCGGGACCCCGTTCGAGTACACCCCCGAGGCACGGTTCGTCAGGCCCGTGAACATCGTCGCCCGGGCCGCCATGCAGACCGGTGAGGAACAGAAACAGTTCCGGAACAAGGTCCCTTCGGCGGCGATCCGGTCGATGTGAGGGGTGTGGAGCCAGGGATGCCCCATGCAGCCGAGGTAGTCGGCGCGCTGCTCGTCGGTGCAGAACAGGAGCACGTTGGGGCGATCGCGGACCGTCTCGGTCATGGCTGTGTCCTCCGCATGGTTACCGTCATCTACCCTCAATCCCTGGTCCGCGAATCCGACGGTACGGCGGTCCGCCCCACGCGGGTCACGTCTTCCGGCTGCAGCCGCAGCGCTGTATCGCGTTCGATATCCAGGGCGAACCGGCCCTCGCGTACCGGCACCGCCTCGATTCCGTCCAGCGGTACGGGGCCCTCGAAGGTGAGGCGGGCGATCGATAACGAATCGACGTTCCGCCAGTCCGCCGGCAGCGTCCAGGTCCGGCCCCGGCAACCGTCCCGGCTGTAGGCGATCAGCGTGGGCTGCTCGCACCAGAGCGCCGGCATGCAGATATCCCCGCCATCGATCATCTTGCCGGGATCGTCCCCGCCTCGCGGGTGATTCCGATAGTACCACGGCAGGACCTTCAGGCAGAACTCGCCAAGGTAGGCCGCGTACTCGGGGCTTGCGGGGTCGCCGTGGAATTCGCGGGCCTGCTCCATGACGTTCGTGCAGTAGATCGCATCGGGCAGATCCCGGATGGCGTCCCCCCCGTGCCAGGCCCATGGTTGGAGCCCCACGAACCGGTCGCCGCGGAGACCGTCCACCCATTCGGAGGTGACGTCGATGCCCCGGTCGCGCCAGTAGCGGTAGATCCTGCGCTGGGTTGCGAGCTCCTGCGCCTTCGTGTAGCCCAGGTACGGACTGATCAACCCCTGCCGGTCCAGCGGGCGCGCGCCGAGGAACGCATCGATATGGATGGTCTTGCCCTCCACCAGCTCCGGGACCATCGCGATCAGGCCGTCTATGCGCTTCCGGGCCAGTCCCAACTCCCACTCCCGGGTGTAGCTGATCTGGTAGGAGGTCATGCCGCCCCACGCCTTGCCCGGGATGACCCGGCCGTCCCGGTCCTTGGCGATGACGTCCTTTTCCACGTACAGATCCCAGAGCGGGCTGTCCATGTAGGCGTCGAACATGTTGAGATGAAGGCTGACGGTGGCGCGGTAGCGGCGCGCCTCGCGGATCAGCCAGCGCAGGCTGTCCAGCGCCGTGGGATCGCCGGAGCGTTTGAGGTGGCGGTTGACCTCGCTCCAGTCGGGGTACTTGGAGTCGTGCCCCTCGTGGTGCCAGCCGATCAGGTAGACGATCTGGGGAATCCCGCAGGTCAGGTCATGCACCTTGCGGATGGCGTCGAGGGCCTGTTCAAAGGTCAGGTTGAGCTTGTCCAGCTTCCCGGTCCCGTCCCGGGTCGCGAGCATGATCAGGTAAACGAGGCTCTGATGATACGGCAGCAGCCACGGCCGCTCCGGCTGCATCGTCTTCGTGTAGTCGTAGTAGGCGCCCGAGGGCTCTGTGTCCGGCATCCGGTATTCCCCGTTCGTCGTTCTTCCCCGTGCCCCCCGCGCGTCCTTCACCCCAGCCGCCGCGCGATGAATGCGGCCAGGTTGGCGCCCATCTCCTGCATGCCGAGGTCGCTCGGATGCACCAGGTCGGTGCGCAAGCCGGTCGGATCGGTCAGGATCTTGCGGCCGTCCACGTGGACGACCTTGCCGGAGGCGAACGATCCGGCGAGGTCGGCCACGACCTCGCGGAAGCCCACGCCTCGCGTCGGCTGCGCCTGGAAGTCGGCGTCATTCGTGAAGAGGTCGATGCAGAAGATGAACTTGTCCGGATGTGCCGCGGCCGCCGTGCGCACGAAGGTCTCCACGGCCTCGCGAAACTTCTCGCGGGGCCAGTCGCGCACGTTGATGCCCATCTCGAAGGTCGCGAAGTCCCAGTCCTTCCGCGCCGCGATGTGTTCGGCAATCGCGCGGTCCATGTGGGCGGATCCGCCGAATCCCAGGTTCAGGACATCGCAGCCGAGCCGCGAGGCGCACTGCGCGACGTAGGTGCCCTCCGGCGGGATGGCGCAGGCGCCGTGCGTGATGGATGAGCCGTAGCAGAGCATGACCTTCGAGGGCGTGGTTCCCGGGGTGGGGGGCGTCAGCCCGCCCTCGATCGCGAGAATCCGGGTCGTGTGGATGGACGGCAACCGTACGCGGACCAGGCGGGGGTCGAAGGGGTGGCCGTCCTTGCGGGCGATGGCCTGAAGGGCGGAAAGCGTCGCCGGGGGCTGGATGACGATCTCCGCGGGCGCCTTCCCCAGCGCCACCGATTGGCCGCAGAAGCATCCGTGGTAGACCGTCACCACGGGCGGCGTCGTGTTGCTGTCCAGCACCTGGAGCTTCACCCGGGCCTCGGCGCCTTCCGCCAGCAGGCCGCGGATCTCGCAATTCGCGCCCATCCGTGCCCGGTCGCGCGCGCCGGGATTGATGGCGTCCAGGATTCCGCGCGGCAGCCGCAGCAGGCCGACGCCCGGCTTCCCGTCGTCCTCGATCACATCGCATACGTTGTGCAGCTCGACGTTCCGGTATTGCATGGGGACTCCCTGGGGTTCCGTCACTCCGGGCTCGAAGGGATATCGCCCGCTGTCAGCTCGATCTCCGCGCCAGCGGCGAGGCGTAGGGATTTCGTCCCGGCCCCGTATCGGACCACGCAGGCATTCGCGGCGTCCAGCCGATTCCGTAGCCGGGCCCGCGTCAGCGCGCACTCCTTCCACTCCACGTCCAGCTCGAAGCCGCCCCGCGCCCGCAGCCCGTGCACCCGCCCTTCCGGCCAGGCCGACGGCAGGGCGGGGAGGACGTGTAGTAAATGCGGAATGCGGAATGCGGAATGCGGAATGATGGACGTCGAAGCTCTGTCGCCCCCTCTGCCGTTCCGCATTCTGGGCTCCTTTCCTCGCCGATCCGCCTCAAGAGATAGGCCTTCGCCCTGTTCGGCCTTCCGCGTTCCGCCTTCCGCCTTCGCCCCGTTCCGCATTCCGCATTCCGCATTCCACATTCGGGGTTCCTCCCCTCGCCGATCCGCCTCAAGAGATAGGCCTTCGCCCTGTTCGGCCTTCCGCGTTCCGCCTTCCGCCTTCGCCCCGTTCCGCATTCCGCATTCCGCATTCCGCATTTGCAGATGGCTTTGCACCAGCATCTCGTGGACGGCGGCGGCGTAGCCGAAGTTGGCGTCGATCTGGAATGGCGGATGAACGGCCCACAGGTTGCCGTGCACGTGGGTTGCCAGGGTCTGCGCCAGTTCGCGGTGCGCGGCTTCGCCGTCGAGCAGGCGGGCGAAGAGGCAGGCCTTCCAGACCCGGCTCCAGGCGGGATGGCCCTGGCCGTGGTCGCGCCGTGCCTCGAGACCGACCCGCGCAGCCGCTGCCCATTCGGGGGTCGTCAGGGGGTGGATCTGGCGGCCCGGGTAAACCCCGATCAGGTGGTTGATATGCCGGTGGTCGTCCGCCGGATCGTCGATATCCTCCATCCACTCCTGGAGCTGGCCCCAGCGGCCGATCCGGGGTCCGAGCAGTCGCGACCGCCGCTCCGCGAGCTCGTCCCGGAAAGCGGCGTCGATACCGAGCGCCTCCGCGGCCTCGATCGTGTTGGTGAACAGGTCCCAGCACAGCGCCTGGTCGTAGGTGACGCCGTCCACGTCCACGGGGCCGTGCTCGGGCGAACGCCCCATGGGCGCTACGAGCGTGCCGTCGGGCAGCGCCTTGAGGTGGTCGAGCCAGAACTCGCAGATTTCCCTCATCACCGGGTAGGCATAGCGCTCCAGGTAGGCCCGGTCCTGCGTGAAGGCGTAATGGTCCCAGAGGTTCTGGCAGAGCCAGGCCGAGTCGCCCTTCTGAAAGTGCCAGGTGGAGCCGCCGAAGATTCCGTTCTCCGAACGCATCAGCCAGCCGCGCGACACGTTCAGGACCCGGCGGGTCTCCTCCTTGCGCACTTCGCGGATGGAGTCGATCCACTCGGCCAGGGGCTGGAAGCACTCGGCGAGGTTGGCGGCGTCGACGAACCAGTAATTCATCTGGACGTTGATGTCGGTGTGGTAATCGCAGCGCCACGGGGGATGCCGGTTGATGAGCCAGAGGCCCTGCAGGTTCGCCGGCAGCGCGCCCTCGCCGGGGCGCGAAGACGCGAGCATCAGGTAGCGCGCATACCGGTAGAGCAGCGCCTCGAGCTCGCGGTCCCGCGGCACGCCGTCGTTCTCCCAGGCCTCCGCGTAAGCCTGCCGGCGCTCCGCCGTGGGGCGCGCGGCCGCCTCGTCCGGGGTAGCCCCGAGGTCGATCGTCAGCCGGTCGGCGAACGACCGGTAGTCGGCGACGTGCTCCGCGAGCAGCGTCGCGAAGGGACGCGCCGCCGCCGCGTCGATCCAGGCGCAGAGGCGCGCGTGCGGGTGTTCGCCGCGCCAGCCCCGGGCGCGATCGGCCAGGTAGTCCGTGTCGGCCGCCAGCAGCAGAGTCACGGTATCGCATCCGTCGAAGACCAGCATGTCATCCTGCGCGGCCAAGGCGCCGCCCTCATGGAGCACGCGGACGCGGGCTTCGAGTGTAAGGTCAATAATCTTGTCGGAAGCGTAGGCGCGATCCCCCATCAGTCGTTGCGGCTCCGCCAGTTGCTTTCGCCAGAACCAGAAGTTCGCGGTATCGCCCTGCATCACCAGCGTGTCGGCACCCTCGGCCCGGACTGGAATCTCGTGCTCGTTGCCCATCGCGATACGGCCGCGCAAAGCGCCGGGACGATCCGCGCTGATGCGGCAGACCAGGACCTGCGCCGGATGGCTGACGAAGAACACGCGCCGGTAGCGGATGCCGTCCGACGTGTAGGCGACCGTCTGTACCGCGCGCGCGAGGTCCAGCTCGCGGCGGTACTCCGAAAACTCTCCGTGCGGGAAATCGACGAACACGTCGCCGAAAGGCTGGTACCCCCCGGTGCAATCCTCGTTGCCCACCCAGAGCGAGTCCTCGTTGAACTGGATGCGCTCGCGGCGCGGTTCCCCGAAGACGGTCCCACCGAGGCGGCCGTTGCCGATGGGGTACACCGACGACTCCCAGGTGCGGAAGAACGCCCGGCGCGACGCCGGGTCGTCGGCCGTCGGCGCGACAACAGGGTTCCGGGACCAGAGAAGAGGGTGGGGGGGCATGGCGGCCTTTCGGGTTTCGGGTGTCGGGTGTCGGGTTTGGCGTGTCGGGTTTGGGGTGTCGGGTGTCGGGTTTGGCGTGTCGGGTGTCGCGTGTGGGTCAATTGATCCGCAAGAGTTGCTCAATATCCTCGTCGGTGAGCAGGTCTTGGTCACATCGCGCAGGTGTTCCATAAGAACTACCCGTCTCCTGAGCTTGTGAGGAGCGTGTCGGGTGTGGCGTGTCGTAGTCGCCCATCAACGTGACGTGATCGAAGAGCTGCCGTGCATCCTGATGGGGACCGAAATCCTCAACTCGATTTCGACTCATCGTCTATCCTCTCCTACAGACGCCCGACACCCGCCATCCGCCATCCGCCACGCGACGCCCGATACCCGCCACCCGACACGCGCCACGCGCCACGCGACACGCGACACGCGACACGCGACTCCCGACTCCCGACACCCTCAACCGGGACGTCACACATCCGAAGAAAGTTCCTCGATCTGTCCGGGCGCCACGTGGAAGAAGAGCTTGCGGGAACGATAGGTTTCCCAGCGGCGGCGGATGTCATCCGCGGACAGCTTATAGAACGGCTGGAATATCTGGCCCTTGCCCAGGGCATCGATTCGCGCGTTCAACGCGCTCCAGTCGTCGTCGTAGTACCCTTCGCCGGGCATCCATTGAATCATGTCCAGCCGCTCGATCCCGCACAGGCTCTCGAGATGCCGAAGGGCGTCCGGTCCGTCCAGGTGGTAGATGCTGGCATCCATGCCGGCGATTTCGTTGCGCAGGTACGGGAGCTCGAAGGCGTCGAACATGCCGGGGCCGATCATGCACGAGAGGTCGCACTGCGGCACATCGAGGATCCCCGCGCAGTACATACCGAAACGATTCAGGCTGCCCCAGGTCGCGATGTCGAGGACGTCCGCGAGTGCCTGGCGGACCTCCGCCTGCGCCCGGTCTATTTGCTCCAATGCGGTATGCACCTGCTCCGGGGCCTCGGCCAGGTCCGCCAGCAGGTTCTGCGTGCCGTACAAGGCGGCCAGCGCATCGAGGCTGCCCTGCAGATGCGTGCCGGTGACGATCAGCTTCCCGTCAGCGCGCGCGCGGAATCGTTCGATGCACTCCACGGTTCGCCGCCACCACCGCCCCTCGCGCCGGAAGGCGATCTCGGCATCCTCCAGGCCGGACAGGCAAGGCTTCACCCAGTTCGTTGTGCCCGACTCGCCCCGCATGATCTCGGCGCCGAGCAGCGCGGCGAAGTGGTCCGGCGCGAACGTGATCGTGAAGTACGGGATGGCATCGGCCAGGAACTCGTGCGAGGCCGCCCATCCCAGCGCCTGGTCAATCACCGGGTCGATCTCGCCGAACGCGAGGTCGTAGGGGCGCGGTTTCGGAACCGGCGACACCTCGCCCTTCGGCCGCATGGCATGAAAAAGCGGCCGGTCGCTTTCTCCCCGCCAGAACCGCGCCCACCGTGTCCGCACGGCGTCAAAATCAGGCCTGTACTCAAGCTCCATTTGTTCCCCCGTTCCATTCAATCTGTCTTGAAGTCTTCCGCCGTCAGGATCGCCTCCGCGCCCTCGCCTGGGCGTGAACAGCTCAGCATCAGGTAGCGCGAGTACTGGTAGAACAACGTCTCCAATCCGCGATCCACGGGGAGGCGGCGGGCGTCCCACTGCGAGGCGTAGGCCTTTCTCCGTTCCGCGGTGGGCGCGGTGACGGGTTGCGGAGACCGGAGGAGATGCGGGGAGGGCATGGAGGCGGTCTTTCGGTGTGCGCGTTTCGGGCGTCGGTTCATGCGGAATGCAGATCGTAGCGTGGCATGGTTCCGCGATCTTTTCAACCCCCCGGGCGTCGAGTACTTCGATCGCCACAAGGATCGAATGGGCGACAAAGCCGGCCAGGCGTTCGGTCGCCTGATAAGGAGACTTCGCGCATGCAGGCCCCATCGAGACGACGACCGCTGACCGTCAGGCGGCGGAACCGAAGATTGATTTGAATTATTCTGAATTCCCTCAATAATGCCGTTTAGAAGAGATTGTTTCATCAACGGAAAGGAACACGTATGAGCGGCGCGACGGTCGATAGACGCTACCACGCTTGCGGGTATGCGCGGTTGGGCATCGAGCAAGGCGACGGAAGCTACAACGCGGGGTTCTCCATGTATTCGTCCGCATGGCCGATGCTGGACGTCTATCCCGGACACGCGTTCCAATCCGGGCTCTTCGGAACCTGGATGTACCCGGACAGCGAGAATCCGAACATCGACGGCGTGTGGTTCTACAACACCATCGAGGGAGGTCTGGGATGGTGGCGCGGCACGCGTTTTCCAACGCTCACCCCGAAATTCACGGTAGGCGCCGTGGCGTTGGGTTTCTGCGCCTGGTCGAACGGCCCGGGTGCGGGCAAAGGCAACGACTGGAACCATCCCAAAGGCCAATACGGTTCGGCGCAACTCAGTCCCAACCTGCTCTGGCCGCCGGATGCATTGAACGTCAAGCAGGGGGCCTGCGGCGAGCTGGTGGGCTACGGGTATCTTCCGCTTCCCCTTGCCCGGGCCAAGGACGTGACGGACGGACATCCGGTCCCCACCGGGGATCAATGCTGGACGCTGTTCCTGAACACCGCCAACTTCAAAGGCCCGGCCAATTTCGTGCTTCCCTATTTCTTCGCCAAGTTTTCCGTCGATCAACCACGGACCGCCGGCCTGTTCCTGGACTCCCGGCCCGCCAAGCAGAATCGCACGCACTCCATGGAAACCCAGTACATCCCCTGGGCGCAGGGAACCGCGAAGGACGGCACGTTGTACGCGCGCCTGGCGCCGACGTACTTCCCCAGGTCCGGTCAAGGCGGCCGCGAGGTGGTGCTGCATCAGGTCACGGCCTATAGAAGAAGCGCCCTTTGGGACCGCGCCAAAGCGTGGTTCGAGGGTGGCGCGGCCTCCGACACAAGGATCGACGACGACGGCGCGTTTAAACATCGTTTCGATGATTCGCGCGGCATCGAATGGGGCCAATGGGAGCCTGAGGTGGATCGGTTCAAGCGCAAACCTCTCGTCGCGCGCGATTATATCGTCCCTACCCTGCCCGATCCCTACAGCCTGGCATACAAACCGGTGAGCGATCTCGTCAAGACCGTCCGCAAGAACGGCATCGAGCTGATGAGGGTTCCGGAGTTCTTCACATTTGTTCCGGACCTGGGGGAGCGCGGCAGTTGGATAGCCGTAGCGCCGGAGGAGGTCCCGCCGGAGACGGGCCTGCCCGGGTATTCGTTTCCCGTTCCCGACGAACCCCCACCCGAACCCTACGTCACGCCCGACGACCCTGCGTCCTGCTGGAAGACGCCGGGGCCCGTCGCCGGGCCGTTCAAGGCCTGCCCTGGCGACGGCAGTGAGATCACCTATTATTGGTATCGTTTCGCCGATCAGCCGTCGATGCTGAATGCCGGCATGACCGACGCGGAACGTGAGGAAATGCAGCTCAAGGTCGAGAAGATTCACCGACACTGGACGAAGGACAAGGAATACCTGGCGCCGCCGTCCGTCGGCGTGCTGGCCGAAATCGACCCGGCGCTGATCGTCACGCCACCCGGGGGATTGGAGATCGGTTACGTTCCCATCGTCACGCGCCAGGGATTGCCCTTGTAAGTAGCACTCATTTAACACGCGACACCCTAAACCCGACACCCGCCTACTCCACGACATCTCCGATCCGGTATAGCACCAGCTCGGAGTTTTCCGGCAACGGACCGGACCGTGGCCGGTCGCGATGGGTCCCCAGCGATTCCCAGCGCAGCACGTAGCGGCTCCCGGCTTTCGGGGAACGGCCCTCGTCTTCCGTCCAGCGGACCTGCATCCCCGGGAAGTCGGACTGCACCCGCGTCAGTTCCGGCGGGAAGCGGGGCGGACGGCGCGGTGCGGCGGCGCTCCCGAGCGGCGCCAGGGTCTCTTCGTCCACCACCAGCACGCCGCGCCCGTGGATCCAATGTCGATACGGCAGAGCCAGCTTTCCATCGCTGTACGGTTCGATCGTGCCCAGCCACAACGAGGTCCCGAACGTCGAGGGCCCGGATCCACCCCCGCGGAAGACATGCTCCCCCTCCCAGTCGGAGACCGGTCGGGTCTGCCACCGGCCGTCGTCGAAGCGGGCGACATAGGCCTGGGTGTGGCCCCGTTCGTCATGCTTGTGATAGGTGACCAGCACCCGGTTCCGGCGATCGAACCCGAACCTCTGACAACCATTGATGATGCCTCCATTCACGGGGATGGGGTCCACGATCGTTCCCGGACTGGAGATCGTGATGGGCAGTTCCAAGGCCTCGCCGGCCGCATTCTCCCAGTTCACAAGGTCACGGCTGCGCGCGTAGGACAGGTCGTGACAGGTTTCGGCGGCCGGGGTCCGGCGCCATACCCAGAGCAGATGATGCCACCCGTCGGGGCCGAGCCTCGGCCCGTTCGGGTAGGCGTTCCGTTGTCCCTCGCCGGCCAACAGCGGTTGATCCCTCAGCCGCCGCCATGTCCGGGTCGCTTCGTCATAGACGTTGAGGATTTCGTCCCCGTTGCCGCTGCCTCCGTGACGGTAGAGGAAGACGAGACGCCCATCCGGCGCGTTCATGAAACGCGGATAGGTCACCCGATTCTCCAAGCGACCCACCATGGACTCCACGGGCTCCAGCGTCGTTACGTCGTGCGGATCCCGGGATCGGAAGTAGGTCAGCGGATTGGCATGCATGTTCCCCGCCAGGTGCAGGTGTCCCTCCGCATCCAGCGCCATCGTGATGTAGTTGTGGGAGTCCCATCCCTGGATCGTGCTGCGCGTGCCGCGTGTCGGGGGAGCGTCCGAGAGCGATGGAAGGACCGTCTTCACGAATTCGGGGTCCCCGAGATTTCGCATGCCGACGACCATGCGGCGATCCGCGTTGAAGTACGCCACGTACTGACGCTCGCCCTCGGTCAAGAGCGAGAACCGCACCCGGACCGCGGACCAGATCCGGTCGAGGACGATGCTTTCCTCGATCACGGGCGCACCTCCCGGGGTCCGGGTCTCCGTGGCCTCGGCGTCTCCCGCCCGAGCCATGCAGGCCGCGCAGGAAGCGGTCGCCAGGGACAGCAGGATATGAAGGACCCGGCTTGGTCTTGTTCCGTGGGGCATGTGGAAACCCTCCCAGGGAGCGTCATCTCGCGCTCATGAATACCAGCGGCACGAGACCGACGGTCGGACGTCCTTCGGCAAGGACCTCGAGAATGCCGCGGTTGACCCCCTGCTCCAGCCGGTCGGCGTTGATCTCCACCTCGACCCGGCGTTCGGGAGGCCAGTGGTCCAGCATCACGTGATTCACTGCCGAGGGCGTCACCGTCCAACCCTCCGGCAGATGCCAGCGCAGGTCGATATGCCGGCTTTCGGGCATCCGGTTCGTCAGGGTGACCGCGATCGGGAACGGCTTCCCGGCCGCGATTTCCGGGTCGCGGCCATAATCGAGACAGACCCGCGTGTGGACGAAATCAAAGGATACCGCGTAGGGGGAGCGGCTCCACAGATCCCGGGCGGCCTTCGGGTCGTCCAGTTTCAGCCCGGCGACGTCCGAGAGATCGGTGGGTGCCGTCTCGGAGAGTTCCACGTCGCCGGGAAAGGCCGTGCGCATCGCCGGGATCTGCGCCATCACGGCCTCCGTGAGCGCCCCGATGTCGCCCGGGATGCCGTAGAGGGACCCGCGGTCGATGGCGACCGTCACGATGCGTTCGCCGATCGGCTCGATCCATTCCGCGGGCAGCGCCTTCCGGCCCAGCAGAATCCCCAGCAGCGCCCCCAGCGTGGCGCCGGTGCAGTCCGTGTCGTCGCCGCAGTTGACCGCGGTGCAGATCGACTTCCCGAAGTCGCCCTCGCCGTACAGCCAGCCGATGACGACGAACGCCACGTTTGCCGGCGCCTGGAACCATCCCAGGTCGGCGCTGTCCGCCACCACCTTCGCGCGCGCCTCCTGCCAGGTCAGCCCCGCCTTGCAGGCGTCGATCGCGATGCCGACGCTTCGGGCGACCCGGCTGTCCGGTGGGAGCTTGGAGAGGCCGATGCGCAGGAGCGCATCGCGGTCGTGCTCGACAAACGCGGCGCTCTGGACCGCCGCGGTGAAGACCGCCGCGATGGTGCCCTCGCCGCCGCCGTGATCGACCGACGCGTCCTCGCAGGCGAACCGCGCCGCCACATCCGGTTGTCCGGGGGCGAGGCAGGCCCAGATCTCGGAGCGAATCCAGGCCCCGTTCGAGTTGCGCCACCGTTCGTTGCGATAGTGTCCGGAAATCGGCGGCAGCAGTCCGGCGCGCTGGTTCGCCTTGCTGATGCCGTATTCGTTCCAGTGCGGGGGGATGTAGTTCAGCCAGTATTCCCCGAGGACCTGGCTGGAGATCCCCCGGGGTCCCCGTTCCTGAACGGCGCGCAACCAGACGAGCTGCAGGTCGAGATCGTCATTGGGCAGCGGTTCACCCGCCGGATGGGTGTAGCCGGTGACGTCGAGGATGGCCCTCCGGCCCTCGAAGGGGGCGCCCAGCGTCCCGCCGATGCTCTTGCCCATCCAGCAACCGTTGATCCGGTCGCGCAACTCCGCCGTGTTCAGGGTTACCTTGCTCATGCCCGATCACCTCCCCGGTACGCCGGCGTCCCCATCCTGCCCTGCGGTCTGCTGCCCTTGCGCCGAACCCGACGGAGACGCGGACAGCGCCCTGGTCACGGCCCCGGCGACGGCCTGGCCGAGGAACTCCGGCAGTCGCCCGTCCCAGAAGTGCACGTCGGCCTGGTTCCGCCAGGCGTCGAATTCCGGCGAGCCGCGTACGAAGGCGTTCAAGTCGTTCACGAGGATCTCCGGGTGGCGGCGGATGACCTCCAGCGCCGCGCGGTTGTAGACGAGATCCTCGTCCTTGCGGCGGCCGAAGACGCCGGTCGGCCAGCGGCCGTGCGAGTCGTTGGGCACCGGCGTGGTCGTGCACCACATCAGCCGGGCGCCGGTCCGCTTGAGCACGGCAATGATCTGCTCGAGGTTCTCCTGGTAGGCCTCGACCGGGACCTGGTGGGCGCCGTATTCGCCCGTCGCCTCGTCGTAGGCCTGGCGCAGGTCGTGCAAGCCGTGGTTGAACTGGATCAGGTCCCAGTGCAACCCCGGCTGCGTGTGGTCGCCCAGCCAGAGCTCAACGCACAGGACCCCGCGGTCCGAAGGACCCGCGTTCCCGTCGTTCCGGTAATAGTTGGCCACCCCCTGCAGCGCGCGCTTTGCGGCCTCGTGGTAGTTCATGCTGATCGAGTCGCCGATCACGAGCACGCGCGGAAGACGGGGATCGTCGACCGTGCGCGGATCCTCGCGGGCCTCGATGTCCATCCGGCGCGCGACCCAGGCGCCGTCCGCCTCCCGCGTCCCCCACACCCGCGCGTCCCAGAACCCCTCGGCGAGTTGGGCCGCGGCCGCGGGCCGCCGGATCTCCACCTCGGCGCGCGGGCCGCGCAACCGCACCGGAACGGCTCGTCCTTCGAGGAGGACCGTCCCGCCCCGATGCGCCTCGGAGTCCGGGTCCGGCCGGAACTCCGCGACCAGTTGCGAGGCGTCGTCCGGTGGCGCCTCCGCCGGCTCGGTCTCGGCCCGCAGCGTCACGCGCAGTGCGACGAACGGCCGGCCCGCCCGCGCGGCTTCGGCGTTGGCCTCATCGAGATTCCGGAAGTGCGCCCGGAACGTTCCCTCCAGCCCGGCGAAGGAGTTCTGGCGGACGACCCGGATGAACCGGGTCTCGTCGGTCCAGTGCACCCGGTGCCGCGAACGGCCTTCCGGCGCCGTCGGATCGAACAGCGTCTCCGTGAGCAGCTCGAATTGCCGGTTTTCCGTGTCCACGCGGAATACCCGGCCATGCACCCCGTCCACGTCGTTCAAGGCTTCTGCCTCCCCGATGGCCCCGCTACCGGACAGCACAACCGCCGCCGCGCAAAGCATCGCCCCTGCCATGCGCCTGCCGGGAAGGCGCGCCCGCAAGCGCCGCCTCGCCCCCTCCTCCCCGGTTCCTCCTTCTGCCTCCGAAGCCTTCGGCCTTCGGCACCCGGCATTCGGCATTTCCCCGTCCCCCGTTCCGCATTCCGCATTCCGCGTTCCGCATTCGGATCACCGTTCCCGCCTTAACACGTACAGCGGCGGCTTCCAATCCGGGCCGTGGCGGGCATCGAAGCCGCCGGCCTCGACGAAGAGATACGTCTCGCCGTCGATCTCGCGAACTGTCATCTCGAGCGCCTCTCTCCGCCCCAGGTCCATCAGCGTGTCGCCCGTGTAGAAGAGCAGCGGATCGTCCGTCCGGCCGTTGGGCTCGAAGGCGATCCTCTGCAATGGCCATCGGGCGTTGGTCGGGATTCGTTGGCCGGGGATGAACGTTTCCAGCGAGTTCACCCGCCCGAGCTGAGTCCAGCTTCCACGCAGCGCCCGGTTGGGCGTCCGTGTGCCATCCCAGGTGAACTTGCCTTCATCCGGCGAGGCCTCCTCGCCGCGATCCGGGTCCTGCATCGCCTGCCAGGCGGTCGAGGTCATCGGCGTTACGCGCGCGGCGCGCAACATCATCTCCGTGTCGAGCGGCGGCATCTTCCGTCGCTGCAGGAAGATGGTGATGTAGTTGCCGTACCGACCGGTGCGCGGGTGGTATTTCAGGAAGCTGGTCGCGGCGAGCTGCACCCGGCCGTCCTCGAATTCGGGCCACCACTCCCGGTCGATCGTCGTACCGATCGGCTGCATGCCCCCGCGTCGGTCCACGGCCGTCCTGCGCTGATAGATCAGCCGGCCGTTCACGTAGACCCGCGCGCCGTCGCCGGCGCTGACGTGGGACATGCCGCCGATCAGGATGCGATAGGCATACCCTTCCTCGAACGGCGGCACATCGAACGTCCCGTTCAGCAGAAGCACCTCGTTCTCCCAGAGGGTGCGCGCCGGTTCGCCGCAGCCGCAGAAATCATGCTCGCCCTGGCAATTCCTCAGGCCCGCATGGGGCGGCAGACGCCCTTCGTCCGACGCGAAAGGCGCAAACCCGCGGCGCCAGCCGGCCGCGGCCGGGTCGAAATCGGGCGCATACCAGCGCTCCATGCCCGCCGGATAGGTCACCTCGCGGTAGCGTCCGAGCCGGGCGCGCTCCCGTCCGTGCGGCGGCTGTTCGACGGGATCGAAGCTGAAATAGTTCCATTCCATCTCGTTCCGTCGCGGTCCGTGCCGTTGCCAGTCGTAGTCGTGCACGCCGATGCTCCGGTACAGCGCCACCAGCTCCTCCAGGCGGTTGCCGCGCAGCAGGTCGGCGGCATGCCGGCCCACGAACTCCGGGATCAGGTTCTCGCGGATCGTCGCGTCCACGGCCTCGGCCAGCTCGGGGCCGAGCCGGTCGCGATCGGCGCCCAGGAAGAGATCCTGGTGCGGAAGCGTTCGATCGGGGAAGCGGACGCGGCCGACCCGGTAGAGCGTCTCCATGCCGTCCGGCAGGCCCGCCAGGAGCCGGGCCAGGCCGTCCACGAACCAGGCCCCCGCCTGCGGATGCTGGGGGTCGCCGTAGCGTTCCTTGCCCTCGGGCCAGGCCAGGTAGGCGTCGGTCAGCATATCGCGCGCCGCCGCCTGCGCCGTGGGCGGCGCGTCCTTCAGAAGCGGCTCCAGCCCCCAGGGCGTCCAGCGGCCGAAGCGCTGGTTGGCGGCCAGCACCGCGCCGATCCGAGGGAACACCCGGTCGACCGCGTCCTCCTCGTGCGTCGCCACGCGCACCAGCGCCTGCAGCGCCGAGCTGCTCATCCACCAGTCCTCGTGGTCCAGCCAGTGGAGCAGGCGGTCCGTGTGCCGGGCGAGCCTTTCGGTCTCGATCCGGTTCGCGGTCTGAAGGACGTTGTCCACGACCCACCAGGATTCCGCCGGATCGTTCAGCATCGCGATCATCCGCTCCTGCATCGGGCCGGTCACCTCGGCCGCGGGCAGGGCGCGGATGGCCTGCACGGCCGAGAAGCGTCCGCGCGCGTCGCGGTCGTCGAGAAGCTCCGCGATCAGGGCCGTGCGCCGGCGCCGGCCAATCTGGCCCGCCGCCATGTCCCGGATGCCCTGGTCCGGGTGGCGCGCGTACCGGAGCAGTTCCTCGTCGGACACGTCGGGCCGGCTCAACCGGCGGCCGATCGCGGCCCCCGCGTCGGTCGCCAGCCGCTCGGCGCCCACGTTGTGCACGCGGCCCTGCCGGTCCGGCGCCGGCGTCCGCGAGTAGAACGCGTCGTCCGCTTCCGTGCCCCAGGGCCGCTCCGGGAGCGCATGCGTCCGGCTGAACGGGCCCGGGGGCGCCCCGGCGATGCGCAGCGTGCGCCGCGGGATCGTGTAGGTCAGGGCATAGCCCACGCCCCATTGCGTGTTGTCGTACCGTTCGCCGCCCAGGATCGTGAACGAGCCGTCGAACCGCCGCGAGAGGTCGTAGTGCCAGGCGCGGTTGTCCATGAACTCCCGGTACTTGAGCGGTTCCCGTTCCGCGAGCAGCCCCATCGAGGCGCTGCGCCAGATCTCGCCGATCCCGCCGCCGGTGTGGCCGTGGAGCATCCAGGAGGTCGAGTAGAAGCCCTTGACGGCCGAGATATCGCGCGCGGCGGCGTAGACCGAGTCCTCGCCCCCGGGCGTGAGGCCGGCCGCCGCGGACATGGCGAAGGCCAGCGCCCCGGTCTTGCCGTTGTCCACGAAGCCGCCCTCGGGCCGGTGGTCGCCGTAGGCGAGATTGCCCCGGCCGGCGAAGCGGAAGAACTGACGCAGCGCGCCCTGCAAGACTTCTTCGTCTACCTCGACGCCGCATTCCCGGGCCAGCAACAGGAACGTGAGCACGTGCACGCCCGCCGCGCTCATTCGGCCGCCGCCGTAGTACGTCCAGACGCCGTGCCCCCGCGTGGACCAGCCGCCCGGCATGTAAAGCTCCTCCGCTGCGCGGACGGCGTCTTCGATGACCGGCAGGATCGTTTCGTCGCCGGTCCGCAGGTAGTACTCCGCCAGCGGGATCCCTCCGTAGCCCAGCATCCAGGCGCCGTGCCGCGTCACCGGCCGATCGCGGTGAAACGCGACCGTTCGCTGGATCCACCGGCGCGCGACTTCCAGGTCCCGATCCTCCCCGGTCGAGAGCAGGAAGAGCAGGGCGGGGCCGTCGAGGTTGACGCCGCCGCCCCAGGTCCGCGTGGCCAGGTAGTCCGCCATGTTGCGGACGATGCGGTCGGACTTCGGGCAGTCGAGCGGCCAGGTCTCGCTGTAGGCGCCGAGCACGGGAACCGTCACCACGACTTCCTCGGGACGGGCGTCCTCGTCCTCGCGCACAAGGAAGACGAGCCGGCCGTCGGTCGCTTCCGCCCGCGCCAGGACGTCGCCCAGGACCTTGCGCGGATCCCGATCCCGGAGGGTGCGCCCGTTGATGCTCTCGATCCACTGCCCGGGCCGGAGCCGGCCGGTGGCGGCCGCCGGCGAGCCCTCCTCGATGCTCTTGATGCGCATACGGAAGGCGGGCAGATGGAGCTGGATGCCCATGCCCACGGGCCCGAACCGGTCGATCGAGCCGGGTTCGTCTTCCTTCGGGTGGGTGGAGAAGAGCGGGGTCTGCGTGTAATACGAGCCGCCCTCCGCCCCGCGGGCCGCCGGCGTCACCCGGGGTAAGCCCAACAGGCCCGCGAAAAGGCCGAACGCCGCGGTGGGGATCCAACGTCTGTGTCTCATCGTTCCAGTCTCCTGCCGAGGCGCACCCTTTCGGGGTCGCGCGAACATCATTCATTTCCTTCGTCGGCCTCGATTCCTCCGTCCTCCAGCGTCCGGGAAGGAGGACGAAGGACGAGGACGATCACGCGAGCGCGTCATCGGACCTGCATTCCTGGCCGCTCACGCATATTTCGCGCCCGGCGAACCGTGCGATGGAATAGAGTCTACGCTTCGGCATTCGCAGAGACAAGGACCGGACGGCCGCCGCACGGGTCATGCGCCGCAACCCATCGACGGAGCGATGGCGGCGGCTACCGCCGCTCGCCGCGCCGCCGGACCCGGTAGGCGGAAGGGGAGAGGCCTTCCTCGCGAACGAACGTCTCGTAGAGCGCGCGGGGGCTGTTGAAGCCGGAATCGGCGGCCAGGATCTTGATCGGCGTATCGCTCTCGGCCAGGCGCCGCTTCAGCCGGTCGAGACGGCAGCGGACGATTTCCTGCGTGATGGTGCGCTCCAGCACCTCCCGGAAGCGGCGCTCCAGCGTGCGCCGCGTCGTGGCCGCGTGCCGGGCGACGTCGCCGACATGGATCGGCTCGTGCGCGTGTTCGAGGATGTAGCGCAGTGCGGTGGCCACGAGCGGATCCTCGACGGCAATCGCATCGGTGGACTCCCGGGGGTACAGCGCATGCGGGTCCACGAGGAGAATCTCGCGCCGCGTCCGCCGCCGCCCGGCGGCCAGCATGCGGTCCAGCAGCGCGGCCGCCTCGTAGCCGACCCGGCGGAAACCGAGGTCGACGGCGGTCAGCGAAGGGCGGCTGAGCAGGCAGTAGTTCGGCTCGTTCTCCGCGCACACCAACCCGAGATCGCGGGGGACGTGCAGCCCCAGTTCCGGCGCCAGGTCGGCGATGTGCCGGCAGAGCATGTCGTTTGGCACGAAGAGCCCCAGCGGCCGGGGCTGCTCGACGATCCAGGCGCGGATCGCCCGGGACCAGTCCCGCCAGGCCTCCTCGTCGGCGTGCACGACCCTCGGGGCCTGGAACCGGGCGCAGGGGAAGCCCCTTGCCTCGACATAGGCCGCGAACCCCAGCGTGTCGCCCCCCATCAGCGATGCGTCGCCCATGGTGATCTGGGCCATGCTGTTCCGGTTCACGACGAGACCGAAGCGCTCGAACCCGCGCGAGACGAGGTGCTGTCCCACCAGGCGGCCCGCCTGCGCGAAGTCCGGGAACACGCAATTGATCGGCACGGTGACCCGGGAATCGCGCCAGACGTCCACCACAGGAACTCCCGCGCCCGCGGCGACCTCCACCAGCTCCGGCGTCGCCTGGGCCAGGATGCCGTCGTAAGGCGGACGGGATTTCGGCGCGGCCTTCAGATCCGCGGCGGCGAAGGGCGCCAGGATGCAGCGGAACCCCGCGTGCTCCCGGCTGTAGTCGCGGACCCCGCGATAGAGCTGCTGGTGCTCGGCGTGCACCTGCTGGGTCTGGATCGCCACCCCGATGCGTCGCGCGTTCATCGAGCGCCCATGCTCGCACACGCCGGCCCAGCCGGCCAGCCCACTGTTCTTCGCGCCCGCGCCGGGGCGCATCTCACTTCTGGCGGTCTCTGCCCGAAATGCCCGGCCCCGACTATCTTAGCATGTGCGCATTGTGCAATGCGCCGACGCACGAAAGGCCGACGGAGACAATTCTGCTTGCCCCGACTCGGTGGAGTTCGCGGCAAAGATAGCGTTGGAGTTAGCCTCGCAGGAGTTTTCGAGGCAGTTAGCGAAAAAGAAAGACCTTCAAACGCTTCGTTCTCGCGTTCAACGGTTTCTTTCACACCGAAGATCATGGGGTCGTGTAGTCCTTCCTGGCTGTCATCTGTCCTACTCGTACCAGAAGCCCCTTTCCTGTTGCGACCTCTGGCTGTGCCATGATGCCTCGGCGAACACCCATATCGAGTAGAACCGCAAGTTTGGCAGTCGCCGCATTGGCTGTATCGAGAAAGGTCTGCCGAGAGAGGGACGCATAGCGTCCGTTGCTTTCCGCGATGTTCAACAGAATGCGCGTGGCCAACGTGTCCGCGGCCTTCGCATACGCGACAGGCGGGCGCTGCGTGGCCACTGTGGCGATGAGCCATCGATAGAATTCGAGCGTCACGATATAGCGATCCATGGTCTCATGATAGAAGATGACGGATCCGCCCGACGGCACGCTGCCGGCTTCATAGGACACAGCATCTTCCGCCACACGCGGTGCGCTCCATGAGTTGCGCAGCCCCACAAGCATCTTGCAGAGTTCCAACAAGGCGGTCTTCTGTCCAACCGCAACAGACTCGGTCAGCAACCCCTTCAGCATCGCGATGTCCATACAGGCCGCACACTCCAGAACCGAACCGATGGCGTAGTCGAGAGTGATCACCTTCTTATCCGTAGCACGCAGTCGCACGCCCTCCACCAAATTGAAGAGTATGCTCTCCGCCGCACGTATCAGATGATCTACAAACACGTGCCGTCTGCTCCACGCGGCTACCTGCCGTTGAATCCCACCGAAGAAATCGAGGGCTTTTCGGTATACGGATAGATTCTCGTGCGGAAACGACATCGCGACCATACTGCCCACCATCGACTACGGCGTCAGCTTACTCGCAAACTACACCGGAGCTAACGTATCCGTCAACTTTGCCGCGAACTACATCGGCCCCAGGCCCCGTCAATGCGGTAT
>PWTM01000046.1 GCA_003563855.1 PVC group bacterium | reverse complement strand
ACGCCGAGCCGCCGCGCGAGCGCGACCACGAACCGCCGGTCCGCCGCGCCGGTTTCCCCGCGCAGTCCGTGGTCGAGGTGGGCCGCGACGAGCCGCTCGATCCCCAGTGCGGGCGCGAGGCGGTGCAGCGCGCAGAGCAGGGCGACCGAGTCGGCCCCGCCCGAGACGCCGACCACGACCCGGCGCGCGCCGGCCAGGCCGGGCGCCGCGCGCCAGGCGGCGCGGATGCCCGCGAGGAAGGGATGCCGGTCCGGATCGGCTGCCGCCTCCCGCGTCCGCCCGGTCGACCGCCCGCCGGGGCGGGCCGCGCTCCCGGCGGACCGGCTCATCCCGGCGGCCCGAGGCGCTCGGCCCCGTCCATGTAAGGGCGCAGCGCGGCCGGCAGCGCGACCGAGCCATCCGCCTGCTGCCCGTTCTCGATCAGGGCGACCAGCAGCCGGGGCAAGGCGACGCCGGATCCGTTGAGCGTGTGCAGGAAGGCGGCCTTCCCCTCGGCGTCGCGGTACCGGATCCCGGCGCGGCGGGCCTGGAAATCCTCGAAGTTGCTGCACGAGGAGACTTCGAGCCATGCCTGCTGGCCCGGCGCCCAGAGCTCGAGGTCAAAGCAGCGCGCGGCCGCGAAGCTCAGGTCCCCGGCGCAGAGCTCGACGACCCGGTAGGGCAGCTCCAGCCGGCCGAGCACCGCCTCGGCGTTCGCGACCAGCCGGCCGAGCTCGGCGTCGGACTCCGCCGGGGTCGTGAAGCAGACCATCTCCACCTTCTCGAACTGGTGCACGCGGTTCAGCCCGCGCGTCTCGCGCCCGGCGGCCCCGGCCTCGCGCCGGAAGCAGGGCGTGCAGGCCGTCAGCCGGATCGGCAGCGGCCCGGCGAGGATCTCCTCGCGGTAGAGGTTCGTCAGCGGGACCTCGGCGGTCGGGATCAGGTAGAGGTCGTCGCCGGCCAGCCGGTACATGTCCTCGGCCATGCGCGGCAACTGGCCGGTGCCGGTCATCGCCGCCGCGTTGCAGAGGCAGGGCGGCGCGACCTCGGTGAACCCGTGTTCGCGGACGTGGAGGGCGAGCATGAACTGGACCAGCGCGCGCTGCAGCCGGGCGCCGGCGCCGCGCAGGAGCGGGAACCCGGCCCCGGTCATCCGCGTCGCCCGGTCGAAGTCGAAGAGATCGAGTTCCTCGCCGATCTGCCAGTGCGGCTTCGGCTCGAACGGGAATTCCGGGCGCGCGCCGACCTCGCGCACGACCACGTTCCCGGAGGCGTCCGCCCCGTCGGGCGCGGCGGGCTGGGGGAGGTTGGGCACTTCGAGCAGGCGGCGTTCGAGCGCGGCGGCGACCTCGCGCGCCTCCGCGTCGAGCGCCGCGATCCGTTCGCCCATCGCCCGGACTTCGGCCTGGCTCGCCGCCGTGTCCTCGCCCGCCTGGCGCCGCTTGCCGATGGCCTTCGAGAGCCGGTTGCGTTCGCTCTTGAGCGACTCGGCCTCCGTCTGGAGCCCACGTCGCCGGCGGTCGAGCGCGAGGATTCCGTCCAGGTCCACCGAGGCGCCCCGCCGGCTGAGCCCCTCCCGAAAGCGGGCCTCCTCCTGCCGCATGGCGCGCAGATCGTGCATGACCGTCCCTTCCTTTCGCCCGTCCGGCGCCTGCCCGACCCGGACGGCAAACACAGGCCGCAGGCAGTATATCGCCCGCGTCTTCCGGGAGTACAGCCCCTTCCCGCCCGTCTGTGTTGCGCCGCGCCGGCGGGAGAGCTATACTCCCCGCCGCCGCCTTCACCGCGGTGCCGTGGCGGGATAGCTCAGTCGGTAGAGCAGAGGACTCATAAGCCTCGGGTCGTGGGTTCGAGTCCCACTCCCGCCACCAACCGCACCGCCCTTTGCTCTTTCCGTGACGCGTTTCTTGATCGTCCTCGTCCTCGTCCCTCGATCTTTCCATTCTCCGACGATCGAGGACGAGGACGAGGACGAGGGCGGGGAGGAGAGAGCTGCCCGCTGCCCGGGAGACCCCCCGCATGCCGGGGGGTGACGGCAGTGGGCAGTCGGCAGCCGGCAGTGATCAGTGAACAGTGGGGAAGACGTCGCGGACCGCAAGGAACTGATCACTGATCACTGATGACTGATCACCGATCACCCCCGTTCCCCGACGCACCCCCGCTTCGCGCTTGCCGGGCCGGCCGGCGCGGGGGATGATCCCGCGCGCCGGCCGCGGGCGGCCGCGCGGGGGGTGGGCGATGGACGAGGCGGGGGTCCGGAAGACTTTCGAGGAAACGGGGGCGCTGCTCGAGGGGCACTTCGAGCTGCGCTCCGGCCTGCACAGCGACTGGTTCTTCCAGTGCGCGAAGGTGCTCCAATGGCCGGCTGCGACCGGCCGCCTCTGCGACGCCCTCGCCGAACGCCTCCGCGCCGCCGGCGTCGGGGCCGACGCCGTCATCGCCCCGGCGATGGGCGGGCTCTTCGTTGGCCACGAGCTCGCGCGCGCCCTCGGGCTGCGCTCGATCTTCGCGGAGAAGGAAGAGGGCCGGCTTGCGCTCCGGCGCGGGTTCCGGATCGGGACGGGCGAGCGGTTCGTCATCGCCGAGGACGTGATCACCCGCGGCGGCCGCGTGCAGGAGACGATCGACATCGTGCGCGGCGCCGGCGGCGCCGTCGGCGCCGTCGCCGTACTCGTCGATCGCAGCGGCGGCGCGGCCGCCTTCGATGCCCCGCTCTTCAGCCTGCTGCGGATGACGCCGACGACCTGGCCCCCGGCCGATTGCCCCCTCTGTGCCCGCGCCCTCCCCCTCGAACACCCGGGTAGTTGATCCCTGTCCCCGCTCCGATCGTTGTCGAACCCGCCTCTGGGGGAAGTGATCAGTCATCAGTGATCAGTGATCGGTTGGGGGACTGATCACTGATTACTGATCACTGATCACTGCTTACCGATCACCGATCACCGCTTCCTGGCGCCGCTCGCCCGGCGCCGGCCGTGGCGGGGGTTGCGGTGGGGGTGGAGGTGCGAGAACCAGAACCGGGCGGTCGCGCCGACCAGGCAAAGCCCTGCCGCGACCACCGAAACGGTTAACACGAGCGTCGCCGCGCTGCTTCCCGGCTCGTCCGCCGCGCGATTCAGAAGAAACGCGATTCCCCCGCCGACCAGCAGGATCAGAAGAGCCAGCCACACGAGCGGTCCATGGGGCCGCAACCGGAACACTGCCACTTTGCCCGAATCCACCATCAGTACCCCCCCCTGCGCCCGGCTATCCTACCGATCTGTCGCGCTGCCGTCACGGGTATCCTTCAAGGGAGCGGGCACGATTCCAAATCCCGCATCCGACAGGGGTGTCAGGCGGCGCAGGAGCGTGGCGCGGAGGCGGGCAGAGGGCGGGCGGGCCAGCAGGCGGCGCGCGCGTCCGGGGTCGAAGTGCTCAAGCCTGCCCACTACTCGCTGCCGCGTTCCGGAGCAGCGCGGCCAGGCCGTCGCGCAACGCCGTGCGGGCGACATAGCCCAGCCGGTCGGCCATGCGGGCGGGGTCGGCCACGGAATCGCGCGCGTCGCCCCGGCGCGGCGCCTCCCACGCGGGCGCGAGCGGACGCCCCGTGAGCGCGCCCAGCGTCTCGAGCAGATCGAGCAGGGATACGCGCGTCCCCGTGCCGACGTTCATGACCTCGCCCCGGCCGAGGCCGGGGGTCCGCGCGGCGCGCAGGTTGGCCTCCACCACGTCGGCCACGAAAACGAAGTCGCGCGTCTGCCGGCCGTCGCCGAAGACCGTCGGCGGCTCACCGCGCCGCACAGCCTCGCAGAACCGGGCGATGACCCCCGAGTACATCGAGCCGGGATCCTGGCGCGGGCCGTAGACGTTGAAGTAGCGAAGGCTCACGGTCTCCAGCCCGTAGACGGCGGCGTAGAGCCGCAGGTAGGCCTCCCCCGCAGCCTTGGCCAGCGCGTAGGGCGAGGCCGGCGCGGCCGTCGCCGATTCCCGCGCCGGCAGCTCCGGGGCGTCGCCGTAGACCGAGGCCGAGCTGGCGAAGACGAGCCGCGCCACGCCCGCCTCTCGCGCCGCCTCCAGCACGTTGACGGTGCCGGTCAGGTTGATCGCATGGTTCTCCGCCGGACGCTCGATCGAGGCGGGTACCGAGACCAGCGCCGCCTCGTGGTAGACGTGCCGGACGCCCCGCATCGCCCGCCGCACCGCGTCGGCGTCGCGCACGTCGCCCTCCACGATCTCCACCCGGTCGCGGACGGCGTCCAGGTTGGCGCGCCGGCCCGACGAAAGATTGTCCAGCACGCGCACCGCCCCCCCCTGCGCAACAAGCGCCTCCACGAGATGCGATCCAATAAACCCGCATCCACCCGTAACGAGATCAACCGGCACGGCCCGCCCAGTCATCATCGTCTCGATCCTTGTCCCGATCATTGTCGTCCTCCCTGGCGCGCCGAATGAGTGTGTGGGTGT